>JAJPHS010000168.1 GCA_021325175.1 Terriglobia bacterium
CCGCAACCCTCATCTCCGCAACCCCAACGCCGTTTCATTCTTTCGGAGGCAACTGAACAAGCCCTGGCATTCATGCCGGCGGGCGGAATTTCAATCCCGCCTTGCGGCCGGGTTAGCCCTGATCGGTGAAATCGGCGACCGGGGAGGGCACGCGGCGTAATCGTTCGGCGCGTTTTCTTTGCCGCTCCATGCGAAGCAGCTCGCGGCGGCGGCGCTGCTTCACTCCATCGTCGATCCTGCGCCAGAACTTCCGGAAATAATCCGCGGCCGAGACGAGCGCGAAAAGCATCACCGCCCACATCCCGATCACGCCCAGTTGATCCAGCGCCTGCCAGCGAATCCCGGCGATCACCAGCGAAATGGCGATCACCTGCGAGGCCATTTTGGTCTTGCCGAGATCGCTTGCCTTGATCGTGTAGCCGGAGGAGGCCGCGATGGAACGCAGGCCGGACACGGCAAACTCGCGGCCGATGATCAGAATCACGATCCAGGCAGGCACGCGATGAATATCGACGAGCGAAATCAGCGCCGCCGAGATCAGCAGCTTATCGGCGATGGGATCGAGCAGCGTGCCGACCGTGGTCACCTGTCCCCAGCGGCGCGCCAGCCATCCATCGAGCAGATCCGTCGCCGCCGCCGCGAGAAAGACGGCGAGCGCGAACATCTCGCGCGAGAAAAGCTCCGGCAGCCGGGCGAACCAGGTCCCATCCGCCAGCAGCGCCGCCACCAGCAGCGGAACAAAGAAGATCCGCAATAGCGTGAGCAGATTCGGGAGATTCATCCGACCAACTAAATCATAGCCCAGCTTATCGCGGGATGGCGAACAGATACGGCCTCAGCCGGCGCTTCAGCGATTCGGGAACGAGAGCCCGCACCTCACAGCCGTTTTCATCGTAGCGGACCGAGGTGACCTGGGCGTGCTCGTGCAAAAGGTGCAGCGGCGCGCCATCCGCGGTGGAAAAACGGAACACGGCGGGCGACACCGGATCGAGCGCCAGCACGTTGTCGATTTTTTGAAGCAGCTCCTCGAATCCGGCGCCGGTGGCCGCGGAAATCGCGGCGTAGGCGGCCGGCTGATGCTCGGGATCGCCCAAAATTCTTCGCGCCAGCGCGGCGGTATCGGGCGCGCCGCCCAGCAGGTCGGATTTGTTCAGCACCAGGATGCGCGGCGTTTCGGCCGCGCCGATTTCATTCAGCGTCGCCAGCACGTGCGAGGTGTAATGCGCCGCCTCTGGCGAACTCGCGTCCACCACGTGCAGCAGCAGCTCGGCTTCCACCACTTCCTCGAGCGTGGCGCGGAAGGCCCGCACCAGCGTCGTGGGCAGATTGCGGATGAAGCCGACGGTATCGCTCACCAGCGCGCGTCTTTTCGACGGCAACGTGATATGGCGGACCGTCGGATCGAGCGTGGCGAACATTTTCGCGTCGGCCAGCACGCCCGCGCCGGTGAGCCGGTTGAACAGCGTCGATTTGCCGGCGTTGGTGTAGCCGACCAGGGCCAGGGTCGCCAGCGGAACCGCCTGGCGCTGCCGCCGCTGCGTGGCGCGGCCGCTTCGGACGCGCTCCAGATCGCGCTCGATGGCCTGAATGCGCTGATGAATGCGCCGCCGGTCCGTTTCGAGTTTCGTTTCACCGGGCCCGCGCGTTCCGATTCCGCCGCCCAGGCGCGACATGGCGGCGCCATGGCCGGTCAGGCGCGGCAGAAGATAATTCAACTGCGCCAGCTCGACCTGAAGCTGCCCTTCCCGGGTTCGCGCGCGGCGGGCGAAGATGTCCAGAATGAGCTGCGTGCGGTCGAGAACCTTGACCTCCAGCGCTTTTTCGAGATTCCGCTGCTGGGTCGGCGTCAGCTCCCGATCGAAGATAACCGTGGTCGCGTCATGGAAGAGGATTTTCGCTTTCAGCTCCTCCACTTTACCGGAGCCGACCAGCGTCGCCGGATCCACGCGGGGCCGGGTCTGAATAGAGGCTTCGGCCACGTGCGCCCCCGCCGTCGCGGCCAATGCCGCCAGCTCCTCGATTGACTCCTCGGGCGAGATCGGCTCGTTTTCCGAAGACTGCGCGCGCGGCGCGGGACGCGACGTTACGCGCAGGCCCACCAGCAGCGCAGTTTCTTCCCGCAAGACGTTCAGTTTTCGTCGCTGACCGGCGCGCCGGGCGCGGCATGCGATCCCGCCGTGGCGGCGGTGCTGTGCATAGGCGCGTGGAACGGCTTGGAGACCACCACCGTTGAAATCGCGTGCTTGAAGATCAGTTGTCCTGCTGGTTCGTTTCCAGAATCACGGAATATTTGTCAAAACTCTTAATTCGTCCGCTGAGTTTTACCCCACTCATCAAGTAGATAGTCAGAAAAGTTTTGTCTTTGCGCGCATTGTTTAAAAATGCTTCTTGTATGTTTTGCGCCTGTTTTTCCATTGGAGCATTCCTTCCTCACGAGAGTACGAGAGGTTCCGTCACGTCCACCCACAGGGCGGAAGAATACCACCCCAATCATAACCCACCTGCCCGGTGAATGGATTCCTTTTCTCCGGCGGAAGAAACCGTACGAATCGCCGGTAAGCGTTTACGCCACGGTCGCCCCCGCCCGGCGCTCGTTCAAAACGATGCGCGCGATCCTTTCGCGGTGATACGCCGCGTCGCCGAAGGCAATCTCGCTCGCCTTGGCGCGGCGGTAATAAAAATGAGTATCGTTTTCCCAGGTGAAGCCCATCCCGCCCTGGATCTGCACCGCGCGATTGCCCACTTCGCGGCAGGCGTCGCTCGCGTAACTTTTGGCGATGCTCACCGCCGTTCTGGCCTCCGACGGCGAGCCGCTATCAAGCGCCCATGCCGCATAATACGCTGCCGAGCGGGAGCTTTCCGTCCACAGCAGCATATCCGCGCAGGCGTGCTGGACCGCCTGATACTGGCCGATCGGTTTGCCGAACTGCTTGCGCGTTTTGGCGTACTCCACCGCGATATCGAGCATCCTTTGCATCCCGCCGGTCATCTCCGCGCATAAGGCCACGGTCGCGACATCGAAGGCTCGCTCCAGCGCCTGGCGGGCCGCAACGCCACGCGCCAGCAGATCCCCGCGCGCGTTCTCGAAACGTACCTTGTACAGGCGCCGCGTCAGATCGATGGCGGGCATCGCCGTAATCCGTAGCTGATCCGGCTGGACCAGGTATAGTGCCAGTTCGCCGCCGTCGCGCGCCGCCACTAAAAGAAAATCGGCGGTTGCCGCGTCGGCGACGAATCTTTTTTCGCCCGTGAGCCCGGACATTTTCACGTCTTCCGGATCCCAGCTCGCCGTCGATTCGAGAAACGCCACCGTGCCTCTCACGGTTCCCGCTGCGATTCCGGACAGATATCTGCCGGAGCCCGCCGCCGCGATCGCCGCCGCCGCCGTGATCGTGGAAAGAAAGCCGCCCGGCGCGAGCGCGCGTCCCATTTCCTCGGCAAGCGCCGCCAGCTCCACATGGCCCAACCCAAGCCCGCCGGCTTCTTCGGCGATCACCACGCCCTGAAAACCCTGCGCCGCCATCTTGCGCCACAAACTTTCGTCGTGCGCCGTTTCGGTTTGCGCGATCCGGCGGACTTCGCTCATTGGGCATTCGGTCGCGAAGAACTTCCGCGCGTTGTCTTTCAGGATTCGCTGCGATTCGCTCAATCCAAACTGCATAATCCCTCAGTAGCTCTTGGCCAGCCCGAGCACGAAATGCCCGATGATGTTCCGCTGGATTTCCGACGTGCCGGCCTCGATCGTGTTGCCGCGGCTCCGCAAATATCCGTACGCCCACTGCCCGCCGTCGATGGCGTCTTCGGCGCCCTGCGCAAGCTGCCCGTACGGACCGAGAATCTCCATCGCCACCTGCTGCATTCGCTGGTTTAATTCACTCCAGAAAATCTTCTGGATCGATCCTTCCGGACCCGGCACGCCGGTTTCATTCATCCGGCTGAACGCGCGCATTTGATTGAAGCGCATGATTTCGATTTCGGCGTAGCATTGCGCCAGCTTCTGCCGGACCAGCGGATCGCCGTCGCGCCCCATCTCTCGCGCCACTTCCACCAGGCGGTTGAAGTTGCGCCGGTAGGTCACTTGCAAAGCCGCGCCGAAGGTGCCGCGCTCGTGCGCCAGCGTTCCGATCGCGACGCGCCAGCCATCGTTTACTTCGCCGAGCACATTTTCGACCGGCACGCGCGCATCGCGAAAGAAAATTTCGGAAAACTCGCATTCGCCGCTCATCTGCCGTAGCCCGCGAACCTCGATGCCGGGCGAATGCATATCGACCAGCAACACCGTCAGGCCCTTATGTTTGGGCGCGGCCGGATCGGTGCGCACGAGGAGCTCGCAGCGATCGGCGGCCCAGCCGTAGCTGGTCCAGCACTTGTGCCCGTTCACCACGAAATGATCGCCGTCAAGCCTGGCTTCGGTAGAAAGCGAGGCCAAATCGCTGCCCGCGTTCGGCTCCGAAAATCCCTGGCACCAGATCTCCTCCGCGCTCAAGATTTTTTCGAGATAAGATTTCTTCTGCCGCTCGGTTCCAAAGGCGATGATGGTCGGCCCCACCAGGCCGAGGCCGATCACATTGGCCATCGGCGGCGCCTGGGCGCGCGCCATTTCCTCGATGAAAATCATCTGCTCGATGATGCTCGCGCCGCGCCCCCCATACTCGACCGGCCAGGAGATGCCCGCCCATCCAGCGTCGAACAGCTTTCTTTGCCATTGGCGCAGATAGGCGAAGCGGGCGCTAAGGGACTCCTCCGCGTTGCGCCGCGCGGCCCAGTCGCGAGGCGTATTTGCGTTCAGCCAGCCGCGGACTTCGTCGCGGAACGCCAGCTCTTTCGGGTTCAGGTTGAGGTCCACGGGTCGAGTTTAGCACCTTCCAACCGGTCGGTAGGCGCGCCTGTCTTCTATTTGTGTTGCGCCGGATCGGTTATCGGGAAGTCAAAGATCTCGCTCGCGGCGTTTACGATAAGCTGGCCCGCGCCGAGCGGCTTGCCTTGCGTCGCGAAGAAAATCGCGCCGTCGGTCGATTCGCCCGGCTTCAGCTTTGTCAATACCAGCGCGATAGCCGAAGCCGTCGCCGCCGCGTTCAGCTTGGTGGATCCCAAATCGGCGATGGCGCTTTGCCGTCGCGATTCGTAGCCGTTGGTCGAATGAATCTGGGTGTTGCCGTATAAACCGGCTTCGTAGGTTTTCACCAGCTTGATCAAATCGCCGCGGCTTGCCTTATCGCGCAGGGTATTCACCACGATCTCGGCGGGCAGCGCCTGAAGACTCTGGCCGTCGGAACGTTCGAAGTGAAAATCCTCCGGCCGAACCGACCAGGAAATGGAAGACCCGTTGGTAACCGCGATCTCCAGCACCACGTAGTCGTGAACGTGGATCGGCAGTGGCGCGAACATGATCGTCACACCGTTACGCGTGAGGGATTTGTAATGCAGCCCGCCCGAATCAAATTCAATAACTTGGGCGTTCAGAGCCGCGCAAAACGGCAGCAGGAGAAGTAAACGCCGGGCTCGCAACCGCATGACTACATGATAGACTGGAAGCTGTTTGGCGCAAGCATTTCACACCATTAAAAATAAGAGAGCCGATCTTTGCTATGCAGAATGAGCGTGTTCGTCCAAGTCGATACGAACTCGACCGCCATGGACTCCGTAAGGTGGGAGCCATCCACTGGAATCTGAATCCGGCGCAGTTGATCGAACAGGCGATCCTACGGGGAGAAGGCATGTTGTCGGAGAACGGAGCATTGGTGGTCCGCACCGGACAGTTCACCGGCCGTTCGCCGAAGGATAAATTTATCGTTCGCGACGCGTCCACCGAGTCGACCGTGAATTGGGGGCCGGTGAATCAGGCGATGAGCCCGGAGAACTTCGACCGGCTGTTCGCGCGGCTGGTCCAGTTCTGGGAAGGCAAGGAAGTCTTCGTGCAGGATTGTTTCGCCGGCGCCGATCCGGCGTATCAGCTTCCGGTACGCGTGATCGCCCAGCGCGCCTGGCACGCACTGTTCGGACGGCAGTTGTTCGTCCGCGGCGACGCCTCGAAACTGGCCGAATATACGCCGGAGTTTACGATTTTCTTCGCGCCGGCTTTTCAGGCCGATCCGGCGGCCGAAGGAACCCGGTCGCAAACCGCGATCGTGATCAATTTCGCGAAAAAAATTATCCTGATCGCCGGCACCGAGTACGCCGGAGAGCTCAAAAAGAGCGTTTTTTCGACGTTGAATTATCTTTTGACGTTCCGCAACGTGCTGCCCATGCACTGCTCGGCCAATATCGGCCAAAATGGCAAAACCGCGCTCTTTTTTGGTCTTTCCGGAACCGGAAAAACCACGCTTTCGGCCGATCCCGGCCGCCGCCTGATCGGCGACGACGAGCACGGTTGGAGCGATCGCGGCGTGTTCAACTTTGAAGGCGGATGCTACGCGAAATGTATCCATCTTTCGAAGGAAAAAGAGCCGCAAATCTGGAACGCGATCCGCTTCGGCGCGGTGCTGGAGAACGTCGCCATGGACCCGGAAACCCGGCTGGTCGATTTCGATTCCGATCAGTACACCGAGAATACCCGCGCGGCTTATCAGGTGGAATTTATCGATAATGCGGTGATTCCCGGCATCGGCGGGCATCCTTCCCACGTGCTTTTCCTGACGGCCGACGCTTTTGGCGTGCTGCCGCCGATTTCGCGCCTCACCCCCGATCAGGCGATGTACCATTTTCTGAGCGGATACACGGCGAAGCTCGCCGGAACCGAGCGCGGCCTCGGCAAGGAACCCACGGCGACCTTCAGCGCCGGATTCGGCGAGCCGTTCCTGCCCCGCCATCCCGAGTTTTACGCCAAGATGCTCGGCGAGCGGCTGGAGCGCTACAACGTCAAATGTTATCTGGTGAATACCGGCTGGGTCGGCGGCGGCTACGGCGTCGGCCAGCGAATGAGCTTGGCCTACACGCGCGCCATGGTCAACGCGGCGATCGCGGGTGAACTGGACGGCGTCGCGGTTGAGCCGCATCCGGTCTTCCGCGTGCTCGTGCCCAAGAGCGTGCCGGGCATTCCTCCGGAACTGCTCGATGCGCGCGGCCAGTGGAAAGACAAAGCGGCGTACGATCGCGCGGCCGAGGAGTTGAGCGCCCGCTTCCGAAAGAATTTTGAGAAGTTCGGGCACGTGGCCGAGCAGATTATGGAAGCCGCGCCCGCTTAAATTCGGGTGAAACTTTTTTCATTTTTTGCGGATCTAATCAGCACGTGCTGATTTATAATCCGAAGCCCTGGGCCGTGATCCTCGCGGGCGGCGATGGAACACGTCTGCAATCTTTGACTCGGTTTATTTCCGGCGACACGCGCCCCAAGCAGTTCTGCCCGATCTTCGGTGACAGGACTCTGCTGGCCGAAACGCGGGCGCGCCTAAGAAAATTCATTCCGCCGGAGCGAACCTTGTTCGTGGTGCAGGATGCGCACCAGCCGTTCTATCGCGACCAGTTGGCCGATGTCAATCCCGATCTGATTCTGAGCCAGCCGGCTAACAAGGGGACCGCGGTAGCCATCGCCTTTGCCATTGGGAAAATCCTGGCGCGCGATCGCGAGGCGACGGTGGCTGTCTTTCCGGCCGACCACTATTACAACAACGACGGAATATTTCTGGCCGCGGTTGAGCGCTCCTGTCACGTGGTCGAGCACAACCAGACCTCGTTGACGCTGCTGGGCGTCGAGGCTTATTCGCCGGAAACCGAGTACGGCTGGATTGAACCGGAGTTCGACGATCGCGACGCCGCGCGGGTCCTCCGCTTTTGGGAAAAGCCGTCGCTGCCGCGTGCGCGGGAACTTCTGGCGCGCGGATGCCTCTGGAACACGTTCGTCATGATCGGCAAGGCGGGGACGTTCGCGGATATGATTCACGCGGCCGCCCCCGGACTCACCGAGAGCGTGCAACCCATCCTGCGCCACTGGACCGATCCGCGCCACCGCCGCATTTTTTCGATTCTTTCGCCGGTCGATTTTTCCCACAACGTTCTGGCGCTTGAAACCGGGCGGCTGCTGGTGCTACCCTTGCGCGGCATCCGCTGGAGCGATTTGGGGAAACCCGAGCGCGTCATCGAAACTCTGGCCGAAGCGGGAATTCGCCCGCGATGGGTGGAACGGTTCGGAGGACTAAGCAACAACGCCCGGACGGCATGAGGCGGCCGCTAGCCGTACTTTTCTTCGATCGCTTTTACCTTCGCCAGCCGCCTCAGGTGGCGTTCTTCGTTGGTGAATGCCGCGCTGAGGAAAACTTTGGTGAGATCGCGCGCCAGTTCCGGGCCGATCACCCGCGATCCCAGCACCAGCACATTAATGGCGTCATGCTCGACGCCCTGATGAGCTGAGTAGCAATCGTGGCACAATCCGGCGCGCACGCCTTTCATCTTGTTGACCGCGACGGAGGCGCCCACGCCGCTGCCGCAAATCAGAATGCCGCGATCGGCGGCGGCCTCGCGAATCGCCCGGCCGACCTTCTCGGCGAAATCGGGATAGTCCACCGCGGCGGTGCTGTTGGTGCCGGCGTCGACCGCTTCATGACCCAGCTCCCGCACGTATTCGAGCAGCTTCTGTTTGAGCTCGTATCCCGCATGATCCGCGCCGAGGACGATTCGCATGACCTTTAGTTTGCCAAAGAAGTTACAGTTGAGGAATGCGCCCGCTTGAAGGCATTCGCGTCCTCGATTTCTCGCACGCTCTGGCGGGTCCCTACTGCACCATGCTGATGTCGCAGTACGGCGCCGAAGTGTACAAAATCGAATCGCCGGAGGGCGGCGACGTGGGCCGAACCTGGGGACCTCCGTTCACCGGCTCCGACGCGTCGTTTTTTTGGGGCGTGAATCCGGGCAAGCGCAGTCTGGCGATCGATCTCAAGAAATCCGAAGGCGTGGCGCTATGCCTCGATCTGATCGAGCGCGCCGACGTGCTGATCGAAAACATGCGCGCCGGCACGCTGGAGCGCCTGGGATTGGGATATGAAGCCGCGCGGGCGCGCAATCGGCGGCTGATTTATTGCTCCATCAGCGGCTACGGCCAGAACGGACCGTCGCGCGAGGAATCGGCGATGGATCTGATCGTTCAAGCCTCCAGCGGATTAATCAGCATTACCGGCGTCGAGGGCGGCGAGCGCGTGCGCTGCGGGCATTCGGTGGCCGACATTACGTCGGGAATGTTCGCGCTTATCGGGATTTTAATGGCGATCGAAGCGCGCCATCGCAGCGGAATAGGGCAATTTGTGGACGTTTCGATGCTCGATTCGATGATTTCCGCGATGGTTTCAAATTTCGCTTATTTCACTGGAAACGGCGTGGTCCCTTCGGCCATGGGAACGCGTTTCGGAGCGATCGTGCCTTATCGCGGATTCTCCACCGCGGATCGGGATCTGGTGATCGCCGTCGCCAGCGCGAAGTTATGGCCGGAATTTTGCAATGCGATCGACCGGCCGGAGCTGGCCGAAGATCCGCGCTTCGCGACCAATGCGCTGCGCGTCGAAAATCGCGATGAACTGGAGCCGCTGCTGGCGGAAATTTTCCGTTTGCAACCCTGCGCGTATTGGATCGAAAAACTGCGCGCCCGTGGGATTCCCTGCACGCCGGTCCGAACGTTTGATGAAGTCGCCGCCGATCCGCAGGCTGCCGCGCGCGGGATGTTCCCGGTGATCGACGGGTTTCGCCTCACCGGACCGCCGGTGAAATTTTCGGAAACTCCGGGATGCGCCACCCGCCGCGCGCCCCGCCTGGGCGAGCATACTTGCGAGGCGCTTCAGGAGTTATTGGATCTGGACGGCGCGGCGCTCGAGAAATTAATCCTCGAAGGCGTTATTTACGACGCAAGCCGATGAGAACACAATCGGAAACGAAACGGGCCTTGCCAGGCATCTTTCGTTCAGCTTTAGGGCGCGGGAGATTAACTGCGCTTTACATTCACAACCTTTCATGATGGTACCGTGTTGTGAGGAACAGGACGTCTTTACGACCATGAGGATCCGAACGAGGATTTTTACATTGATGACGATGACCGGGCTCATGCTGCTGGCTCAGGCGCCGCCGCCCCCGGATGGGCAGCAGGCGCCGGCCAGCGATCCGCCGGGACGCGCCGCGCGGTTGGGGATGATTGAAGGCACCGTCTCCTTCGAGCCGGCGGGCGTCGAGGATTGGGCCGCGGCGGCGCCCAACCGGCCGCTGACCACCGGCGATCGTCTGTGGGTGGACAACGGCTCGCGTGCGGAAGTGCATCTTGGCTCGGCCGCGTTTCGCCTGAACGCGAAAACGAATTTTTCGTTCATTAATCTGGACGACCACGTCGCGCAGGTACAGCTTTCCACCGGCACGATGAACGTCCGCGTGCGGCATCTGGCCGACGATGAAACGCTGGAGATCGACACGCCGCAGGCCGCGTTGACGATTCTTCGTCCGGGTGAGTATCGCGTCGATGTAAGCGAGCAGGGCGACGCCTCGATCGTCACGGTGCGGCAGGGGTCGATGGAGGCCACCTCGGGACAGGCCGTGACCATCAACCCGCGCGAGCAGGTGCGCATCATGGGCGGAGGAAATGACGGCGAGCCGGCCACTTTCGATCGCCGTCCCGCTCCGGTGCCCGACGGCTTCGATAATTTCTGCATGGATCGCGACCGCCGCGAGGACATGTCGATCTCGGCGCGCTATGTTTCGCGCGATATTCCTGGTTATTACGATCTGGACGGCGCTGGTGATTGGCGTCCCGCGCCGGGATATGGAACCCTCTGGTTCCCGCGCGTCGCCGTCGGATGGGCTCCGTACCGCTACGGACATTGGGCATGGATCGCGCCTTGGGGATGGACGTGGGTGGACGACGCGCCGTGGGGTTATGCTCCGTTCCATTATGGGCGATGGGTTTTCGTCGGGGGTGCGTGGGGGTGGGTGCCCGGACCGCTGCCGGGTCCCGGCGTGGTGGTCGCGCGGCCGGTTTACGCGCCGGCGCTGGTCGCCTGGGTTGGAGGCGCCGGATTCGGCGTATCGGTCGGGATCGGCGCGGGTCCGGCGGTTGGCTGGTTTGCGTTGGGCCCGCGCGAAGTGTTCGTGCCGCCCTACGCCTATAGCCCCGCCTACATCGAGCGCGTGAACGTGACCAACACGGTGATCGTGAATCGCGGCATTTTCGTGAACGTCAACGCCGGTTTTGGGAGCTTTACGTATGTGAATCGCACGGTTCCAGGAGCGGTGGTTGCGGTTCCGGGCGGCGTAATGGTGGCCGGACGCCCGGTGGGAGCGGCGGCGGTGATCGTGCGGCCGGAGGTGGTGGAGCGCGTTCAGGTGACGCGAGTCGTCGCCGTGGTTCCCGAGCGCGCCGCCGTATTTGGAGGACGCGCCGTTGTCGCCGCCGCGCCGCCCGCCGTGGTTGTGAATCGGACCGTGGTGACGCGAATGGCTCCGCCGCCCCCGCCGGTCGCCTTCGAACATCAGCGCGCCGCGATAGCCGCCAATCCGAATCAGCCGTTCAACCATGCGGCGGTGCGAGCTTCGGCTCCGGCGCCCGCACGGCCGGCCTATTATCGTCCGGCGGGCGGTCCGGCTCCCCGGCCCGGTCCCGCCGCGCGGCCGGAAATGAATCGGCCAGAAATGAATCGGCCAGAAATGAATCGGCCGGAGAACCGCCCGGGATTCAATGCTTCGCGGCCGGAAGCGCGCCCGGAACCGCGTCCGGCCCAGCCGCGGCCCAATGTTGAAGCGCGTCCAAACCCGGAGCCGCGTCCCAACGTCGAGCCCCGTCCAAATGGACGCGGCGGGGAGCCTCGCGTCAATCCGGAAGGCCGCCGCCCGCAAGGGGAACGCGAGCAGCGCGGCAAGGAAACGCGAAAGGAAAAAGAAAAACAGTAGATCGCCGCGGGGCGCGCCGCGTTCAGGATTTGGCTTCCTCACCGAGGACGCCGCGCACCAGCGGGCCGAGCGCCATGAACTCGTCCAGGCGCGACGGCTTGCGAAAATAGAGCGTCGCGCCCAGCTTCGCGGTTTGCGCCCGGTCTTTGGGCGAGTCCGACGACGTCACGATGATCACCGGAACGTCACGGCAGCGGCGGCTGCGCCGCATGTGCTCCAGGATCTGATCGCCGCTGCGCTTTGGCAGATTCAAATCGAGCAGGACCACATTCGGGCAAAGAAAATTCGAATCCCGGTCCAGCCGGTCGATGAAATCGACGGCTTTCTCTCCATCATCGAGGACGGTCAATTCGCCGGAGATCCCAGCCTGGCGCAACGCTTCGCGAACCAGAAAAACATCCGGTTCGGCATCTTCGATCAACAGGATTCTAGGGTCCATGCCGGTCTGCTGCATGACAGTATTTTGCGCGTTACATCCTGCAATTTAGCATATGGGCGACGCGCGGTCTCCTTTATTCACCCTAAATTCGCCGAAGGTTCGGCTTAATTTTTTAAAGAAATTGATGTGGAATGGACAAGCGATAGCAATTCGCCATCCATCGGCCATTTTCAGATCAGGTTGCAAATCATGCCGTTTAGAGCGAAACGCCGCCTCGGAATCGGACTCTAACTTGGCGAACAGCATGAGGAGCAGAATGGCTGGAGACCGGGGACTGGTATTTGTGATAATCGGGCTGATCTGCGTGAGCACATTGGCTGTTCTGAATCATGGACGTATCGGTCCGCGATCTTCCATCCACTCCGCGGTGGTTGTTTCCGAAAATGTGCTGTCGCGGGGAGGCACGGTCGCCGGGGAAAGTTACATGCTTCGGATGCGCGATTCTGTTTCGGGCGAGGATGTCGTAAGCGGAACGTATCCCGAGCTCAGCGGATCCGCCGCGGAGCACTTGCCGCGCATCCGGCAGCGCCTCCGCCTGGCGGAGGAGTCAGGCCTCACTCCGCCGCTCCACTAGATTCGGCGTTTCGTTCTGCTCCGAACCGCTCTCTTGTTCAGTCATGAAGACGCGCCGCACGAAGCCCGCAAATTTGGGATTGTCGTGCAGCGGACGGAATCGAGCATCGAGCTGAAGATAGACGACCCACGCTTCACGATCACGCACCGCGTCCTGAATGGCCGCGAGCGCTTCCGGATGATCGCCGAGTCCGGTGTGGGCCACAGCGAGGGTGTAATTGGGGATCCACTCGCCTTGCTCGCGGCGCGCCTCGACGCCCTTCAGAATTTCGCGCCCGCGATCCGCCTGACCCGCAATGCCATAGAGATAAACCAGCGCCGCGGCCAACCGCGCATCGCGCGGCGCTTCCGAATAAGCACGTTGCAGAATCGCCAGCGCCTCATCCTTCCGCCCCAACTGAACCAGCGCGCAGGCGCGGGTCCATTCGGTGAATGCCGCCATTGGACGTCCGGCCCAGCGGCGCTCCTCGCGATTCAGCACTTCTTCGTATCGTCCGGAAAGGTACAGCGCCAGCGCGCAGCCTTCGTCGAGGAACGGGGCCGGCGCGAGCTCGCGCGCCTTCATGAGCTCCTCATGCGCCTCCGCCGTCTTGCCGAGCGGCAGCAGCGATCCGAGCGCATGCCACAAGTGACCGCCGCCTGAATACCAATCGCGCTCGATCGCCTTTTGGAAATGCGATTCTGCCTCGCGCCAGCGCCATTCGTAAAAAGCGGCGAACAACCCGAGCCCGAGATGCGCCTCCGCCGACATCTCATCCAGATGCAGCGCCGCCTCCGACTGCGTACGCACCTGCGGCCACACTTCGCGCGGGCGCCGCAAGCCCAAAAATCCCTGGATCGCGCGTACCATCGCCAAGCCCTCGTGCGCGGCCGGCCACGACGGATCGGCCTCGATCGCTTCCTCGAAATGGTGCGCGGCTTCGGCCAGGGTCTGCTCGCTTAGCCGCGTCAGCAGAAATTTTCCCTGAGAGGAAGCGTTGCGCGCCCGCAGCTTCTTTTCCATTTCCGTCTGAAGCTGCTCGCGGCGCTGGAAACGCGGCACGTATTTTCCTTTGGGGAACTCGATCACCAGCGGATCGTCACTGCCTCCGTCGTTGTAGTATTCCTTCAGCTTCACTCGCAGACGGCTGGCCAGCACGCGCACCAGCGAGTCGCGGCGCGGATCGTAGGAATCGGGCTTTTTCAGCACTTCGGTGCCGATGACGTATTCCTTCAAAGTATCGGCGTGACCTTGCAAAGTTTGTTGCACGGTGAAGCGAAGCAGGCTTCTCAGCCGTTTCGACCGGGCGAACTTTTCGCTGCTCAAAATCCGCTCCACCTGGTTTTGAACTGCCTCCGGTGACAGCTCGTTGAAAATTTCTTCGTCCTCGTGACGTTTCATTTGAGCCCCCTTAGGGAGCTTCGGCGTCCCAGCTTCGGGACGCGCAGCGAAGCTCTACAAGCCTTCACCTTTTTAGATGCCATAGCGCAACGGGTACTTTCATGAGTAACGTTCTGCGGCGCAGCGAACGTGGAAGTTTTCGCCGCGAATGGGCATATTCTGCACCGAAACGTAAAAGTTACACCGCATTGCGGGGAATTAACGTCACGCCTCTTCCCCTGGCCCAATCAATTAAGAGTCCTTCAGGAAAGGGGCTCGTTTCTATTCAGTGGCCTTAGGAATGCAAACTTGACGGTGTTCTAATCCGAACTCGAAAGTGAATTACTAAACGAATGATGACCAGAGAGCAATAGGGGAAGCTTACCAACGCGGTTTTGATCTGACTGTGCGTCTGCTGCTGTCGCGCGGGGCTCCGCGTGATCGGGCGCGGGAAGTCGCGCAGGCGGCCTGGGCGCGAGGGTGGGAAAGACTGTCACAACTTCGCAATGAAAGCCTGGTAGTAACCTGGGTGAATACCATCGCGCTGAACGTTTATCGCAGCGTGCTGCGCAGCGAGCCCGCCTATCAGGCGCTGCCCGAGCTCTCCACGAAAGCGGGCGTCAACCTGGCGGCGATCGATGTGGCGCGCATCCTGAAAATCTGCCGCCCCTGCGACCGGGTGCTGCTCGAACAGCAAATGCGCGGCGTCACCGCGGAAGAAATCGCGCGTAAGCAAGGCGTCACCGAAACGGCGATTCGCATTCGCCTGCTGCGGGCCCGGCGCGCGGCGCGATCGCGCGTGGAAAAACGCGCGGCGCGCATCCAGGAAGGCCACAAAGCCGTGCTCGCCAAGTGCGACGCGGCGGCGTAACGCCCCGTAAGTTTCGGACGAGCGCGGAATTTTCTGCACTCCGTCCCGGGAGAAAATTGCCGGACCGGGCGCGGCGCGCGGGCGCGCGCGATTGGCAGCGCTGAACTAAATCGGCTGGCAATTGGCTTGCCATGAAAATGTGGAATCTCATGTGAAAGGCTAACCGATGCTCGGCTGGATGATTCTGTTTGCGGTAATCGCTTTAGTGAGCCTGCTGCGGGTGATCGCCGGTCACCCGGCGGACGCATCGGCGCGTATCGCGACTGTGGTTTTCGCCGCGCTTTTCCTCGCGGCTGTTCTAACGCGCGCCGCGCGCGGGCGAGCCTGGTAGTGCCCGGCAGCGCGCAATGAAGAACGGCGAAGTCCAACAAATCATCCTTGGATTTTTCCCTCCGGGAACGGCTGCCCCTTCCGACCTTCTGGCCTCGGATCGGCGCGCGGAAGTTTTCCTGATTCATGGCGGCGATCAGAACGCGCCCGGTTTCGCCGCGCCTTACGCCGGGCTCCGCCTGCCGCGCGAGTCGTTGCTGGTGGCGCGCTGCCGCACCGGGGACACCGCGGATCTGGTTCAGAAACTTCGCGCTGCCCGCACGCCGTCGATTTTCGTTCTGCGGGAGGAGCCCTCGCCTGCTCCGGCTACGCGGCCGGCCCAGGGCGCGGCGCTGCTGCGCGAAAAAGAAGAGATTTTTCTGCGCGCGCAGCAAGATCTCGAAGACGCGCAGCGCCTGGATCACGCGCTCACCTCCGCCGCCGAATGGCTGCTCGATAATGCTTATCTTGTTCTGACCAACCTCGCCGAGATGCGGCGCAATTTGCCGGGCGATTTTTCCGAGTTCATTGATGAAAAGGGCAAGCGCCGCCCGGTTCTGCTGCTGGCGCGCGAGCTGGCGGCCCGCTCCGATTTCAGCGTGAACGCCGCCGCCATTTCCGCGTTCCTCTCCGATCGCGACGTCGCCGGCAAATTGGCGATGCGCGATCTGTGGATGTTCCCGTTCCTGCTGCGCCTGGCGCTGATCGAAGCGCTCACCGACATCGCCCGGCGCGTCAACCGCTCACAGCAGATGCGGGAGGCGGCCTATCTCTGGTCGAATCGTCTGGCGGCCAGCGCGCGCCTGGGACCGGAGCCGTTCGGCCGCATGCTGGCCCGAATGGAATCGGAGCCGTACGCGCTCGATCCCCACTTCCTCGTCTCGCTGGCCGAGCAGCTTCAGGACGAGGAGCTCGCGCTCGCACCGGCGCAGCGCTGGATGGAGTCGCGCCTTGAATATCCGCTCAGCTCGATAGTTCAATCCGAGCATACGCGCGAAGCAGCCGAGCGTATCTCCACCGCCAATGCGTTCGGGAGCCTGCGCATGCTGGCGCGGCTGGACTTCTCCGAAATTTTCGAATCGGTGAGCGTGGTCGAAGCCGAACTGTGCAAGGATCCGGCGGGAATTTACTCCAAAAGCGACGCCGCCACGCGCGACGATTGCCGCCGCGTGGTGGAAAAAATCGCGCAATGCGGCGCCTTGAGCGAGATGGAAGTCGCCCGGCGCGCCCTCGAGTTGGCCGCGCGCAAGGAACGCGGCGTCATGCATTTTCTGCTGTCGTCGGGGATCGCCGATCTGGAGCGGGCGGCCGGCGCGCGCGCTCCGCTCGAAACGCGGATCGTACGCGGCTTGCGCCATCACGCGACGCCCTTTTATCTGGGCGCGCAGGTGGTGCTGATTGCGTGTTTCACCGCGCTCACCCTGATGATCGCCTGGGACGCCGGCGTGCGCGGCGGCGCGGCGCTGGACATTCTTGGCGCGCTTGCCTTATTTCCGCTCAGCGAATTATCGATCCAGATCGTCAACGCGCTGGTGATCTCGCTTCTTCGCCCCGGCCGGCTGCCGAAACTGGATTTTCGCAAGCGCATTCCGGATGAGGACGCGACGCTGGTCATCGTGCCGATGATGCTCGCCAGCGTGGAGGTCGCGCGGAACGAGGTGGAAAAGCTCGAAATTCGCTTCCTGGCCAATCAGGATAAGAATCTCACCTTCGGTCTTTTCGCCGATTTCCTCGATTCGCCGCAAGCTTCGGCTCCCAACGATGCGGAGCTGCTGGCCGCGGTGCGCCAAGGCGTCGAGGATCTCAACCGGCGCTATCCAGGCGAGCGCTTCGTGCTCTTCCATCGCTCGCGCGAATGGTCGGTTTCCGAACAGCGCTGGATCGGCCGGGAACGCAAGCGCGGCAAGCTGGACGACCTGAATTCCTACCTGCTCACCGGCAAACCGGAGGAGATTCTGATTGCCGGACACATCGCGCGTCCGATTCGCTACGTCCTCACGCTGGATTCCGATACCGCGCTCCCGCCGGGCGCGGCGCGGCGGCTGGTTGAAACCGCGGCACATCCGCTCAACCGCGTCGAGCTGGACCCGAAAACCCGCGTGCGCCGCTCCGGCTACACGATTATCCAGCCGCGCGTCAGCGTATCGCTGCCGGACGCGACCGCCACGCGATTTACCCGCATTTTCGCCGACAGCAGCGGCACCGATCCGTATTGCAAAGCCGTTTCTGACGCGCAGCAGGATCTGTTCGGGGAAGCGATTTTTCATGGGAAAGCCATCTACGACGTCAGCGCCTTCAGCTCCGCGCTCGGCGGCCGCTTTCCGGCGGAAACGCTGCTCAGCCACGATCTCATCGAAGGCGCGTATTGCGGCGCCGCGCTCGCCAACGATATCGAGCTGTTCGAAAACGTCCCGCACAACTATTCGAGCTTCAGCCGCCGCGAGCATCGCTGGATTCGCGGGGATTGGCAGATCGCGCGCTGGATTCTTCCCCGCGTCCCCACCCCCCATGGGAGCGAGCCGAATCCTCTCAGCCTGCTCAACCGCTGGCGCATTTTTGATAATCTCCGGCGCAGCCTGGTCCCGGTCGCGTCGCTGCTGCTGCTGCTGCTCGGCTGGCTGATCTCCGCCGCGCCGGGCGTGTGGAGCCTGGTGGTCGCGCTCGCGGTCGCGATTCCCGCGCTTGCTCCGCTGCTGGAACGATGGGCGCGGCGCATTGAGGGATCGGTGCACGGCTGGCAGGGCGCGGGCGATCAATTCATTCGCGCGGGGGTGCGCGTCGCATTTCTGCCGCACAGCGCCTGGATTGCCTGCGACGCGATCGCGCGCGCGCTGTTCCGCTCCCATATCAGCCGGCGCAATCTTCTGGAATGGGAGACGGCGGCAAGCGCCGGAGCGAATGCGCATCGCCATTTGAACACGACCCTGCGGCAGATGCTCATGGTCTGCTTCTGCTCGGTGGCGCTGCTGATGATCGTCGCGGTCACCGGAGCCTTTTTTCCTGCATTCGCGTTCCTCGCTCTTTGGGCCACGTCGCCGATCCTGATGCTATGGCTCAACGAGCCCGGTTTTCCCAGCCGCCGCGTGGAAGCCGCCGACGCGGTACGCCTTCGCCGCCTGGCTCGCCGCACCTGGCGCTTCTTTGACGATCTGGTGACCGCGGAAAACAACTGGCTGCCTCCGGACAATTCGCAACTGGCGCTGCGCGTCGAAGTGGCGCGGCGCACCTCGCCGACCAACATCGGGATGTGGCTCGCCTCCGCGCTGGCCGCGCGCGATTTCGGCTATCTCACCGCCGACGAGCTGTGGCGCCGCGCCGCCAAAACGCTTGAAACCATGCAGCGCATGGAGCGCTACGAAGGTCATCTGCTCAACTGGTATAACATTGCCACGCTGGAGCCGTTGAATCCGCGCTATGTCTCGACCGTCGATAGCGGCAATCTGATCGCGAGCCTGTGGGTGCTGCGCCGCGGCTGCCAGGACGCGATCTCCGCGCCGATCCTGAGCGAAACGTGCCTGCGCGGCCTGTCCGATACGCTGGCCATGGTGCGCGACGCCTGCGGGCGCGACGCCGCGACGAGCGAGCCGCTGCGGCAGCTTCGCCGCCTTTTTTATTCGCCGGCCGACAGCCACGCGATCCTGGCGCGATTGCGCCTGGCCGCCGCTCCGCTCGCGCGATTAACGCGCCGCGGAAGCGACGAGCGTTCGTATTGGATCTCCGCGCTCGAATCGGATTTGAAGGCCTGGACGCAGATCGCCGATCGTTACCTGCGCTGGATGGAAACCCTCGCCGATCCAGCCGAGGAAGCGCTGGGCGAGGAGCTGGCCAAGTGGCGACGGCGCGCGCTGCATGCCGCCCCTTCGCTCCGCTCGCTTGCCGCCTCCGTTCCGCCGGCGCTGGAGGCGATCCTTGCCCGCCGCGGATCGCCGGATCTGGCGCCGGAGCTGGCCTGCTGGCTCGATCAGCTCGCCGCCGAGTTCGCCGAAGCGCAACGCAACGCCGCCGGGATGGTGAAGAATTTCGAATCGCTCGCCGACTTGGCTGAAGCGAACGCCGCCGCGATGCACATGGGCTTCCTCTACGACAAGCCGCGGCGACTGTTTGCCGTCGGTTATGCGGTCGGCGGACCGCTCGAATTCACCAGCCACTACGATCTGCTGGCCAGCGAATGCCGTCTGGCGAGCCTGGTCGCGATCGCCAAAGGCGACGTGCCGGTCGAACACTGGTTCGCGCTCGGCCGCACGCGCTCGCCCGCCGATGACGGACCGGCGCTGTTGTCCTGGTCGGGCACCATGTTCGAATACCTGATGCCGGTCCTGTTCGTGCGCTCCTTCCCCGGATCGCTTCTCGACCGCGCCTGCCAGCAGGCGGTCGAAAAGCAAATCGAGTACGGACGCGCGGAAAATCTGCCGTGGGGCATTTCCGAATCGGCGTTCAGCTCGCTCGATATCCATCAGGTTTATCAGTATCGCGCCTTCGGCGTGCCGGCGCTGGCGCTCAAGCGTGAAACCGAGCCGTGCCAGGTAGTGGCGCCCTACGCCACCATGCTGGCGCTCATGATCGATCCGCCCAGCGCCATCGACAATCTGCGGCGCCTTGAATCGCTGGGGCTCGGCGGCCCCATGGGGCTCTACGAAGCCATCGATTTTTCCCGCGAAAAATCGCCCGAGGGGGATCGCGGCGTAATCGTTTACACCTACATGGCTCATCATCAGGGCATGAGCCTGATCGCGCTCGACAACGTTCTGCATGGCGACGCGATGGAGTGCCGCTTCCATGCGGAGCCGCGGGTGCGCGCCTTCGAATCTTTGCTGTTCGAGCGCGTGCCCATCGCCCGACAGCCCGACGAGCACGTCCAGATCCGGCACGCTCCGCCGCGTCCACGACGCGTTGAGGAGCCGCCGCTGTGGCAGGAGCCCGCGTTTCTGGCGCGCACGCATCTGAACGGAAACGGCCACTACTGGATCGCCTCCACCAACTCCGGCGCGGGGTTCAGCCGCTGGAACGATTTCGACATCACCCGCTGGCGCTCCGACGCAACGCTGCAATCCTGGGGCACGTTTATTTACGTGCGCGATTTAAAATCGCAGACGGTCTGGGCCACCAGCGAACAGCCCCTGGGAGGCGATCTCGGCTCTGCTTCCGTGACCCTCGCCACCGATCGGATTCAGGCGGTCCGCCGCGTCTCTTCGATCGAGACCATCACTCACGTCACCGTCGCGCCCGAGGACGATGTGGAAATCCGCCGCATCGTGGTCACCAACCGCTCCCTTCGCTCGCGCCAGATCGAGTTCACCAGCTACGCGGAGCTCGCTCTCGCGCCGCATCGCGCCGACGCCGCGCATCCCGCGTTCTCAAAACTGTTCATCGAAACCGAATCGCCGGCCGAAGGAGTGCTCATCGCGCACCGGCGCCTGCGTTCACCCGGCGATCCGCCCGTCTGGGCCGCGCACGTATTGACCGGCGCAAGCGGCATTCAGTTTGAAACCGATCGCGCCCGTTTTTTGGGACGGGGCAACACGCCCGCCAATCCACGCGCGCTCACCGGCGAACTTTCCGGAACCGCCGGCGCGGTGCTCGATCCGGTCTTCAGCCTGCGTTGCCGAGTGACGCTTGAGCCGCGCGAGCGCCGCGAGATCGTGTTTCTCACCATCGCCGCGGCATCGCGCGAGGCTCTCCTGCAACTGATCGAAAAGTACCGCCGGCCCGACGCCGCCGCGCGCGCCTTCGAGATGGCCTGGACGCGAGCCCAACTGGAGCTGCGCTATCTCGGCGTTCGCCCCGGCGCGGCGAACCGCTATCACGAGCTCGCCGGCCGCCTTCTTTATCCGACGCCGGCTCTTCGCGCCTCGGCCGGCCGCATCGCGCGCAACCGCCTCGGCCAATCGGCGCTGTGGGCCTACGGCATTTCCGGCGATCTGCCGATTCTCACCGTCACCGCCTCCGATGCGCGCGGCGTGGCGCTGGTTCGCGAGCTGCTTCTGGCGCACAACTACTGGCGCCTGATCGGATTTAAGGCCGATCTGGTCATCCTGAATCAGGAGGAGCCGAGCTACGACGCTCCGCTCCGCGAACAGCTCCTGCGCCAGATCGAAGCGCACTCGCGCGAATCGATCGATAAGCCCGGCGGCGTCTTTCTGCGCGATTGGAACGCGATGCCGGAGGAACACCGCAATCTGATTCTCGCTTCCTCCGCCGCCGTGCTGCACGGCAATCGCGGCGCGCTTCATCAGCAGCTCGTTACGCCCGGAGAAATCGAGCCGCCTCCTCCCTTCACGCCCTCCGGCGCGGCCGTGGAACAACCGTCCCCTCCGCTGCCGTTCCTGGAGCTGCCCTATTTCAACGGCATCGGCGGATTCACCAAAGACGGGCGCGAATACTGCGTCTATCTCGGCCGCGAATCGGAGCGCACGCCCGCTCCCTGGGTCAACGTCATGGCCAACGCGAATTTCGGAGCGATGGTCAGTGAAAGCGGGCTTGGCTGCGCCTGGGCTGGCAATAGCCAGACGAACCGTCTCACGCCCTGGCATAACGATCCGGTCAGCGATCCGCAATCGGAAATTATTTATTTGCGCGACGACGAGACCGGCGCGCTGTGGAGCCCCACCGCGCTGCCGATCCGCGAAAACGACGCGTATCGCGCGCGCCATGGCCAGGGCTACACCATTTTCGAGCACAACAGCCATTCCATCGGCCAGACGCTGGCCGTCTTCGTGCCGCCATCCGATCCGGTGAAAATCTATCGCCTCGCGCTGCGCAACGATTCCTCCCGCGCGCGCCGCCTGACCGTCACCTATTTCGCCGAGTGGCTGCTCGGCTCGGTGCGCGAAGATCAGCAGCTGCACATCGCCACTTCCTTCGATGACGTCTCCGGCGCGGTCCTCGCCGTCCAGACCTGGAGCGGCGCGGCCGGCCACGTCGCTTTCGCCGCCGCGAATCCGCGCGCGGCCTCCTGGTCGGCCGATCGCGCCGCGTTTCTCGGTTCCAAAGGATCAGTCGCCAGGCCGGCGGCGTTGCAGCGGCTGCATCTCGATGGGCGCGTGGGCCCGGCCCTCGATCCCGCCGCCGCCCTTCAGCTTGGCGTCGCTTTGGAGCCCGGTGAAACAAAAGAAATCACATTTGTTTTAGGACAGGCGGAGACCGTGGAAGCCGCCCGCGGCGTGATCGAGCGCGCCTTCGCCGCCGGACTCGATCCGGTTCGCGAACAATGGGACGCGCTCTGCGGCACGCTTCAGGTCCACACGCCGATTCTCTCCGTCAATCTGCTGCTGAACCGCTGGCTGCTTTATCAGGCCCTGAGCTGTCGCTTCTGGGGACGCACGGCGCTATATCAATCGAGCGGAGCTTTCGGTTTTCGCGACCAGCTTCAGGATTCGCTCGCCTTCCTCTACGCCGCACCGCATCTGACTCGCGAACATATTCTCGCCTGCGCCGCGCGCCAGTTCCGTGAAGGCGACGTGCAGCACTGGTGGCATCCCGATACCGGTCTCGGAGTGCGCACGCGCTGCTCCGACGATCTGGTCTGGCTGCCTTACGCCACCGCGCACTACATCAACATCACCGGCGATCAATCGATCCTCGATGAACAAATCCCGTTCCTCGACGCTCCGCTTCTTGAGCCGGGCGAGCAGGAAAAAATGTTTGCCGCGAATTCCTCCAGCGAATCCGCGCCGCTTTGGGAACATTGCCGCCGCGCGCTCGATCACGCCTTCAAACTCGGCCCCCATGGCCTGCCTCTGATCGGCAGCGGCGATTGGAACGACGGGCTGAATCATGTCGGCGTCGAAGGGCGCGGCGAATCCGTGTGGCTCGCCTGGTTTCTCGCCGCGACCCTTCAAGCCTGCGCGTCGATCCTGGAAAATCGCGCCGCCGATCTGGCTCGCCAGTGGCGAGCCCGGGCCGCCGATCTCGCCTCCGCCGTCGAACGCGTTTGCTGGGACGGCGACAGGTATCTGCGCGGCTTCTTCGATGACGGTACCCCGCTCGGATCCCACGTCAACGCGGAGATGCGCATCGATTCGATCGCTCAATCCTGGGCGGTGCTGTGCGGTCTCGCCGATCCCGAACACGCGCGTGCCGCCATGGAATCGGCCGGCCGGCTGCTGGTCAACGATCGCGATGGCCTGGTGATGCTCTTCACTCCGCCGTTCGATCATTCCACGCCTCATCCCGGCTACATCATGGGCTACCCGCCCGGCGTTCGCGAAAACGGCGGCCAGTACACGCACGGATCTCTTTGGATGGCGATGGCTCACGCCCGACTCGGTGACGGGGATCGCGCCGTTCATCTGCTCCAACTGATGAACCCGGTCGAGCACAGCCGCGATCCCGAAGCCGCCGCTCGCTACGCCGCCGAACCGTACGTCTCCGCCGCCGACGTCTATTCGTCGCCCGATAAATCCGGCCGCGCCGGCTGGACCTGGTACACCGGCTCCGCCGCCTGGATGTATCGCATCTGGATCGAGGAAGTGCTCGGCTTTCATCTTCGCGGCGACCGTCTTACCATCGCTCCCGCGATTCCCGCCGATTGGCCCGGCTTCTCGCTGGTCTTTCGTTTTCGCTCGGCTACTTATCAAATCGAAGTTCGCCGCGCGCCCGGCGCTTCCGAGCCGGCCGCGATTCGGCTTTTGGACGACGGCAAAACGCACTCGATCGTCGTTCACCTGCCGCTGCATCAAACCGAAACTTCCGCGGAGCCCGCCCTCGCCGTGGCGCGCCATACCGGCTAACATGGCGGCGCCGTCTCAGATCAGCTTCGAACAGCGCATCGACGCGCTCAAAAACCTCCCCAAGGTTATGCGGCTGGTGTGGCACTCCGCGCCGCTGGTGGTCAGTTCCAGCCTGTTGTATCGCTTGGCCGCCGCTTTAACTCCCCTGGGCGTGCTCGCCGTTTCCAAGCGCATCATCGATCTGGTGGTCGACACCATTCGCACCCACAACCCGCCGCCTTCGCACCAGATCTGGATTCTGCTGGCGCTCGAATTTATCTTCGCCGCCGGGGGCCTGGTGCTCGGCCGCGCCATCGATTATTGCGACGCGCGCCTGGCGGACGAATTCGGGCGCGACGTCAGCGTTCGCCTGATGAAGCATGCCGCCAGCCTCGATCTCCCCCTGTTTGAAGACCCCGTTTTTCACGACAAGCTGGAGCGCGCCCGCATCCAGGCCATCGATCGCATCAGCCTGCTGAACGCCATGGGAACGCTGTTCCAGCGGGCCATCGCGCTCGCCTCGCTCGCCGCCGGCGTCATTTACTACGATCCCTGGATTTTCGTTCTGCTTCTGTTTTGCGTGCTGCCGGCGTTTCTGGGCGAAACCCACTTCGCCCTGGTCGGCTACTCGCTCGCGCACCGTATGACGCCCATTCGCCGCGAACTCGATTACCTCCGCGTGCTCGGCACCAGCCGGGAAAGCGCCAAGGAGGTGAAAATGTTCGGCCTGGCCGATTATCTGCGGGACCGTTACGCCACGCTTTCAAAATCTCTCATCTCGGAAAATAACAAAGTCACGCGCCGCCGTCTGGCCTGGGGCGCGGCCTTTGCCATCGTCGGCTCGCTCGGCTATTACGGCGGTTATACCTTCCTGGTGTGGCAGGCGCTTGAATCGAAAATTACCGTCGGCACTCTCACCTTCGTCGCCGGCGCGCTCGCCGGAGTCAACACCGAGCTGCAATCCCTGTTTTCGCTGTTCTCCAGCATCTCGGAACAGGCGCTATTTCTGACCGACCTGATCGACTTTTTCGCGGTGCGCCCGAAAATCCGTTCCAAACCGAATGCCATCCCCGCCCCGCGGCCCATCCGCGACGGCATCGAATTTCGCGATGTCTCCTTCCGCTATCCGGGCTCGGAAAAAATGGTGCTGAACCGCGTCAACTTTCGCATCGAGCCCCGGCAGCGGATCGCCCTTGTCGGCGAAAATGGCGAAGGCAAGACAACGTTCGTCAAGCTGATCGCGCGCCTCTACGATCCGACCGAAGGCGCGATCCTGCTCGATGGCGTTGACCTGCGGGATTATCGAGTCGAGGATCTGCGCAAGGAAATCGGCATCATCTTTCAGGATTTTTTCCGCTACGACATGGCCGTGCGCGACAACATCGCCACCGGCCGCGTCGAATTGATTCAGGATGACGCCGCCATCTGGGAAGCCGCGCGGCGCAGCGGGGTCGCCACCATGGTCGAGCGTTTGCCCGGCGGCCTGGAGCAGATGCTCGGCCGGAGATTTGAAGGCGGCGTCGATCTTTCCGGTGGCCAATGGCAGCGCATGGCCCTGGCCCGCGCCTATCTGCGCGACGCCCAAGTCCTCATTCTCGATGAGCCCACCGCCGCGCTTGATGCCGTCGCCGAAGCCGAGGTTTTCGCCAACTTCGCTGAGCTCACCCGCGAGCGGATCGCCATTCTCATCTCCCACCGCTTTTCGACCGTCCGCCTCGCCGACCGGATCGTCGTACTCGCCGATGGCCGCATCATTGAAGACGGCAGCCACGATCAACTGATCGCTAGTGGCGGCCGCTATGCCCGCCTGTTCGAAATCCAAGCCGCCAACTACCGTTAGCGCGGCGAGCTGATGAATATAGGCGGGCGCGGCTCGGCTGGGCCGCGTCCGCCGGGAAATCCTCACCGCAGCGCGTGAACGTTCACCGACCGCTCCGCTACCTGCGTCAGGATCTGGTCCGCGTTTTTCTCCTCCTGGAGCGTCGATTCGAGCAGCCGCGCCGCCTCGCTATGCCCCAGCGCTTGCGCCAGCGACCGGGCCGTTCCATATCCGGCCATCTCGTAATGCTCCACCCGCTGCGCCGCCGCGATGATCGCCGCGTCGCGAACCTCCGGGCTGCCCTTGGCGCCGACCATGTCTTCTCCTTCGCGGATCAATCCTTTCATCGCTTCGCAGGTTTCCCGCTCCGGCGCTTTGTTCAGGCTGCGGAAAATCGTATCCAGGCGATCCACCTGGTTCCGGGTCTCGGCGAGATGCTGGTCCAGCGCGCGTTTTAAATCCGGATCCTGCGCGGCTTCGATCATCTTAGGCAGAGCGCGAATAATGCGGTGCTCCGCGTCGTAAAGATCCTCAATCTGTTCCAGAAAAAGATCTTCAAGAGAGTTGAATTCGGGACTGAATAAGGCCATGGCTTTATCTCCTCCTCAGATACGACTCCACCCGCCGCGCCCCGTTTCACCTCTATCCGGAAGTCTTACACTCGAATCAGATGCGCCGGTTTCTGCTGTTCGCCGCAATGGTCGCCGTTTGTTCCTGCCATCGCCAGACAAAGCCGGCGCCCAAACCCGTGACGCTGGTTTGGCACTCCGTCGGCTCCTGGTCCGGCCGCGGCAACGCCCAAACCGAATCCTTTGAGATCGGCTACGAACCCTGTCGCGTGCGCTGGGAGGCTCGCAACGAGAGCGAGCCCGGCGCGGGCGAGCTTGTTGTAACGCTGCACAGCGCCGTCAGTGGACGCGACCTGGCGCTGGTCGTCGATCACCGCGGCGCGGGCAAGGACGTCAGCTACGTGCACGTCGACCCACACTATTCCTATATGACCATCGAATCGAAAAATGTCGACTGGTCGCTGACCGTGGAGGAAGGCGATTCGTTTTCTCCCGAAAAATAGCGCGATACATCGATCTGTCCGGATATGGCAGATTACTTAGCTTGGACCGTCTTCCCTACCGCGCCACCGCCCAGGCGTCCGCCTACGAACGGATCGCGAAGCTGCCGGTGACGATTCTTCTCGACAACGTTCGAAGTCTTTATAACGTCGGCTCGTTTTTCCGCACCGCCGATGGCGCTGGCGTCGAACAGATTCTCCTTTGCGGCATCACCGGCCGGCCGCCGAAGAAGGCCATCGCCAAAACAGCGCTGGGCGCCGAAGAATCCGTCGCCTGGTGTCACTCCTGGGATGCCGCTCCGCTCGTGGCCGGACTGCGCGCGCGAAATTATGAGATCGCCGCCATCGAAACCACCCCAACCGCGATCGACCTGTTCGACTGGCGGCCGAATTTTCCGGTCTGCGTGCTGTTCGGTCACGAGGTCGAAGGTCTCAACCCAGAGTTATCCGCGCTCGCCGATACGCACGTTCGCATCCCCATGCTGGGCGTGAAGCACTCGCTGAATGTCGCCACCGCGGGCGGCATCGTGATCTACGAGCTGCTGCGGAAGTACCGGAGAATTCAGGAATCGGCGCCCGGAATCGGCGGCTTCTAATTTCTTGCCGGCGGTTCCGGCAAACGTGCGACGATAGGGCTATGACGCGATTTTGCCTGCTCCCGGCCTTCGCGCTGGCGCTCGCCGCGCAGGACCGCACCATGTTTCCGCCGGTTCGCGGAACCCAGCAAATGATCGGCGCCGGAAACAGCATGGAGGTCGAGGCCGGATACCGCATGCTGGAGCAGGGCGGCAACGCCGTGGATGCCGGCGTCGCCGCAACCCTGGCCGCCACCGTCACCGAGCAGGACCACATCGGCCTCGGCGGCGAAGCCCCCATCCTGATCAAGATGAAGGGCAAGCCCGTGGTCGCCATCAGCGGCATCGGCCTCGCTCCCGCCAAAGCGACCCCCGATTTTTATCAGCATCGCAAACCGGAGCCCTGGGAAGATCCCAAGCACTTCGCGCCCATCCCCTCCGCCGGACCACTCGCGGCGATCACGCCCGGCACCCTCGATGGCCTTCTGGTGGCGCTCGAAAAATACGGCACGATGAGCTTCGCGCAGGTCGCCCAACCCGCCATCGAGCGCGCCGAAGCCTTCCCCGCGCCCGAAATTTACACGCAGATCCTCGGCCAGAACGCGAGCATCGTCGCGCTGTGGCCGTCGTCAAAAAATTTCTTCCTGCCCACAGGAGCCGTTCCCAAACCCGGCGAAATCGTCCACATGCCGGATCTGGCGCGCACGCTGCGCCAGATGGCCGCGGTCGAAAAGCACGCGCGCGGCGATCGCGCCGCCAAAATTCGCGCCATCCACGATTTCTTCTATAAAGGCGATCTGGCGAAACGCATCGTCGCGGGCGATCAGGCCGCCGGCGGAATTTTTTCCGAATCGGACCTGGCGAACTTCCACGCTGAAATCGATCAGCCGCGCAGCACTACTTATCGCGGCTATACCATCTATAAGCCCGGATTCTGGACGCAGGGTCCGGTAATGATCGAGGCCCTCAATATTCTCGAAGGCTTCGACCTGAAAGCCATGGGCCACAACAGCCCGCGCTATCTGCACACGGTTCTTGAAGCCGTGAAGCTTGCCTTCGCCGACCGCGACCGCTACTACGGAGATCCGAAATTCAGCAAAATCCCGGAAGAAACGCTGTTGTCGAAATCCTACGCGGCCCGGCGGCGGGAGCTGATCGATCCGGATCACGCTTCGCTCGAAAGCCGTCCAGGCAATCTCGGCGCCTCTGCACCGGCTACCGGCGAGCACGGTCCGAGCGGCGGAAAAGATACCACCTGCGTCGATGTCGTGGATAAATTCGGCAACGCCTTTTCGGAGACGCCGAGCGGCGCCTGGCTCCCGTCGGTGATCGCCGGCGACACCGGCATCCCCCTTTCGGTGCGCATGGAGTCGTTCGTGATGACGCCGGGCCACGCCAATCAGCTCGCACCCGGAAAACGCCCTCGCGTGACGCTCAGCCCGACTCTGGTCACCAAGGACGATCAACTTTATATCGCCATGTCGACGCCCGGCGGCGATAATCAGGATCAGGCGATGTTGCAAGTGCTCCTGAACATGCTCGATTTCGGAATGACCCCGCAGCAGGCCGCCGAAGCCCCGCGCTTCCAGACCGACGCGTTTTACGCCAGCTTCGGTTTTCACGAATTTTTGCCCGGACAAGTGAGCCTGGAAGGACGGATTCCGCTTGAGACCGCAAAGAAACTTCAGGCGATGGGCCATAAAGTCCAGCTCGGCGGCGACTGGAGCAATCTCTCCTCGCCGGTGGTGATTCTGGTCAAGGACGGCGTCCTTAACGGCGCCGCCGACCCGCGCCGCGGCCGTTTCATTTTCGGACGATAGCGATTTTGATTCGTCCGTTAAAATAAAGGCAGATGGGACGTTTTTGTCTTCTTCTCGCCGCCGCCTTGGCGCTGCCGGCGGAAACCCCTGATACCTCGCGAATCCTCAAAAACATCGAGGATCACTATAATCACATCCAGACTCTTCAAGTCGCCTTCACCGAACGCTACACCGGCCAGGGCCGCACCACGAATGAAAAAGGCGAATTATTCCTCCGCAAGCCGGGGAAAATGCGCTGGCAATATTCCGTCCCAGCCGGAGAGCTTTATATTTCCGACGGCAAATATCTCTACGGCTATCATCCGCGCGACAACCGGGCCGAAAGATCCTCGATGAAAGAAATGGACGACATGCGCGGGCCGCTCGCCTTCCTGCTCGGCCGCCTCAATTTCGCGGACGATTTCAAGGAATTTCACACCATGCCCGATCGCGGCAGCCCCGACGTCTTCATCACTGCGATCCCCAAGTCCGGCAAGCTGCCGTACAGCGAAGTGCAGTTCCTGGTCTCGCCGGATTCGGTGATTCACTGGCTGCTTGTAAAGGAGCAGGATGGATCCAGCCTCGAATTCACCTTTCAAGGCGAAAAGAAAAATCCTCCGATCCCGGATTCGATGTTCAAATTCACGCCTCCGCCGGGAACCGAATACGTCGATTCGGCAAAACCATGACCTCCCGCTTCCCCTGCGTGCGTCATCCTTTTGCGAAATACAAAGATGCGGCGCGCTCCAGTTCTGATTTGGTCATGATCGGGCCGCGGCCTTCGTAGCGGCCGATGGAGAGCAGAATGGTGCAAATATCGGCCGGATAACAGGCGCGCAGCTCGGTTCGGCCTTCGCGCAGGCACAGCTTACGGAGATATTCGGCGCTGTCGGGCTCGGCTTGAATATTGCGGGCCTGCACGACTCGCGCAAAGATCGCATCGAAGCTCGCCGCGTCCACCGCCTCGACGTAAATCTTGTTGTGGATGCGCCGCAGGAACGCTTCGTCGGCCAGATCCGCGGGCTCCAGGTTGGTTGAAAAAACCACCATCAGCTCGAACGGAATCTGGAATTTCACGCCGTAGCGCAGCGTCAGATAATCCACGCGCCGGTCGAGCGGAACGATCCAGCGGTTCAGCAAATCGCGGGGCGACATCAACTGGCGGCCGAAGTCGTCGATGATCAGGATGCCGTTGTTGGCCTTCATCTGCAAGGGCGCGGCGTAGATGCCCGATGCTTCGTCCAGACGCAGCTCCAGCATGCTCGGAATCAATTCGCCGCCGACGACGATGCAGGGCCGTTTGCATGTGACCCAGCGCGGATCGAGATCCGGCTCCTCGTTTTCGAAAATCTGGTGCACCACAGGGTCATACAAGCTGATCACCTGATTATCGACTTCAACGGCGTAGGGAATCAGCACGGCATCCTGATACACGCGCAGCATCCGTTCGGCCAGACTGGTTTTGCCGTTACCCGTCGGGCCATACACGAAGATGGAGTTTTGGGAAATGATGGCCGGGCCGAGCTGATCCAGCATGCGGTCCGTCACCACCAGATCCGCAAACGCCTGCCGCAGCGTCTTGCGGTCCACGTGTACTTTCGCCGCCTGCGCTTTCGTCGCCGCGTGATACTCTTTGAGGGACACAGGGCACGCGCCGGCGTATTGGGAAACCTGGAATCGCTCGCCTGCGAGCTGTTTTCCGCTCATCGATAAGGTGAAATTGTAATCGTTGCCGTTCATCCCCTTGACTTCGACGAGCTGTTGGGAGCGCATGTGACGAAATACGGCGTCGATGATCGGGATGGAAAGGCGAAGCGAACGGCTCAGGCCGGCGAGGGTGCAGTGCCCTTCGATCAGCATTCGCCTGAGCATCAGGTCCAGCACGAGCGATTCGGAAATCCCTAAATCATTGAACGTCTGCGGAATCGCCGGATTGAACGGGGCCCGCACGGGCGCAAAGGTAGCCATTCGAAACCTCCCCGTGGGAATATCGTCAGGCCTGCGGCAAAACGTTATGCACGGCTTGCCGGAAGTCGGCGTCATCATTCATGGTGAAATTTTTCTGCATGTTCCTGCTGTGCGCGGTTGCCGCGGCGGGGGCCGATTTCGCGTCGCGGCTCTATCAGCAGGGGCTCAGGGCGGAGCGCGCCGGCGATTACATGCACGCCTACCTGCTCTATGCGCGCGCCGCGGCGCTCGATCCGAAAAATGCGCTGTACGTGGGAAAGAAAACGGCAATGCGCGGCATCGCCATGACCACCTCGCGCGAGGAGCTCGGTCCCGATCCGGCGGAGAAAGAAGCGACGGCTTCGCAAACGGTGGACCTCAGCGCGGCGGATCTGATCGAGGCGCGCGAGGCTTTGCCGCCGCCGCGTCTGATCGGCTCCTCCGGAAAAAAGACGTTCGATTTAAAGGGCGATGCGCGGGAGATTTTCGAAAAGGTGGCCGCGGCGTATGGATTGCAGCTCATCTTCGATCCGGATTATCAGTCCCCGCCTCCGATCACCTTTCGCCTGCAAGACGCCACGTACGAAGATGCGCTGCGTGCGCTCGAAACGCAGGCGAACTCGTTTCTGGTTCCGGTAAATGAAAAGCTCGCGCTGGTGCTGCGCGACACTCCGCAGAACAGAACTCAGCGTTCTCCCGCAATGGCGGTTGCGATTCCGATTCCGGAGCGAATGTCGGTGCAGGACGCGCAGGAGCTGGTCACGGCCGTGCAGCAGACCTTCGATATTCGACGCGCGCAGACCGATCCGCTGCGCCGCCTGGTTTACCTGCGGGATCAGGCGTCCAAGGTGGTTGCCGCGAGGCAGCTGTTTTATATGCTTTCGCGGATACGCCCGCAGGTGGAAATCGAGGTCGAGCTGATCTCGGTGAACAGGAATTCCTCGCTGGAATACGGCATTTCGCTTCCCAATCAAATTTCAGTGATCAATTTTGTGGGGCCGATGGCTCTTCCGGCGGCGGCCAATGCAGTGGCTCGCCTTACGGGAACGTCGACGCCGTTCGGGTTGGGGATCGCCTCGGCCACGGTTTTCGCGACACTCGAGCGCTCCTCCGCGACGACGCTGCTGCAATCACAGATGGTTTCGCTTGACGGGCAGGCGGCGACGCTGCACGTCGGCTCGCGCTATCCGATCGCGGCCAACCAGTACCTGGGCGCCACGGGAGCGGGCGCGGGCCAGATCTACACGCCTCCGGTGCAGGTGAATTTCGTCGATCTGGGGCTGGAACTGAAGATCACGCCGTCGGTGAACGAGGGCGGCGATATCACCCTGGACGTGGACGCGTCGTTCAAGGAGCTGGCGGGCGCGGCGGTGGACGGCATTCCGGTGATCGCCAACACGCAGTACACCGGCAAGGTGCGGTTGCAGTCCGGCGAATGGGCGGTGCTGGCGGGCCTGGTGCAAAAGGATGAATCGACGACCCGCACCGGCATTCCGGGGCTGGCGGACGTGCCCGTAATCGGGAAGATTTTCAGCCACAACACGATCCTCAAGGATTCAAGCGACGTGCTGTTAGTGATGAAACCGCGCATGACGACGCTGGCGCCCTGGGACCAGGTGTCGGAACCACTGTGGGTAGGGACCGAGAGCCGTCCGTTGACGCTGTTTCCGCAGAAGTGAAAACGGCCCGCCGATCGCGCGCCACCCGTAAGCGATGCGCGGCTGAAGATCGGAGGGCTCGAAAGAAGCGCCGCTTAGCTTTCGAGCGTTTCGTTGATAATGCCCTCGGCGATCCGATCCGGAGAGAGGTTGTAGCCGCCGGCTCGATAGGCGGCTTGCAGTTGATCGAGCTTCCGCGGATCGGCGGCGAGTTGCGAAGCGAGACTCGACAATTCGACGCGATCGCCATCGGCGGACCGCGCGGCGCCGGAGCGCGGCGCCTGGCTCTGACCGGCCGCGGCGGCGGGGCCGAGGGACGGCAAATGGAGCGAATTATTGCTGATTTGCATGCTTTTCGAGTCCTTTTACGATCATTTTGGCCATTCCTAGGCCGCCGTTGTTGGCGAGCACTTGCGCGAACTGCTGATCGGCGACGTCGAGCATGGTTTGCTTGGTGTTGCCGCCTTCATCGTCTTCCTCGGCTGCTGACTCGCGGGCCGAGCGCAGCATTTCTCCAATCAACAGCGCCTCGAACTGCCTGGCCGCGGCTTCAGTGGTGCGCGGTTTGGGTTGAGCGGGCGCCGGAAGCGCCGCGGAATTGAGCAGTGCCGGGCTGGTCATCAGATCACCTCGATTTCGGCGTTGAGCGCGCCCGCCGAGCGGAGATTTTCGAGAATCGCGATAATGTCGCGCGGCGTCGAGCCGATGGCGATCAGCGCTTTGAACAATTCTTCAATGGTCGCGCCTTTATCGAGCACGACGTTCCTGGCCTTCTCTTCTTTTGCTTTGACATCCACCTGCGGAACGACGGTGGTTTTTCCGGAAGAAAGCGGCGCCGGTTGAGATACGTCAAATGTGGTGCGGACTTCGACGGTGAGCGCGCCGTGCATGATCGCGACCGGCGCGATCAGGATGTCCTTACCCGCGACGATAGTGCCGGTTCGTTCGTTAATGACGATTTTCGCGGGGCGATCGGCGTCGAGCGAGAGATTTTCAAGCTCGGCGACAAACGCCACGGGTCCGGCGGGATAAAGGCCGGGAACGTCGACCGCAATCACGCCGGGCGTTTCGGCGTGCGCGACCGGACCGGCGAAATGCTGATTCAGCAGATCGACGATTCGGGAAGCGGTGCCGTAATCGGCCTGGTGGAGCTGCAATTTGAAATGATTCCCGGGCGCGACCGACGGCGGTGCGCGTTCCACGATGGCGCCGCCGGGGGTGCGGCCTACGGTGGGATGATTGACGGAGTCGCTGTTGCCAAGGCGGCCGGCGATGAAAGCTCCGGTGACCACGGGACCTTGCGCGACGGCGTAGGTCTGGCCGTCAGCGGCTTTCAGCGGAGTGAGAAGAAGCAGGCCGCCTTGCAAGCTTTTCGCGTCGCCGATGGCGGCCACGGTGACGTCGATTCGCGTGCCGGGTTGCGCGAAGGCCGGGAGATTGGCGGATACCATCACGGCGGCGGTGTTGCGCACCTGCATTTGCGTGGGGTCGACCGTAACCCCCATGCGCTTTAACAGATTCGCCAGCGACTGCGTGGAAAAAAGAGTGGTTTGCGAATCGCCGGTGCGGGCAAGGCCGACGACCAGTCCGTAGCCGAGGAGTTGGTTATCGCGCTCGCCTTCAAGAGACACGAGCTCCTTCAGCCGGGCGACTTCGCCTTGCGCCGCCGCGGCGAGCAGAACCAGCATCATCGAAAGCCTTCCGGAAATGGTGCGCATCTTAGAAAGGAAGAAGGCCGAGTAACAGGCGGTAAAGGAAATGCGGCCGGCGGATGGCGTCGCCGACGACGCCTTTGCCGTTCACCTTCACTTGCAAATCCGCCACCTGGTTGGAGGTGACGACGTTGTTCGTGGTCAGATCGGCCGGGCGGACCATGCCGTGGATCGTAATCGTTTGTTTTTCGGAGTTGACGGCAATCTCGCGCGTGGCTTCGATCACCAGATTGCCGTTGGGAAGAACATCGACCACGCGCGCGGAAATATTGGTTTGCAAGGTCATGTTGCGCGAAGTGGAGCCGGTTCCGGCGAGTTCCTGATCGCCGGAGATGTTGAGAGGATTGGCAATGCGGGCGCCGGCTTTAAGAACTCCGTAAGCGGCGTTGATATTGCTCACGGCCGAGCTTTTGCGCGAAGAGTTGGTGGCGCCGCTGGCGACGGCGGCGAGGCTTTCCGAGACGACAATGGTGACGATATCATCGACGACGCCGGCGCGCACATCGCGGACGGAATCGGCCAGGCGGCCGCTTGCGATAAACAGCGAGCCCGGCGAAGCGGCGTTCTGCGCGCACAAAGATGCGGTGACAAAAAAGATAGAAAAATATTTCATTTGGTGATCGAGGCTTTGTCTTTTCCTTCGACGCGAGCCTGGAAGTAGCGCCCGTTTTCGGGATTTTTCAACAGAATCAGTTCGCCGGCGCGGCCGGCGGTTTGCGAGATCGCTTCAAACGAGAGATGTGCGGCGCCGCTTGAGACGTCGACCCTGACGGTATCGCCGCGCTCAATCTGACGGGCGGCGATGAGCATGTTGGCGAAGATCGGCTCTCCGGGCTTCACGGCGCGGAGCACGGTTCGTCCGGCGGCATCGTTGATCGACGAGATTGGCGCGGCGCCGAAGGGAAATCGCGGGCCGCTGACCTGCCTGAGCTGCGAAACATCGATCGGTTTGCCCGGCGCCAGCGGCGCGGCGGCTTCGATCCAGGTTTGCTCGGTCGTGATCCGGACCCGCGCCCAGATCGGCATGCTCTGGTTTTCGCCGAAGTTCACGCGGCCGCGCCAGAGGCCGGCGGGAGAAAGACCGGCGCGGCTGAAATCGATCGCGCCGCGAGGAATCGCCACCCGGCTGAAGTCGAGAATTTCGATTTTCGCGTTATCGAGCGAGAGCGCAGCGCGCAAAAAGGGAAAAAGTTTTTGGGGTGTCAGAGGATCGGTGGCGCGGACGAAACAGATTTCGGAAAGCGGCGCGGCAAGCTCGATTCCGGCTTGGCGCGCCACGCGAAGCAGTTCGCCGGAATGAAAAATTCGCTGCGCGCCGGGAAGCGGAGCGGGTCCCAGGATCGCGGCCGGATCGATCGCGGCGAAGATCGGGTTCGCGGCGGCGAGATCTTTGCCGGCGATGCGGTCGCCATCGATGGTCTGGCAGGCGAGAACGGCGGTTGCCGCGGCGGCCATGAGGCTTATGAGCCGAAGCCCGCGCCATGATCCGGAAAAATGCTTCCGCCGTCTCATTGCGTGATGTTGTTGACCTGTTGGTACATCTCGTCGGCGGCTTTCACCACCTTCGACGCCGATTCATAGGCGCGCTGGCTGGTGATCATGTTGATGAATTCTTCGACCACGCTCACATTCGACGATTCGAGATACCCTTGCTGCAAAGTACCGAGCCCGTCGGTGCCGCCCGGCGCGCCGACGATCGCATCGCCGCTCGCGTCGGTCGGCTCGAACAGGCCGTTGCCGACGCTGTTCAAGCCGCCGGGATTGGCGAAATTCGCCAACTGGATCTGTCCCGCGGTTTGCGATGCGGTCTGGCCCGGTTGCGTGTAGCTGACGGTGCCGTCGGCGGCGATGGTGATCGATTGCGCTTGCGCCGGAATCGTGATCTGCGGCGAAAGCAGATTGCCGTTGGCGTCAACGACGTTGCCGTTTTTATCGAGCTGAAAATCCCCGGCGCGGGTGTAGGCGATCTGGCCGCTGGGCAACTGGATCTGGAAAAATCCCTTGCCCTGGATCACCAGGTCCAGGGGGTTGTCGGTTTGGGTGAAGCTGCCCTGGGTGAAAACGATCGAATTGGCCGAAGGGCGCGTGCCAAGGCCGAGCTGCAAGCCGCTGGGAACGATGGTCTGCGACCCGGCGGAGTTGCCGGGCTGCAAATAGCTTTGATAGAGCAGGTCCTGGAACTGGGTGCGGCGCGCCTTGAATCCGGTGGTGCTGGCGTTGGCGAGATTATTGGCGATGTTATCGATCGCCATTTGCTGGGCGGTCATTCCGCTGCCGGCGCTGTAGAGAGCTTTGATCATTTCGTTCCTTTCAACTGACTTTGGCGACCTCGTCGATCGCGCGTTTGGTCATATCGGTGTCGAGCGTGATGGCTCGCTGCAACATTTCGAACTGGCGCATGATGCCGACCAGCTTCACCGCCGATTCGGACACGGGCACGTTCGATTGCTCGATCTGTCCTTGTAAAATTTCGGTTCCGGCCGCGGCCGGAATTGCAGACGATTTGTCCGTCAGGGAAAAATTGGTGCTGCCCATTTTGGCGAGGGCTTGCGCATCGGGCGCATCGATTTCGATTTGGCCCAGCTCCTGGCCGCCCTGGCTGACGACGCCGGTTTTGGAGATTTCAACCGGCTGCGCCGGATCGACATTGATCGGATTGCCGTTGTTCCGGACATCGCGCAGCGTATAGCCGCCGGCGTTGGCAAGCTGATTATTCCTGGAAATTTGAAAATTGCCGGCGCGCGTATAGACGATGCCATTGGGACCATTCAGCGCGAACATGCCCTGGCCGTTCAGGGCAAGGTCAAGAGGATTACCCGTCTGTATCAAGGTGCCCTGCGAATAGTCCGTCCACTGGCGCTCGATGACAGGAAGTTGAGATTGGTATAAACCGTAAAATTCCCGATCCGATTTGAAACCAGCCGTTGCGGAGTTCGCGATGTTATTCGCCAGCATATCGAGCGACTCCATTCGCGCCTTCATCCCGCTGGCGGCTGTAATAAGAAGTGGATCCATCCGAGCAATCCCGCCCGGCGATGATGCAATCAAGGCTCCGTTCGCTAAGAGTGAGGAAAAAAAGGTCGATGAGAATTTCAGGGGCGGCCAGGATCCAAAACGGGATTGGTTTTGAAGTCCCATTTTGAATCACGTATCGTGTTGGGATCGCGGGTCATGTCTAAGTAGCTGAAAACTCGCGGCGGCGATTGGGCGCTGAACTGCATTTCATTGCGGCGTGAACGCTCTCGCGATGGCCGCCAGCAATTCATGGAATGCGTTGCTGGCCCTGAGTGTCGCTCCGAGGACGGCGGAGGCGAACGCGGGATTCACCAATCTTCTTACAGATGTCGCGCTGCCCGAGCCTGGCGCAGAGACCGTGCCGGGATTGAGACCGGCGCCGCCCGATTCGCGGAAAATCGCCGAGGCGCTGATCCGTTCGATGATCTCGACGGGGGTGAGCGCGCGCCGGCAGCCGGCAACATCTATACAGGAAGCCGCGAGCGTCGCGATTTCGATTCCAATTACGTATGATGCGGCGCCGAATCATCCGGCCGTGCTCGCCGCGCCGGACAGCGTGGCTGCGGAAGATGCCCAGGATCGAGAACAGGCGAACGTAAGTCCGGGTGTGGAGACAAAGCTTCCGGAAGGGAGCGGGTCGACGCAGATGCCGCCGGGCGAAGCGAAAAAGGCGCCGCCACTTTCTGGCGAAGTGAAGAAAGCCGCCGCGCAAGAAGACGCACCGGCGCGGCTGGGTATGTTTGCGAATCGGGCAACCGGATCGAGCAGCACCGGCCAAGAGCCGGCGCTGTCTATTCCGCTGGCGAAACAAGAATCAGGGCCTGCGCGGGATCGCAATCCGGAGCAAGCACAGCCAACGCCGCCGGCTTCCGCCCATTTCGTCTTCACAAATCGAACGATGGAGAACAGCAGCGCGGGCCAAAAGGCTGGGCCAGTCGAAAGGCAGGCGACGCTTTCTTCTCCTTCGACGAAAGAATCAGCGCCGGTTGCGCCTGCGCCGGATCGCGTTACGAACGAATCGGAACCAGCGCCGCCGGCTTCCGCCCATTTCGTCTTCACGAATCGAACGATGGAGAACAGCAGCGCGGGCCAAAAGGCTGGGCCAGTTGAAAGGCAGGCGACGCTTTCTTCTCCTTCGACGAAAGAATCAGCGCCGGTTGCGCCTGCGCCAGATC
>JAJPHS010000159.1 GCA_021325175.1 Terriglobia bacterium
AGCGTAACCGGGTCCCACTTGAAGCAGGCAAACGCGTACGCCGCGGGCTTCGAGTATTTTTCACATTGGGGATAACCGCCGGCCTGCGTTCGGCCCATCGGCCGAAGCCCGTGCGGATTGTTGACGTTCGCCACTTGAGACCTCCAGCGTTCAGAAAATTTTAAACTGCCCTGATTCGCCGGATGTCCCGGACAAGCTCAAAAGGGAACCTGCCGGTTCACGCTATCGAACTTTCACTTTGCATATTGCCACTCGCCTCAGTACCCTTTTCCGAGTACCTGGGAGGCTGCCACTTCTGGATCGTCATCCTGGAGCCCGCCAAAAATATCGCGATCCGCGCCGCGTCTCCGCATATCGCGCTCCGGCTTGATCTGCTCGGCCTGCTCGCGAACACTGTCGTTCGCCTCAATCATACGATCATGTGCCTTTTTCTCGTAGTAGCGGTCCGCCCGTTCGGCCACGGCGGCCGGAACCGAAGCGAGGAACATATTACCGACCTTGACCTTTTGCCCATCAACGAGCACCGGCTGCCAGTCGATTACGCCGCGGCGCAGTCCTTCTTTGGCCGCTTTCTGCTCGCTGATCCACAAACCCCGATGCCCGTGCGGAAGATTCCGCTCCATCGCCACGCGCAACGGATCGTGATTTTCGTCCATAGGCACGTCGTTTTGCAGATCGTCGCGAAAGTGAACGATTTCTTTTTCCACCGGGTCCGTCGCTTCGCGACCGCTCGGCAGCCGCATTCCACGCCCTGACGCTCCGGGAGCAACCGCTTCGCGATTCTCCAAGCGGTGGGCATTTTCATTCCACCACTTAATCCCTTCGTCCGTCTGCTGGAAAAGGATTTTCTGTTGGACCTCGACCGGCATATCACGCAGCGGAACGCCGGCCACATGGCAATCAAGCATTGCCACTTTAGAGCCGTCCGTCAACTCGATGAGACCATCCACAAAGACACCCTCGGGAGCAGCGAATATTTTCGACTCACCAACACCCTGCGACATCGTTTTCTTTTGAAAGCGCCCGCCCTTATCGGCCACGTCCGTTCCTCCCGGTACCCTGCTCGGCATACCTGCTGAACTGTTCCTCGGTGATACCCAGGCGGCTGATGATCTCGCGCTGTGTATTGGTGAGCGTCGGCGTATCATCGTCGCGGCCTCCGCCCGTGTCGCGCTCGCCTCGCTGCGCGTCAATACGGTCTCGGCGGCGCGTTTCCCGATCCTGCCGTTCGTTCTTTTTGTCGGCCGCGGATTCCATCTCGATCTCCTTCTTTGCCATCGACGCCGCGGCCCACAGCGCCGAGCGTGACTTTTTGGCCGCCGGATCAACCTCGACCATCTGCCGGAAATGCACCTGCGCGCGCTTGAAAAGATCCGACTTCGGATCAACGAGGTCCGGGAACTCTTTTCCCAGCTTCTGATCGAAAGCCACGCCGTCTTGCGCCTCAGAAAGACGTTGGTTGAACTTGCGCTCCTGCGCTTCAAGGGCAGCCTCGAGCTGGTCCGCTGTGATCACGCCGCGCTTGGCGAGAGCCTTCAGGCCCTCCGCGCTCAAATCATCAAGCAGTTTTTCTGGTTTATCGTCGGTCACCAGCGGGCGCGCCGAAGGCTGGGTTCCTTCGTCCGTGTCGTCGTCGTCATCCGGAAGCGGCGCGACATTACGCCCGCGGGCCTGCTCGGCCCAATATCGCTCTGACTGAGACAGTTCCTCAGTCCTGGCGCGGAGCGTCTTGTTTTCCGCTTCGAGCGCATCGAGGCGCTTTTCAATGTCGCTCTTTTCTGCCTTGGGTTCCGGCTTTGGTTCCGGGTCGGTCGAATGGAAATGGGGCGCGCCAGGATCGATTCTGGTTGAGCCTTCTGTTTCGCCCGCGCGGTCGCGCAGCACAGGCTGGAAGGACAGGAAATAACGCATTCGCCTATATATTGCCCCGGCGCGAGCTCACGAGATTTTCGTTTCGTACCCAAACCGCGTATGTCCGAAAATATCCTTGCGTTTTTCCGCATACCGCCGCGCGCACCTGGAGCACAAAAACTGATAGATTCCGTCCTTCCAGTGCAGGAACAGCGTCGCCTGTCCCGTACGATTATGGATAGACTCGCACGATTCGCGGCACTCGGCGCAACGATCCGGGCACTTCTGGGTTGCTAAAGCGTCGAGCGCTTCAACGTGGGTCTCATGACACTTCAGGCAGCGGTGCATGTGGCCGTCCTCTCCGAAGTGCACAACTTCAGATTTCGGGTAGAACTTGCTGCAATAGTGGCACTTTACACCTATGACCGGAATCGCGCCCATGGCTCCCCTGGAAACGCACCCATACCCGCGAATACATCATCCTGAGTCAAGCGTAGGCGCACCGGAGGCTCCGGTTTGCGCGGCTGGTCCAGGCTCCTCCATTTAGCGCTTCCGTGGCCGCGAGTTAGAACGAATCCTTCGGCCCTCCGCTGCGCCCACCTACGACGCATGGCCTCGCTCGCTTTGTGTTTGGCTTCCGCGCTACGCACGTTTGTTTTTAACCTCCGATCATCCGCTCGGCAATCTGCTGATGCATCGGCTTGGGGACCTTCGCGGCGCGTTTCTTAGGCTTTAGCGGAAGGATCTTGGCTGGTTTTTCCGGGAATTGCATCGGCCCCGATCCGACGTTCTCCATCACATTCTTTTTGGGCCAAGCCATCAGTAACCGTCCGTCATCCGGTCCGCAATCTGCTGATGCATGGTTTTCGGCTTCGCCGCCTTGACGCGCTTCAGCCGAGGATTCGCTCTCTTCGCCGCCGGCGACGCCTTGCGGGTCGAACTGGCGAGGATGGCTCCAGCTGCTTTTTTCGAAACGCCTTCCTTCGCCGCGATCCGCGACTGAACCGCCTTGAATCCCGGATGCGCGCTCATTCGCCTTTAACCTCCTTGGCCTCTCCCTGTAAAATGCCGGGAACCGAAAGCGCAACCTCCAGGCCGCGGATCTCACCGCGCAGCTTCGCGGTATCCACCGGGTCCAGCGGATTCACCAACTCGCGCATTTTCCTGTCCCGCGTTTCCTCGATCCTCCGCCGTATTAATTGCCAGCCACGGGAGTCGATCACCTGCGAAATATGATCGTGATCGATTCCGTCTAGTTTTTCACGCCGGTTGCGGGCCACCCGCACCCCCTAATCCGCCTGGTCCAGCAATCGCCGCCGCCGCGGCCGGTCCCGATGCTCCAGGCTGTGCTTCTGGTTGCGCGGACGGTTGCGGACTCACGGGCTGTCCGACCGGCTGCATCCGCGTTCCGCCGGCGAGCTGCGTCTGTTGCTGCTCCTGCTGCGCGCGCTGGATTAGCGCCTGTAGCAACATCTTTTGCCGGATCTGCTGCTCGTGCTCCATGATGTGCGCGGTCATGATCGCCTCGGCTTGCTTGTCGCGATCCTCCGGCTTCTCTTGCATTTCCTGCTCAAGGCGCCGCCGATGGTCCACGATATGCAACCTGTCGTCGTCGAGAGGGTTAACATGGATTTCCTCTCCCATCAGCGCATCCGCCCACTCCTCCTTGGGTGCGCGCGGCTGGTCCAGGTCCGGAGGCTGCGGAATCACATCTTCGAAATTGTCCTCTCCGAATGCCTTCCACGCCTTGTTGAGCAGAACCCACAGCGCCTTCGGATTCTGCTGCACAAGCGGATTCTGCATCGACAGCCCGTAGAGCGCCATCACTTGTTGTTTTTTCGCTTCACGCGACCACACAGATGTCGCAAACTTCAACTGAAAATCGAAATTATGTTCCCGCTCCTGAGCGCTCATTGCTCCGAAGCCACTATTGACGTCGAACAGGCCGTTCGCGTCCTCCTCGGTCGCCCGGAAAAACACCCCCTCCGGGGCATACTCGCGATCGAGCGCCCAGTTGTATTCCAGCCATACCGACAAATCCTCGCGCAGCATATACATATCGAGAGACGCCCGCACGTTTCCTTGTTCGATCAACGCCATCTGCCCGGTCGCCGTGCGCGGAGCGTTCGGCCGATCGATCGCCTGGCCCAACGTCTGATCTGATACACCCGTGGTTTTTTCCGCGAATCCCGACAACGCCTGCTGGTTCATCTCTGAGAACTTAAGGTCCGCCTGCAGACGGACAATATTCACGCCGCTCGGGTCTTCAGAAGGAACAGCTGTGTCTGGCTCATAGATGAATGTCTCAGGATCAAAGCCGCTTGCCGCCTTATAGAAAATCAGGGGACCGACACTCAACTTTCCGGCGCGCTCAAACAGCCTGTAATTGGCGGACGATTTGTTCTGTAGGTCCTCGACCAACTCGCCGAGTCCCGGCCCCCAATACGATCCGTCTTTGACTAGTCCGATATCCAGAATCGGAACGCGCTTCTTCATACGTGGGTACAGGTCGCGTAGATCCTGCACGCCTACCACGATGCGCGGGTCCTTCAGAAAACTCACGACAATTTCGCTCTGCTGCGGCATCCTCCGGATAAGGTTCTCCGGCCTGGAATCCTGCTTTCCCCTGGGTAGTCGCCACTTCCCATACCAGATCCACATCTCCAGAGAATTTCGGTTCCCCATCAGCGAGGAGTGGTCTATGCCTTCCGCGCGATCCATCTCCAGCCCGGCGTCATCAAGCCAGTAATCGCGCTCCTGCCTTTGTTGCGCGTACGAGTAGATCTCCCTCCATCGCTCGGTTATACGCTGATATTTTCCGCGCCGCTCGCCCTCAAGCAGTTGATCCGGAGTAACCCGCACACGCCGGATCACCCAATCGAAGTCATCGATCGATTGAACGCTATCCTGAGCAGGAACAATGATCTGATCGAACCGCAACGGGATCAGCTTCGGGCCGTCGTACGCTAGCTTCTCGACATCGTTTCCGTCCTCGTCGCGCTCCCAATAAAAATCCTGCTCGTAGGGACAATACGCATGCGCCCGGCCGTACAACGCTGCGTTAAACACCCACGTTGTCAGCGCCGGCGTCGCGCGCATATACTCGAACACGCGCCACGTCTCGTAGATCCCGACCTTACGAGAAAGTTTTTCCGCTTCCGGAGTCCTCGCCGCGGCTACGATCTCGGCATCGTCCCCAAGCAGCGCCTGCATGCATCTCGCCCAGTGGCCGAACTGAATCCACTTGAGCATCGGAACATCGAGATCGCTTCCTTCCCGTCCGCCCGTGTGCGGATTGAGCCCACGCCACATGCGCCAATACCGGCGAAATCGCTCAATTCGCGCGTCGTGGTTAGATCGCGCTCCGATAAAACGGTGCCAGATGTGGTCTTTGAGCCGCTCAAGCTCTTGATCGGAAAGCTTTAGCTGGATCTGCCTTTGGTCCACACAAGGGAATTGCCGCTAATCGTCATCGTCGCGCCGCGGCTGCCCGTACGGGACCATCGGCCGCCGGTCCACCTCGCGCTCCACGGTCACGATGCGCTTTTTCGGAGCATAACGAAGTCCGATACACGCCAGCGCCGCCGCAATTACACAATCGTCGTGACAGCCAGTTTGATGTTCGGCTTTCCCGTTCGGCTTGATCACGAAGGTCCGGAATTCCTGAAGTGCGATCGGACTTCGGATGGTGATTGCCATCTCCCGCACCGCATCGTCGAGCGCCGACACCAACCACGGCCTGGTTACGTTCGTCGTCTCGAAACCGATCTCTTCCGGCTGAGCGCTGCGGCGGTCAGTTGGATCGCGGCGGCGGTTATAGATCATCGCGAGCGGATAGTTCTGCCGCAGAATCGCATCGATGAATCCAGCGTCGTTCGCCTCCGGAACCAAAAACGCCCAGTTGTACACCTCCGCCAACAGCGCCAGATATTCGGCAAACGGGACCGGCCGCAATCTTTGCCTGAGCATCGCAACTTGCTCGCCGGTGTGCTGGTCAATCACGAATCCTACCGAGAAGTCCGGGTCCGCGCCGCGCTGTTCTTCCGACACGTCTTTTCCCTTGGACGGATCAGCGCCGATGACGTACTGGTGTCCCGGTTCCGGTTTTCTCCAGATTGTTAGAGCGCCGTGCGCGCGCGCCACCCACTGAATCTTCCTCCGGGGAAACTCCTCGATTACCTGCAGCTCGCCCGCGGTGCCGTTCGAAACCGGCATACGCATCAGAGCCTTGTGATCCAGCGCGGGCCGACCCGAGCTGAGAAATGCCTCTTCCGCCGTCGTCGGGTATTCCTGATGGAAATCCTCGACTCGGCCATTGAACGACGTCCGGATCTTCCAACGCCGCCAATGAAGCTGCTCAAGGGTCGCTCCGTGCATCGCCTGAAGTTGTTCTTCTTCTTCGTCCATCGTGCGTTGTAGCTCTAGCGCATCGTCCTTATCGTCGAAGGCCAGGCAGTTGTTTACGTCCTCCAGCCAGCCGAAGAACAGAAACTGCCAGCCCTCCGCCGTAGCCGGGTCCATCGCCATCAGGCAGCGCTTATGCCATTCGTCACCCTCGCCGTTCGCCGTGGATTGCTCGATGATCCCGGTCTCTGGCAGATCCGGAACCATCGTTCCCGCGGCCCTGATCGTTTCCGCCGGCGCGCGCCAGAACGCCACCTCGTCGAACAACGCCCAGTGCCGGCCGCCGCCGCGGATTTCTCCGCGGTCCGCGGAATATACGCTCAGCATCGGACTGTCGGGGGCATCTCCATCGCGAAACAGCGCCATATCCGCCGCGCGGATCGGCTTCATCCGGATTGATGCGCCGTAACGGGTAAACGGCTTGTACCCCTCGGCGAAGGTGCGGCAGTAACTGAACGCCTCAAGCGCCGCCGGGTCATACCTGTCGGCGATGATCATCGCCCTGCGGCCACTCCAGAACGCGATTTCCTTGAGGATGTGCGAGCAACTTCCGAGCGTGAATCC
>JAJPHS010000166.1 GCA_021325175.1 Terriglobia bacterium
CCGCGCATCCGGCGGAAAACGCGGCGAGCGCCGTTTCCATCGCCGCGATCAGATCGGGCATCGGCAGCAGGTCTCTTACATCGGATTCGGTGAGAAGAAGAGGCATTGGCTTTTGAACAATTATGCGCGCTCCATCGACCGGTTAAACAGCCAATACACCGGCAGGCCGATGAGGACGATGACGAATCCCGGCCAGGTGCTCGATGGTTTGTAGATCAGCAGAATCGTCAGAATCACCGCGGCGCCGAGAATATAGAGCGCCGGAATCACCGGATAACCGAAGGCGCGATAGGGCCGCTCGGCCTCGGGACGCTTGTAGCGCAGCCGGAAAATTCCGGCGACGGTGAGAATGTAAAACAGCAGCGCGGCGGAAATGATGTAGTCCAGCAGATTGCTGTAAACATTGCCGTAGGTTTGCGTGCTCGCGTCATAGGTCCGCGGCAGGACCAGAAACGCGGCCCACGCGCCCTCGATCATCAGCGCCCAGGCCGGGACCTTCGCTTTATTCAACGAATAGGCGCGGCGGAAAAAAAGCTTGTCGCGAGCCATCGCGTAACAGGCGCGCGCGCCGGCTAAAATCAAGCCGTTCATGCATCCGAAAGTGGAGATCATGATCAGCACCGCCATGATCGCCGCGCCCCGGCCGGGGAAGATCGCCTGAAGCGCCGCCGTCGCCACGCGATCCGCGGGAGCATGCTGGATCTGCGGGAAGGGAAGCGTCACAAGATAGGCAACGTTCGCCAGCAGATACAGCAAAATGACCAGCCCGGTTCCCATGGCCAGCGACAGCGGAATATTGCGCTTGGGATCTTTCACTTCGCCGGCGGTGAAGGTGATGTTGTTCCAGGCGTCGGCGGAAAAGAGCGATCCGGTTTGCGAAACGCAGATGGCGGCGAACAAGCCGAACGCGGTGGCGGCGGTCAAGCCGGCGGAGACCGGCGTCAGATCGCCCGGCGTCCAGAAGCCCGCACCGAAATTGGCGCGCACCGCCTGCGCGTTCCATCCGAGCAGCAGCCCGACCAGGATCAAGCCCAACAGCGCCGCCATCTTGGCGGTCGTGAAAATATTCTGGATGATTTTCCCGTATTCAAGGCCCCGCGTATTAGTCCAGGTAAGCAGCACGATCAGCAGAATCGCGACCAGCTGCGCGGTGGAAAGCGACAACGCGTATCCGCCGATCCGAACCGGCGCGACGATGTAATTGGTTTCGCTCACCAATGGCACAAAGACGCCGAGAAATCGCGCGAATCCCACGCCGACGGCGGCGATGGTTCCGGTCTGAATCACCAGCAGCAGGGTCCATCCGTAAAGAAAGCCCCATAGCGGCGAGAACGCCTCGCGCAGGTAAACATATTGCCCGCCGGCGCGCGGCATCATCGACGCCAGCTCGCCATAGGACAGGGCGCCGGTCACGGTCATCAATCCGGTGACCAGCCAGGCAACCAGCAGCCATCCGCCGCTTCCCAGATATCGCCCCATCTCCGCCGAGACGATGAAAATTCCGGAGCCGATCATCGACCCGGCCACGACCATCGTCGAATCGTACAAGCCGAGGCCGCGGGTGAACTCGGAATCGACGGCGGAGGCGGTTTGCGGTTGCATGGATCTAATACAGTATCGTGAGTGCGAAGGCGTTTCCTTCCGCTTGCGGCATGCGATAAAACAAGCTCCGTTCTACTTCACCGCCGGGGCCGCGGTGTGCGCGCCGGTCTCGATCGCCGCCTGCCAGGTGCTGATCGGATTGGCGATTGTGGCGATGATCGCGGCGCGCGCGGAATGGCGCATCCCGCCGATGTGGCTGCCGATCGCCGTTTTTTTCGCGCTGACGCTGGTCTCGCTCGCCGCTTCGGGCCACGCGCAGCAGGGAATCCCGCAGATCAAGAAATTTTATGTCTACGCGCTGCTGTTCATCGTGGCCAGCAATGTTGGATCGCTTCGCCAGATCCGCGCCATCACCCTGCTGTGGATTTTGGCGGCCGCGCTGTCGTCGGCATGGGCGCTGAATCAGTTCTACAACCGGTACGAGGACGCCAAAGACGCGCACCGCGATTTCTACCGCGCCTACATCGCCCACCGCATCACCGGATTCATGAGCCACTGGATGACCTTCAGCGGCGAGATGATGATGGTGCTGCTGCTGATCGCGGCGCTGATGTTCTTCTCCAAAGCGCCGTGGTGGCTGCCGGCGCCCGCCGCGCTGATCGGCATCGCGCTCATCCTGGCGGAAACGCGAAGCATGTGGTTGGGCGCGGCGGCCGGCGGGGTTTATCTCATCTGGCACTGGAAACGCTGGGTTTTGCTGGCGATTCCGGTGCTCGCCGTCATTCTTGTGCTGGTGAATCCGTTCGAGCTGGGCGATCGTGTGCGCTCCACCGTTCAGCCGCACGCCGGCGATCTCGATTCCAACGCGCATCGCGCCATGTGCCGCGCCATCGGCTACCAGATGATCAAAGCGCATCCGTTATTGGGCATCGGACCGGAGCAGGTGCAGTATCAGTACCTCGATTATCTGCCGCCGGGGACCAGGCTCCCGCTGCCGACCGGATTTTACGGCCACCTGCACAACATCTATGTCCATTACGCGGCGGAGCTGGGAATCCCGGCGATGCTCGCGATGTTATGGATGCTCCTGCGGCCGCTGTACGATTTTTTGCGCGGTCTGCGCCGGGGCATGGGCGAAGGCGCATGGGTGCTGCGCGCCGCCGCAGCCGTCATCATCGCGATTATGGTCAGCGGATTTTTCGAGAAAAACATCGGCGATAGTGAAGTGCTGGAACTGTTTCTGGCGGTCATCGGATGTGGATATGCTGTCCTGATGAAGGACGAAAACGCGCCGCCAGGGCGCAACCGCATGGCGCGCATTTTCCCGGGAGGGAAGTAACATGAACGGCTTGATGATGAACACCCCGCTGACGCTCACGCCGCTGCTGGAGCGCGCCGCGCGCCTGTTCCCGAAACGCGCGATCGTTTCGCGCACCGATTCCGGCATGCATCGCTAC
>JAJPHS010000140.1 GCA_021325175.1 Terriglobia bacterium
AGATCCTCGTCGAAATCGTGCAGCTTGTGCAGATGCGCGGCGAGCGCGGGAATCTCGCGGCCCGAGGGCGTCCGCAGAAACATCTGATAGCCGCGGCTGACCAGCATCGCGATCTCGCCGCCGATCATCACCCCCGCTTTGCCGACCTTCACCGCGCCTTTGCCTGCATCCTCGACAATCGCGCCGCAACCGCCGCGCGTGACCAGGGCGCGTCCGGGGGATTCGCGCATTACCTCGAATTTGAAGTCCTTGAGATTGGAGAGCCGCTCGTCGAACGTCGGAGTTTTCGGGGTCGCCCGGCGAAAGAACATAACACTCATTATAATGCGTGAGTGCCATTTGTTATCGCTTTGGATGAAGGGACCACCAGCGCGCGCGCCGCGCTCTACAACGAAGAGGGCCGCCGCGTGGCGGCGCAATCAGAACCGATCGAATGCTTTTATCCGCAGCCGGGCTGGGTGGAACAGGATGCGGAAGCCATCTGGCGGGCGCAGCTCGACGCCACCCGGCGGACGCTTGCCGCCGCCAACATAAGCGCGCGCGAGATCGCCGCCGTCGGCATTGCCAATCAACGCGAAACCACCATCGTCTGGGATAAAAACACGGGGCGGCCGGTCGCGCCCGCGATCGTATGGCAATGCCGCCGCACCGCCGCCTATTGCGATGCGCTGGCCCAGCGCGAAATGGTGCGGCGCAAAACCGGCCTGGTGATCGACGCTTATTTTTCGGCGAGCAAGATTCGCTGGCTGCTCGATCACGCCGGCGCGAGCCCGCGCGATCTTCTGTTCGGCAACGTCGATACCTGGCTGATCTGGAAGCTTACCGGCGGGACCCATGTCACCGATCCGACCAACGCCTCCCGCACCATGCTGATGAATCTCGAATCAGGCGATTGGGATGACGAGCTTTTAAATCTCTTCGGCATTCCAGGCGAGATGATGCCGCGCATCGTCGCCTCCTCCGGCGTTTGCGGCACGGCGTTGGCGGAGCATCTGGGCGCCGAAATCCCGATCGCCGGAATCGCCGGAGATCAGCAAGCCGCGCTGTTCGGACAAGCCTGTTTCTCCCCCGGATTGTCCAAAAACACTTACGGCACGGGATGTTTCGCATTAATGCACGCCGGCGCGCATGCGCCCGTTTCCCGGCACAGGCTTCTTGCCACTCGAGCCGCTTCGCCTGACCGGACGGCGCAATACGCGGTCGAGGGCAGCATCTTTATTGCGGGAGCCGCGGTGCAGTGGCTGCGCGATAAGCTGCAACTCATCTCCACCGCCGCGGAAAGCGAAGCGCTGGCGGCGTCCGTGCCGGATACCGGCGGAGCGTATCTGGTTCCGGCCTTTGTGGGATTGGGCGCGCCGTACTGGGATTCGTCGGCGCGAGGACTTTTCACCGGAATCACGGCCACCACCGATCGCGCCCGCCTGGTCCGCGCGACCCTGGAAAGCATCGCCTATCAAACGCGCGATCTGGTGGATGCAATGGAAGCCGACGCCGGTCAGAAGATCAAGGAGCTGCGCGTGGACGGCGGCGCCACGGCGAACAATTTTTTGATGCAGTTTCAGGCCGACATTTTGGGATGTCCCATCGTCCGGCCCGCGGATACGGAGACGACAGCCTTAGGCGCCGCCTATTTAGCGGGCCTGGCGACGGGTTATTTCAAAAACATGGAAGAACTTTCGCGTTTCTGGCGAAGCGAGCGCGTTTTCCAGCCGCAAATGCCCGTGGACCGGCGCGAGGAATTATGGGCAGGCTGGAAACGCGCGGTCGCGCAGTGCCGCTTCGTTGGCTCCGAGCAGGCGCGCAAAACATCGCCCTAGTGCCTTGATTCAGACACGCGCGGTTGTGCGCCTCGAACCGCAGAACGGGAGCCAGTGAAACCCTGAAGCGATCATCGCCAAATCTGATACCACTTCCTGGTCTCGCCGCGGGCGAACATTTCCATTGAGTTCACCGGCGCCCCATTGATGGCGGCGCGCGGGTTCGTCACGCACAGCAGATCGGCCAATTCGCGGCCGTAGCGCTTTTCGATCCAGGCGAACGCCTCCTCGAGCTTCGGCGGGCGATGTTGGCAATCGTGCGCGTCGCTGGCGATGAAGTGCGCCAGGCCACGGTCGATGAGCATCTCCGAAAATTCGCGGGCGCGGGGGCCGAAGCGGCCGAGCAGGCTCTGCGCCGTAAGCTGCACCCGCGCGCCGGATTCCACCCACTTCGCGATCTCGCCGATGCGCTGGCGCAGCAGGCCGTTGCGCTCCGGATGGGTCACGATCGGGACCATTCCGGCGTCCTGAAGGCGCGCGAAGATTTCCGGCGTGTTCTTGAAGATGATCAAATCGGAAAACTCCACCAGCAGATAGCATTTCTGATTAATCGTGTACCTGGCCGGATTCGCGATGGCATCCTGAATGTTTTCGTAGCTCAGATGAAAATCGCAGCCGGAATAAACCCGCACGCCTTCGCCGGAAATTTCCTCCAGCCTCGCGCGAATTTTCTGCGGGTCGAATTTGTATTTGAGGTTGGCGTGCGGCGTGGCGACCAGGTCCGTGGTGCCGCTCGCGCCGGCCATGCGAATCATGGCAAGGGATTCTTCGAGCGTTTTCGCGCCGTCGTCAACTCCGTAGAGGACGTGCGTGTGAATATCGATCACTTCTGGTGTCCCGGCCCCCACACGATTCGGCCGGGCTTGGCTCCCGTGACCACGCCGTTGTGGAGCACCGAGACGCCGTTGACGAACACTTCCTTGATCCCGGTCGAGATCTGATGCGGATTTTCATATGTCGCGCGATCGGCGATGGTCGCGGGATCGAAAACGACCACGTCGGCGTAAAAACCCTCCTTCAGCAGCCCGCGATCCTGAATCGAAAGGCGATTCGCCGTCGCCGATGTCATCTTGCGCACCGCGTCTTCAAGCGTCAGCACGTGTTCCTCGCGGACATATTTCCCGAGGATGCGCGGGAAATTTCCGTAGGCGCGCGGATGCGCCAGACTGCGCGTGTTCGCCGGATCGATGCCGGCCGAATCACTGCCGATCTTGATCCACGGCTGCTGGAGCTGGAGCTTCACGTTTTCCTCGCTGCCGATGAAAAACATCGTTTCGATGCGAGAATGCTCGGCGGAAATTAAATCGATGGCCGTCTCGGCCCAGTCCTTATGCAGCGCCGCGGCGATTTCCGAGAGGCGCTTGCCCTGATATTGGCGATATTCGGGCGAGACCAGGCGTAGAATCATCACGCCAGCCGGCGTCGATTCGCGGCAGATATTTTCCCAATCCCGCGGCGCCGCCATGGCTTCGTCGTGAATTTTTTGACGCGTCGCCGGATCTTTCAAATTTTCGAACAGCTTTCCGTCCGCGGCGGACCAGGGAGGCAGGCATGCCGTCAATCCCGTTCCTCCGGCGACATAGGGATACATGTCCGCGCTGATATCGATGCCGGCGCGGCGCGCTTCATCGATCCTGGCGATGGCCTGTTTCATCTTCGGCCAGTTCGCTTCCCCCGAAGCTTTCAAATGATAAATTTCAACCGGCACGCCACCGTCGCGGCCGATCTCGATCCCTTCCTCGATCGCCTCCAGCAAATGGTCGGACTCCGATCGCATGTGAGTGATGTAAACGCCACCGTACGGGGCCATCACCTTGGCGAGTTCGATAAGTTCGCGCGTGGTGGCGTATTCGCCGGGCGGATAGATCAGCGCCGACGCCATGCCGAACGCGCCATCTTCCATGGCTCGTTTAAGCGCGCCGCGCATTTCCTCCAGTTCCGCTTCGGTCGGCGCGCCCTGCGCCATGCCTTTGCCGTACATGCGTAGCGTGGCCGCGCCGGCGAACGATCCGAAATTGAGCGACGATCCGTGCTGCTGCATAGCTTCGAGCCAGTCGCGAAATCCGTGCGGGCCGGTGAAGCGCGAATCGAGCTTGCGCGCTTCCTCGGATTCGTTGGCGAGCGTTTTGTCGTTGGCCGGCGCGTCGGTGCCGCCTTCGCCCATGATTTCCGTGGTGATTCCCTGCGTCAGATGACTAATCAGCCGTCCGTCGCCGGTCAGCAACTGGACGCGCGACTGCCCCTGAATATCGATGAAGCCGGGCGAAACGACCATCCCCCGCGCGTCGATTTTCTGCCTTGCCGGCGCGCCCGCGAGCATCCCGCGCGGCGCGATTCGCGCGATGCGATCCCCGCGGATGCCCACATCGCCGTAGAACCATGGGTCGCCGGCGCCGTCAACGACGCGCCCGCCGGAGATTATGACATCATAAGTCTGCGCGGATGCGCACGCGCAGACGAGCAACAACAGCTTGAGCCGCATAAAAGGAGTTTACTGCTCGCCCAGCTTCTTGCGCGCGAATGGAATTGCATACGCCGCCGGGGGATTGTGGCCGCGCGCCGAAGCGGCTTTGCGATAGTATTCCATCGCTTTGTCCCGGTCGCCGAGTTTTTCGTATGTCTGCGCGATCATGCAGGTGATAAACGGATCCTGCTGGGCTTTCTGAAGGTCCTCGAGGGCGGTTTTGTAATCGCCCAGGTAGAAAGCGACATATCCGGTGAGATATCGAAAGAACGGTTCCTGCTCCGAGCGCAGTTCCGACATTCGATCGAGAGCGGCGCGAGCCGCCGCGACGTGCTTCTCTGCCTCCGCCCGATTCCCGCGCCGCGCCGCAATCCGCGCTTGCGCATGTTCCCAGCGAAAATCCCACAAAGCGCGCCGGTCCGGCGATATGTTCGGCTCCTTGAGGCCGAAGTCGTGGCCCTTACGATACCATTCCGCCGCCGCGTCCAAATCGCCCGAGTCGATGCAAACGCGGCCGGCTTCATCGGCCATCTCGCCTTCCTGGTAGAAGGCGGTCTGCGGCTGATCTTTCTCGCGGGTGGCCCAATAATCGATCACCATCTGCTCGTATTCGCCTGTCTTCCGGCAATTACCTTCGAACGCCCAGGACATGGCCATGGCGCGTTGTGCATTGGCCTTCGCCGCTGCTGAGGTCGCGGTCTCGATCGCTTTTTGAAAGACCGCGCGGGCCTGTACCCGCTTGCCTTCAAGATCCAGTTGAACGCCCTCCGATGCGGGCCCGCGGCCGGGGAATTGCGCCAACAAAACATAGGGCGCGAGAAGAACAGCAGCAACCACAAAGCGCATCCACTCAATTATCGCACCGGCCCTCGTAAGCTGGCACGGCTTTCGCCGCAACAGAGGGGCGCTACAGCTTTGCCGACGGCGCAAACGACGGCGGCTTGCGGGCTTTGGTCGCCTGCTCAAACGCGAACGCATATTTGATCAACTTCACTTCGCTGCGCGCCGAGCCGAAGAACGAAATTCCCACCGGCAGTCCGAACACGTATCCCGCCGGAACGGTTACGTGCGGGTACCCCGCGACCGCGGCGGGCATCGACGAGCCGCCGGTGAAGTGATCGCCTAGCACATAATCGGTCAGCCACGCCGGACCGTCCGTCGGCGCCACCAGCGCATCGAGCGCCAGCCGGGTCATCGCCGAATCGATCCCCTCCTGCCGCGCCAGCCGATTCAGCCGCGAAACCAGATCACGATAGGCTTTGCTCGTCACCGGACCTTTTTCCTGCGCCTTCAGCATCTGATCCTGGCCGAACCAGGGCATCTCGCGATCGCGGTTTTTTTCGTTGAACGCGATCACCTCTTGCAGGCTCTTGACGGGCCCGCCGCGCGCTTCCAGATACGCGTTTAAATCCGCCTTGAACTCGTAAAGCATCGCCTCATTTTCAAGTTCGCCGATTCGCGAATAGGTGGGGATCATGGCCGGATCGACAATTTCCGCGCCCAACTGCTTCATGGTGTCGATGGCGGATTGCATCAGCCGATCCACGCGATCGTTAAAGCCGAAAATTTGCCGCGCGATCCCCAGGCGCGCCCCGCGCAACCCGCCAGGATCGAGCGCCTGGCCGTAACTTGCCCCGGCCAATGCCTCAAGAAGCAGCGCCGCGTCGGCCACCGTTCGCGCCATCGGACCGGCCGTATCCTGGCGGCGCGAAACGGGTACGATGCCCGCGCCGGGAATCAATCCTACCGTCGGTTTAATCCCTACAATGCCGTTAATCGACGATGGAGAAACGATCGATCCATCCGTTTCCGTGCCGACGCCGGCGGCGCAGAGATTGGCGGCGACCGCCGCGGCGGTTCCGGAACTCGATCCCGATGGATTGCGGTCGAGCGCGTAGGGATTTCGCGTCTGGCCGCCGCGTCCGCTCCATCCGCTGGTCGAATGGGTCGAGCGGAAATTCGCCCACTCGCTGAGATTCGTTTTCCCGAGAACGATCGCGCCCGCCGCGCGTAATCGCTCCACCAGCGCGGCGTCTTTCAAAGCGCGGCTCGCCAGCGCCAGCGATCCGGCCGAGGTCATCATCTTGTCGCCGGTATCGATATTGTCTTTAATCAGAATCGGGATGCCGTGCAGCGGCCCGCGCGGGCCTTTTTCCTTGCGCTCGCGATCGAGCGCGGCGGCGATCGCGGGCGCGTCGGGATTCATTTCGATGACGGCGTTAACGCGCGGGCCGGATTTGTCGATTTTTTGAATGCGCTCGGCGTAGATTTCAACCAGGCGCTCGGAAGTAATCTGCGATGCGGCCAGCGCGGTTTGCAGATCGGCCAGGGCCGGGTCTTCGAAGGTCCACTGAGCGGAGCTGAGCTGGTCGAGCGCGAGAGCAACCGCACCCATCTTCAGAATTTCACGGCGGGAGGGCATTGCAATCTATGGTATCCCGGCAGTGATCCGCCGGCCATTCCAAAGCCGCCGGCGGAGTTCGCTATCCTCACTTTGAAGCGTCACAACCATGCAATCTTTCGACATGATCGTCATTGGCTCCGGACCGGCCGGGCAGCGCGCGGCGATTCAGGCCGCCAAATCGGGCAAACGCGTCGCGCTGGTCGAAAAATCGCAGTGCCTGGGCGGAGTCTGCATCAACACCGGAACCATCCCCAGCAAGACCATGCGCGAAGCCGTGCTGCATCTTTCCGGCTACCTTTATCAGAACATCTACGGCGTCAGCTATCGGGTTAAGGAAAGAATCACCATGGCCGACCTCGTGTTTCGCGTGCAGCACGTGATCAAGACCGAAATCGACGTGACGGTCGCGCAGCTTGCCCGGAATAACGTCGAAGTCCTGTTTGGAACCGCGCGGTTTCTCGACCCGCATACCATTCGCGTGTGCAGCGCGCGCGGCGACGCGGACTATCGCGCCGAAACGATCGTGATCGCAACGGGAACCAAGCCCGCTGTTTCACCGAAAGTGCCGATCAACGGGCGCAATATTATCAACAGCGATCAGGTGCTCGATATGCCCGAGTTGCCGAAAACGCTGATCGTGGTCGGCGGCGGCGTGATCGGCGTCGAGTATACGTGCATGTTCGCGACGCTCGGAGTACGGGTAATTCTGGTGGAAAGACGGCCGCGCCTGCTGGAGTTCGCCGACGCCGAAATTGTGGAGGCGCTGTCCTATCATCTTCGCGATACCCGCGTCACCCTGCGGCTCAATGAAGAGGTGGCGAGCGTGGAAGAGGTTCCCGAAGGAGGCGTGGTCGCGAATCTGCAAAGCAAGAAAAAAATTTCAGGCGATGCGCTGCTCTACGCGGTGGGGCGGCAGGGCAACGTCGACGAGTTGAACCTCGCCGCCGCCGGTATTGAAGCCGACGCGCGCGGCCGTATCGCCGTCGACGCGGATTACCGCACCAAAGTCGAGCATATTTTCGCCGTGGGCGACGTGATCGGGTTCCCGAGCCTTGCTTCGGTCTCCATGGAGCAGGGCCGCATCGCCGCCGCGCGCGCCTATCACAAGCCGGCGCATTCCAACCCAGCGACGTATCCTTATGGGATTTACACCATCCCCGAAATTTCGTTTATTGGCAAGACCGAAGAGCAGCTCACCGGAGAAGACGTGCCTTACGAAGTCGGCATCGCCTATTATCGCGAGATCGCGCGCGGCCAGATCCGCGGCGACACGACAGGCCGGCTGAAGATCATCTTTCATCGCGAAACCAAGGAGATATTGGGCATCCACATTATCGGGGAAGGCGCAAGCGAGCTGCTGCACATCGGCCAGGCGGTGCTCAGCCTGAAGGGAACGGTCGATTATTTTGTCGACACGGTGTTCAATTATCCGACGCTGGCCGAATGCTATAAAGCCGCCGCGTTCAACGGGTTGAACAAGCTGGCGCGGCTCTGAGCTGCTTGATGCATTACAAGAGCAGGGCGTTTGAATCGTATCGCGATCCGGCCTCGCGCACTGGTTGAGGATGGATCTGTTCGAGCGCGAGTTTGGCGGTTGGTTTGTTTCGGCGGCGCTGTGGGCTCGCGTTAGGTAGACTGTACTATGTTCGTTTGGCTCGAAGTCAGGTATAATCGGAGTGTCCGTAACATTAACCACAACTCTATGCTGACCAGGAGACTCCGGTGAAGCGCGCTGGCTCCGATGATTCCTTACGCTGTTCGTTTTGTGCTAAGAGCCAGGACGTAGTAGGTAAGCTGATCTCCTCCCCCTCCGATTACCCCCGTGCCTATATTTGCGACGAGTGCATCGCCGTATGCAACTCGATTCTTGAAGACGATCGTCACGAGCAGCAGTACGGAACTCCGCACAAGCTGCCTAAGCCTCTGGAATTAAAAGAATATCTCGATCAGTACGTGATCGGCCAGGACGCCACTAAAAAGAAGCTCGCCGTAGCGGTTTACAACCATTACAAGCGGATTCAAATGAATAAGCAGCGGGCGGGCGAGGTGGAACTGTCGAAATCGAACATTCTGCTGATCGGGCCGACCGGGACCGGCAAAACGTTACTAGCCCAGACCTTAGCCAGAATTCTCGATGTGCCGTTCGCCATTGTCGATGCAACCACTTTGACCGAAGCGGGTTATGTTGGCGAAGACGTGGAAAATATCATCCTGCGGCTGCTGCAAAATTCGGACTGGGACGTGCAGCGTTGCCAGCAGGGGATTATCTACATCGACGAAATCGATAAGATCGGGCGCAAGGACGAAAATCCCTCGATTACGCGGGATGTTTCGGGCGAAGGCGTGCAGCAGGCGCTGCTGAAAATCCTGGAAGGAACGATCGCCAACGTTCCTCCGCAGGGCGGAAGAAAGCACCCGCATCAGGAATTTACGCCGGTGGATACGACGAATATCCTGTTTATCTGCGGCGGCGCGTTTATCGGTTTGGAAAAGACGATTTCGCGGCGCGTGGGCACGCGGACCATCGGCTTTTCGAATCCCGAGGAAGCGACGCAGCAGACCACGCGCCGCGCGGGCAGTTCCGGCCGGCGTGACGTCAGTATGCTCGAACAGGTCCAACCCGTCGATCTGATCAAGAGCGGATTTATTCCGGAGTTCATCGGGCGGCTGCCGGTAGTTGCGGTCCTGGAGGATTTGAGCAAAGAGGCTCTGGTTCAAATCCTTACCAAGCCCAAGAACGCGATCGTGCGGCAATATCAAAAGCTGTTTGAGTTTGAAAATGTTAGACTGAAGTTTAGCGACGATGCGCTCGACGCCATCGCGCAGCTCGCCATGGAGCGCAAGGTTGGGGCGCGCGGCCTGCGAATGATCCTCGAAGACTTGATGCTGGATCTGATGTACTACCTGCCTTCCTACAAAAAGGTCCGCGAGTTCCTGGTCACCAAGGAGATGGTGATGACGCAGAAGATCAACATGGCCCTGCTGGAGAAGGCGGGGTAAACTGAAAGTGGCCGATGGCCGGTGGCCGGTGACCAGCGCAAATCGCTCGGTTTTGCCTGGCCAGCGACCCTTGGACATTGACCACTGACCACGAGCAATGCTTACTTCCAAAGAAAAATCCGATACGCGCCGCTTGCCGATGATGCCCATCCGGGAGGTGGTGATCTTTCCGCACGGAATGACGCCATTTCTGGTCGGGCGCGAGCCGAGCGTACGCGCGATTGAAGAAGCGCTGGCGGCGGACAAGAAAATTTTTCTGGCGACGCAGCATGATGCAAGCGTCGACGATCCCCGGCCCGATGAGATCTATTCGGTCGGTACCGTGGCCAACATCGTCCAAAGCTTGAAGCAGGCCGATGGCAACCTGAAAGTTCTCGTCGAGGGCGTGGAGCGCGGAAAAATTCTTTCCGTCAGCGAAGATGAAGGATATTTTCGCGCGACCATCAAAACTTTTAGCTTCAAAGTCGAGGCCGGCCCGCAGCTCGACGCGCTGACATCTCGCGTGACGAGCCTGTTTGAGCAGTACGTCAAGCTGAGCCAGAACGTGAATTACGACACGATGGTGGCGGCGATTCGCGGCGACGATCCGGGCAAGCTGGCCGACACGGTCGGCGCAAACATGCAGCTTTCGACGGAAGAAAAGCAGGAGTTGCTCGAAATCTTCGATCCCATCGACCGGCTGACGCGCGTGGCCGAGATGCTGGACATCGAGATCGAGAAGCTGAACGTCGATCGCACCATTCAGGGCCGCGTGAAGCGCCAGATGGAAAAGGCGCAAAAAGAGTATTACCTCAACGAAAAAATCAAGGCCATCCAGAAAGAGCTGGGGCGCGGCGAAAAGAGCGAGTTCGACGAGCTGAAGAAGAAAATTGAAACCGCCGGCATGACCAAGGACGCCTACGAAAAGGCCATGGCGGAGCTGAAGCGCCTGGAGAACATGCCGCCGATGTCGGCCGAATCGACGGTCTCGCGCAATTATCTCGACTGGCTGCTGGCCGTACCGTGGAAGAAAAAATCGAAAGAGATTCGCGATCTTCCCTACGCGCAGACGGTGCTTGAAAGCGATCATTACGGCCTCGAGAAAATCAAGGAGCGGATTCTTGAGTTTCTCGCCGTGCGGCGTCTGGTGAAGGATCCCAAGGGCTCGATTCTGTGCTTTGTCGGGCCTCCCGGCGTCGGCAAGACGTCGCTTGGAATGTCCATCGCCAAGGCGACCGGCCGCAAGTTCGTCCGGCTGTCGCTCGGCGGCGTGCGCGATGAAGCGGAAATTCGCGGCCACCGGCGCACCTATATCGGAGCCTTACCCGGCCAGATCCTGCAAATGATGAAAAAGGCGGGTGTGCGCAATCCGGTGTTCATGCTGGACGAAGTGGACAAGATGTCGACCGATTTTCGCGGCGATCCTTCGGCGGCGCTGCTGGAGGTGCTCGATCCGGAACAGAATTTCATGTTCATGGATCACTACCTGGACGTCGAATATGATCTGAGCCAGGTGTTTTTTATCGCCACGGCGAACGTGCTGCACACCATTCCGCCGGCGCTTCAGGACCGCATGGAAGTGATTCGTCTCTCGGGCTATACCGAACTTGAAAAGATGGAGATCGCCAAGCGATTCCTGGTTCCCAAACAGGAAAAGGAAGCCGGTCTCAGCCATCAGCAGATCGAGTTTACCGAAGAAGGCATTAATGAGCTGATGCAGCACTACACGCGCGAGGCCGGCGTGCGAAATCTGGAACGCGAGATCGGTAACGTGTGCCGCAAGATCGCCCGCATCGTGGTGAACGCGCAATCGGCCAAACAGAAAGAAGCGCTCGAAAAAGCGGTGATCACGGCGGCGAAGGTCAACGATTTACTGGGTCCGCAGAAATTCCGCGAGCAGCAAACCGATAAGAAGAACGAAGTGGGGGCCACGGTCGGGCTGGCCTGGACCGAAGTCGGCGGATCGATTCTGACGACGGAGGCGGCGATCATGGAAGGCCGCGGCAAGCTGACGACGACGGGCAAGCTTGGCGACGTAATGCAGGAATCGGCGCAGGCGGCGATGAGCTATATTCGCAGCCGTTCGCACGTGATGGGCTTGCCGCGCGATTTCTACCGGCATATCGATATTCACCTTCACGTGCCGGAAGGCGCGATTCCCAAGGACGGCCCGTCGGCGGGAATTACCATTGCCACCAGTATTTGCAGCGCGCTGACCAGCATCCCGGTGCGGGCCGACATCGCCATGACAGGCGAGATCACGGTTCGCGGGCGCGTGCTGCCCATCGGCGGGCTGAAGGAAAAACTGCTTGCCGCATACCGGCAGGGGATTCGCGAAGTGGTTCTTCCCGCCGATAACGAAAAAGATTTGCCGGATATTCCCGAAAATATCCGCAAGGAAATGAAGCTGCACTTCGTCCATTCCATGGATGAGGTGCTGAAACTGGCGCTGGAGCGGGAAATTGAGATGGCTCCGATCGCCAATATGCTGACCGCGGCGGAAATCGTGGAGCGGTCCAGGGATGAGAAGGTAACGCATTAGTGGCCGGTGGCCGGTGGCCAGTGGTCAGCAAAAACAACTGGCCGCCGGGCGCTGGACACGGACCGCCGATGGCCAGCCGGTTTATAATAAGTGCAGCCAGTCCGGAGCAGTTTCCGCCGGAGAACGATCCGGAGGTCGCGTTTCTGGGCCGCAGCAATGTCGGCAAATCCAGCCTGCTGAATGCGCTGATGGATGCCGGCAAGCTGGCGCACACCAGCTCGCGGCCGGGCTGTACGCAGTGGGTCAATTTCTACCAGGTGGACGGCGGTTTTCGATTCGTCGATCTTCCAGGGTATGGGTTCGCAAGACTTCCCCGTGAAAAGACGTCGCAGTGGAAGGCTCTTATTGAGCAGTATCTGCTCGAACGGGAGGCGCTGCGGCTGTGCGTCATCGTCCTGGACGCGCGGCGAGGATGGATGGAAAAGGACATCGAGCTTCGAGACTGGCTCGAGGATCGCGGCCGGCCGTATATGGCGGTGGCGACCAAAGTGGATAAGTTGAAGTCTCAGAAAGAAAGGCAACAAAGCCTGAGGGCTCTGCGGGATGGATATTCCGGGGAGCTGCTCGAATGCTCGGCCGTAACCGGCCGGGGAGTGAGGGAAATTTGGCAAGCGATCTCGAAAATCAAGAACGGGCAGCCATCGTTGCCCCCAACGGCAACGCCGAAGCGGTAAAGGCGGAAACGCCCAAGACCGAAACGGCGCCAAAATCCGAGGTTTCGCCTCGATCCAAGGCGCCCAAGTCGGACGGCAAGGCCGCCGCCGAGCAGAAACCGGCCGCGGAGCTGAAAGCAGATCCGAAACCGGAGGCCGCCGAGTCCAGCCCGGCGGAAACCAATGCCGCGGAAATAAAGCCCGCTGAAACCGAAGCCGCCGCGCCCGCCGGGCAAACTGCGCAAGCGCCCCAGATCACCGGGCGCCTGTTCGATTCCAAGCGCCGCGCGCAGGGTAATCAGGGGCGCAATGGCGGAAGCGCGCTCGATCTGGTCGAGTTGAAGGACATGAGCATCCAGAAACTCAATCAGATCGCCAAGGATCTCGGGGTGCAGGGTTTCGCCGGCTTGCGCAAGCAGGAGCTCATCTTTAAAATTTTGCAGGTTCAGGCGGAAAAAAGCGGCCTGATCTTTTCCGAAGGCGTGCTCGAATGCCTGCCCGACGGCTTCGGCTTCCTGCGCGCGCCGGAATATAATTATCTGCCCGGCCCCGACGACGTCTATGTTTCGCCGTCGCAGATCCGGCGCTTCGACCTGCGCACCGGCGACACCGTCAGCGGCCAGATTCGCCCGCCCAAGGAAGGCGAGCGGTATTTCGCGCTGATCAAAGTCGACGCGATCAACTTCGAGCCGCCGGAAGAGGCGCGCAACAAAATTTTCTTCGACAATCTCACGCCTCTGTATCCGCAATCGCGCCTGAAGATGGAAACGGTGAAGGACAACTATTCCGGCCGCGTGATGGACCTGCTGACGCCGATCGGCAAAGGGCAGCGCGGCTTGATCGTCGCCGCGCCGCGCACCGGAAAAACGATGCTGCTGCAATCGATCGCCAATTCGATTACGGCCAACCATCCTGAAGTGACGCTGATCGTGCTGCTGATCGATGAGCGCCCGGAGGAAGTCACGGATATGCAGCGGTCCGTCAAGGGCGAGGTGATCTCCTCCACCTTCGATGAGCCGGCCTCGCGCCACGTGCAGGTCGCCGAAATGGTGATCGAAAAGGCCAAGCGCCTGGTGGAGCACAAGAAGGACGTCGTGATTCTGCTCGATTCGATCACGCGCCTGGCCCGCGCTTATAATACCGTGGTGCCGCCGTCGGGAAAGGTGCTTTCAGGCGGCGTCGATTCCAACGCCTTGCAGCGGCCCAAGCGATTCTTCGGGGCGGCGCGCAATATCGAGGAAGGCGGATCGCTGACCATCGTCGCATCGGCGCTGGTCGATACCGGCAGCCGCATGGACGACGTAATTTTTGAGGAGTTCAAGGGCACCGGCAACATGGAAATTCACCTGGACCGGAAGCTGATGGACAAACGCGTGTTCCCGGCCATCGACATTTCCAAATCAGGCACGCGAAAGGAAGAGCTGCTGCTGCCGCGCGAGGAGTTGAATCGAGTCTGGGTGCTGCGCAAGGTGCTCAATCCGCTTTCGCCGGTGGAAAGCATGGAGCTGTTGATCGATAAACTATCCAAGACCCGGAACAATGCCGAGTTCCTGGCGGCGATGAGCGGTTAGGGCTGAAGTTCGGGCCAGCCTCTATTTGTGCTGCTTTTTCGCGGTGGAGGCTTCCATGCCCATCGCCCGCAGATCGCGATGCGCCTGTTCCACGTGCTCGCCGCGAGGATACTTGGCGATGTAATCCTTCAACGTTTTGGCGGCCGCAGTCTTCTGCCCTAATTTTTGCAGCGCGACCCCTTTGTAGTACATCGCATCGGCGGTCTTGGGATTTTCCGGCCATCGCTCCAGCACGTCGTCGAAAGCCTTGGCGGCGTCGGCGTAATTCGTTCCGCTGTTGAAGTAAATATAGCCGATGTAATACTGCGCGGTGGGCGCGTCGGCGGTGTCGGGGAAGTTCTTGACGTAATCGGCGAACTCCTGCAAAGCCAGGTCGAACTGCCCCTTATTGTAATCGCGATAGGCGTTGTTGTAGCTGGTTTCGGCGGAGATCGCGGGAGCCCCCGCGGCTCCTGTGGCCGCGGCTCCGGCCGCCGGAGCCGGAGGCGTTGGCGGCGCCGAAAGCGTGCGCACGGCCTGCGAAATATCGTTCAGTTTGGTATCGAGCGCCGCCATTCTTCGAACCAGCTCTTCGACATTCGTCGCGACAGAGCTGAAATCGCTGGACATCTGATCGACCTTGGCGCCGAGCGTCGCCACCGGAGCGACCAGTTGCGTCTGCTCCGAGCTGAGCCGCTGATCGATCTGCCGTTGCAGCGAGGAAAGCCCGGCGGTCAGTTTATTGGAGACATCGACGGTTTGCTGAAGCATCGACTGAAGCGCGGCCATTTTATCGTCCTGCGATTTCTGAAGCTGCCGCACCTGATCCTGCAGCAGCGCGACGTCGCGCTGGATCTCGAGAATGTCTTCTTTTTTCTGGCCCGGCAATGCCACCGGGCCGGCAAGCAGAATCAGGCATGCCGTCAAGAATTTCAGGCGCTTCATCCGAACCTCCCTTTATTAGTCAGGCCTCGTTAATTAGGGGACGATTGAGCGTCACCCCCTGTTACTTTCTCTCCCTACCAGCCCCGCGAGCCTACTTGGCCGGGGCCAGATGATCGCGCCGATTGCGCTGGTAGCAGGCCTCATTCGCCTCCGTGCACACCGGACGATCCTTGCCGTAGCTGATGGTCGAAATGCGATCGGCCGGCAAGCCGAGCTGGACCAGGAACTCTTTGGCCGCCGTCGCGCGGCGGTCGCCCAGGCCCAGGTTATATTCGGCCGAGCCGCGCTCGTCGCAGTTCCCCTCGATAACCACCATGAAATTCGGATCGGCGGCGAAGATACGCTTCAACAGTTCGGCGTCGTGTTGTAACGCGGCGCGCGCGTCCTCGCGCAGATCGCTCTTATCGTAATCGAAATAAATGTCCTGCGCCTCCCGGCTCAGCATATCCGCTCCGGAAATGGTTTCTTTCACGGGCGGAGGCGGCGGCGGGGGGGGCGGCGCGGAAACTTCGACCGTTACCGAGCGCGTATCGGACCCTCCCGCGCCCCGAGCCGTCAGCGTATAGGTCACAGTATTGGAAGGAAAAACCTGCCGGCTGCCGTTGGCGGCCACTTGACCGAGTCCCTGATCGATGGAAATATCGGTCGCGTTCGCCACGCTCCAGCGAAGCGTGGCCGATTGCCCTTGCTCAATACTGCTGGGCTCGGCGGTGAAGCTGTTGATTCGAACCGCGGGGGGTGTGGAAGGCGGCGGCGGAGCCTCGGTCTTGGCCGGCGGAGGCGGCGGAGGCGGCGCCACCGGAGTTTTCTTTTTGCACCCGGAAACCGCCAAAATCAGAACTGCCGCGAACACCGCTGCACTCAGTGTCCTAAAGTTACGTTTCATTTAGAAAATTCTCCTCCTCGCTTCTCACTTCTGTAACAGATTCAGTTTCAGTTTAGCCCTTTCGCCCACACGGGTTGAAGATTATTTCCGCGCGTGGTGAGCTGGGTAACCTGCGTCCCGTCGGCGAGCATTGTGTAGATCTGCGTCGACTGGCCCTTCTTAATGGAAAACACCAGGTGCACGCCGTCGGGCGCCCACCAGGGATTCTCATTGCGGCCATTTCCGTGCGTCAACTGTACCGGGACGCGCTTGGCCACATCCATAATGAAAATATTGTATGCGCCCGGCTCGTAGCCCTTGGTCCAGGCGAAGGCGATCTTCTGGCCGTCCGGGCTCCAGGCCGGATTGGCGACATAGCCGGTGCCATCGGTGATCTGGGCCAGGTCACCGCCGTCAATGTTCATGCGCCACATCTGTTCGGATCCGCTCCGGCCGCTGATGAACAGGATCTGCGTCGGATTCGCCGGATTCACCTTGGGGGAGACCTCGATTGCGCGCACGTGCGAAAGACGGCGCATGTTGGCGCCAGTCAGATCGGAGATACAGATCTGCACCCAGCCGTCGATGGAGGCGCCGAACAGTATGTGCTTCATGTCCGGCGTAAATTCCGGTGTCTCCACGGCCGAGGAGACGGGATTATAAAACGGCAGGCGCCGGTTGGTTTCCGTCGAAAAGATCATTATTTTGGGATTGCCCTGCGCGTAAGTGGTGAAGGCGACCATCTTTCCATCCGGAGAAACGGCGGGCATGGTGGAGACGGAATGGTATTGCGTGATCTGCTTTTGATTGGAACCGTCGTAGTCCATCGACCAGATTTCCTTGCTGCCGGTGCGGTCGGAGACAAAATAGATTTTCGTTCCGGCGAGGCTTTTGGCTCCGAACTGCTGGAGGATATCGGCGGCGAACTCGCGCGCGACTTTTTTCGCGCCGTCGGCGTCGAGCGTGCCGTAGTAAAGCTTCCCGATCACCTGCGTCGCGCTGCTGACGTTGTAGAAATAGCCGAACAGCACGAGCTGGCCGCCCTGCACGCCGGTGTAGCCGAAGGCCAAAAAATTCGCGCGAACGGGCGGGTTCGCCCAATCGGCGGCGCGAAATTCGGCCGGCTGCTGCGGCACCGTGAGCGGATACATGCTCTTGGCGACCATATCGAGCACGCCTGATCCGGACAGGGAATCCCACAGCGCCGGATTGAAGGTGTCCATCAGCCGCTGCGCGTCGCCGGAGCCGCGGAAATCGATGACGGCGACGCGCGGCTTATCGTGATTGCTGATGACGCCGCTGATATCGCTCTGCCCGGAGGAACGGACCGCCGTAAAGGCGAGCAGCAGCGCCGCCCCGGCCATGGCGTTCATCCGGGAGTTCGCAAAAACAAAAAAGAATGACGTCTGTTTCATCGCTTCAGCTCAAACCAAAACTCGACCGTTGCATAATCTTTGTCGAATCCCGCGCAGGCCGGGATCGGCGGAAAGTGCGAATCGCGGATCGCGCGCTGCACCGAAAAATCGAGCGACGGAATCCCGCTCGACTGCAAAATGGCGAGGCCGCGGATGCTGCCGTCGCGCATCAGATTGAACGTCGCAATGACCACCGGCGCCGTCGAATAACGGGCGTCCACGTCGCCGGTATTCCAGTTCCGGGCGACAATCTGCTGGATCTGAGTGGCGTAGGCGGCGCAGCGCGTCCCAAGCGTCGTATTCGCGCCCGTGCCCACGTTTCCCGAGCCCTGCTGCGCCGAATACATCGGGGTGGAAACCTGCGGCGCCTGCCGCGTCGTCACCTGATTTTCGAGCGCCTGATAAGAGCGGAAATGCTGCATTACCTGCGGCTTTTCCGCCTCTTTTTTGCGCGTTTTCATCTTCAGCGGAACCGCGTCCGGCTTCTCGACCTCTTTCTTCACGCGCTCGACCGGTTTCGATACCGGCTCAAGCGGCGCCTCGGAATGGGAATCGTTCGCCAGCGGATTGGCCGGACCGCGATGCGGAATCGGAATAGTGTTCACGGCCTGCACCGGAACCGCTCCGCCGGCCACATCGGGCGCGCCGAGCGGCTCGCTGCGCCCGGCCCAGTTCACGATAATCGCCGTAAGCACGATGGCGGCATGCAGCCCGATCGCCCCCAGCAGGGCGCCGCGCACCGGTTCCCGGCTATCGAGAATGTCGGCGTGCTGCATCATTTCTTCGAGGTGGTATCGAGCGGCTTGGTCACCATGCTGACGTCGAGCTTCGCCTCGCCCAGCTCGGCCACGACCTGCGCCAGCACGTCCCAGGTGACGGCGCGGTCGGCGACCACGTACACCGCCTTGGTGTCCTTGAATCTCCGCGCGATCTCGGAGGGAATTTCGCGCAGTTTTACCGTGTTGTCGTTCAGCTTCAAAATCCCGTTGCTGGTGACGCTGACCACCGGACGCTCCTGAATCGTGCTGGAGACGGGCTTCACTTCCGGGACGTGAATATCGAGCCCGAATTCCATCACCTGCGCGGTCAGCATGAAAATGATCAGCAGCACCAGCACGACGTCGACGAGCGGAACAATATTGATCTCCGACATCGTCCCCTGCGCCGCGCCGAAGCGCCGTCTTCCGTTACCGCCGTTAAGTCCGCCTAGCGAAAAAGCCATACTCGTTTTGCCGGCAAGGTACTTCTACCCCTCGAAATTGCGTTCGGTCAGGTTCAGAAACTCGAGCGAAAAATCTTCCATGCGCGCGCCGATCTCCTTGATCACATGACCAAAATAGTTGTAGAAAATCGCCGCGGGAATCGCGGCAAACAGACCCACGGCCGTGGTTCCCAGCGCCTCCGCGATTCCGGGGGCGACCACCCGCATGCTGGTCGAACCCCCCATGTTCAGCGCCTGAAAAGCGTTCATAATCCCCCACACGGTTCCGAACAGGCCAATGAAAGGCGAAACCGCGGCGGCAGTGGCGAGCCAGTTCATGCTTCGCTCCAGCCGCGTGATTTCCTCGCTCATTCCGAGTTGCAACGTTCGTTCCAGAGCGGTGAAGTTGGTGATCCGCTGGCGCGCCGTCATCTGGCGCGCGACCTCGCTGTAGCCGAAATCGAAGACGGTGGCAAGCGGCGCGGCGCGAAACTGCTCGGTGGCGGCGGCCACCGCGTCCAGGCGCGTCGCCTTCCGGAACGCGCGAAGAAAGCGCAGGTTGGCGTTTCGCGCCCGCCGGAACAGCGCCAGTTTTGCGAAGATAATCGTCCAGGACGCGACCGAGAACATGACCAGGATGGCCAGGACGGTCATCGGAACCGGGCCGTAATTCTTCACCAGTTCAAAGAAGTTGATGTCCGCCGGAATGGCGTTGGAAAGTACCGTCACGCTTTTTCTATTGTAAATCAGAAACCGTGATAAAACGGAATAATAGATAAATGTTTTATATACCGTCCAGGCTGTATGGCGGGAGCCTGCACGCTTTATAATCATCTCCAGTGCTGGTTGAACTGTCGATCGACAACTATGCCGTAATCGAATCGCTGCGAGTCCGATTTCATCGCGGATTGAATCTTCTTTCCGGGGAAACGGGGAGCGGCAAATCGATCGTGGTGGATGCCCTGGGGGTACTGTTTGGCGCGCGCGCTTCGGCCGAAGTGGTCCGCGCCGGAGCCGACCGGGCGCGCGTCTCCGGAATTTTCGAAGTCGCCTCCAAACCGCCGCTGCTCGATGAGGCGGGGATCGAAATCGAGGAAAACGAAATTCTCATCGAGCGCGAGATCCTGGCCAACGGGAAATCGCGCGCCTTCATCGCCAATCGCCCGGCGACGGCCGCGCTGCTGCGCGATCTGGCGCCTTACCTGGGCGACATTCACGGCCAGCACGATCAGCAGCAGCTTTTTTCAAACGCGGTGCAGCGGGACATGCTCGATCAGTTCGCGGCCGCCGATACCTCCGCCGCCGCCGCGCTTTTTCGCGAGTGGCGCCGCGCATCCTCGGAGCTGGAGGAACTGGACCGCACCGCGCAGGAAAAGCTGCGGCTGGCGGATCTGTGGTCGTTTCAGTTGAAGGAGATCGAATCGGTTTCCCCGCGCGCGGGTGAGGATTCAGAACTTGAGAATGAGCGGCGCGTGCTGCGCAATTTCGTGCGGCTGGAGGAATCGGCCAACGCGGCCTACGCGGCCTTGTACGACGCTCCGGAAAGCGCGGCCGCGCAGCTTCGCTCCGTGATGAAGCGGTTGGAGGAGATTTCCCGCATCGACGAATCGATCGCGCCAATTCTCGCCTCCGTTCAGCCGGCGGCGATCGCCCTCGATGAAGGCGCGCACGCGCTCAGGCATTATCTGGCGAGGCTCGAGGCCGATCCGGCGCGGCTCGATGAAGTCGAATCGCGCCTGGCCGCGCTCGAAAAATTGAAGCGAAAATACGGCGCGACCGTCGAAGAGGTGCTCGCGTTTCAGGAACGGGCGCGCGCGGACCTGCGCGGCGTGGAAACCTCGAATGACCGGCGGGAAGCGCTGCGAAAAAAGACGGCCGCGCTTGCGCGCGAATATGAGCAAGCCGCGGCGGCGCTGTCGGCGGCGAGAAAAGACGCGGCCCGCCAGCTTGCCCGGCGCGTCGAAGCGGAATTGGCATCATTGGCGATGGAGAAAACGCGCGTTGAGATTCGCGTTTCGCCGGCGGAGTGGTCCGAATGCGGAGCCGATTCGGTGGAATTTCTGATTTCTCCGAATCCGGGCGAGGAGCCGAAGCCCCTCGAAAAAATCGCCTCCGGGGGGGAATTGTCGCGCGTGGCTTTGGCGCTCAAAACGTGCACCGCGCCGGCGCGCGCGCGGAAAGTTCCGCGAACGCTGGTGTTTGATGAAGTCGATGCCGGGGTCGGCGGCAGCGCGGCCGAAGCGGTGGGGAGGAGGCTGAAAAAACTGTCGGCGTCCAGCCAGATCTTGTGTGTCACCCATCTGCCGCAGATCGCCGGATTCGCGGATCATCACTACTACGTCGAAAAACGGACCGAAAAATCGCGGACCTGCACGACCATCGAGGAATTGTCGCCGGCCGAACGGACCCGCGAGATCGGACGCATGATTTCCGGCGAGCGCGTGACGCCAGAGGCGCTCAAGCACGCCGAGCAGTTGATTAAGCTCGCTGCGGAATCTTACTGATTCCCGCCCGGCTTTCTGGCGTTCTTATCGTCCTTGGGCGCGACCAGGCACTGATCCGACCGGCAGTTGTGCGAATTCGCCGAGCCCAGTTTTTCGAGCAGCGCGACCGTCTCCGGATGCGGGATGCCGAAGCGCGTCGGACCGTTCGCCATGTCGGCGACCGTGTTCTTATCCTTGGCGACGGCCTTGACGTCCGCGCCATGATCGACCAGGTACTGGATCAGCTCGTTATTGCCGATGTAGGCCGCCCCATGCAGCGGAGTGTAGCCGCGATCGTCTGCATGATTCACATCCGCGCCAAGCTGCACCAGGTATTTCACGGCGTCCATCCAGGTGTAATCGGGCGAATTCATGTTGTAGTGATAGCCCCAGCCGATGCCGCACGCGGCTTCAAGGGGCGATACGCCGCCCGTGGTCGGAATATCGGGATTCGCGCCGTGCTCGACCAGCAGTTTCATCGCCGCCACATCCGTCGCCCAGGCGGCGCGCCAGAAGGCGGTCGATCCCGCCGTATCGGTCCAGGAGTGATCGCCAAAGGAGCGGAACCACAGTTTTTTAGTGGTGCGCGCGTCGGGATTGGCGCCGTCCTCAAGCAGCGTCTTCATCAAATCGAGATACGAAGTTTTCTCCTGGCCGACGTCGGGCGACGGGAACCAGCCTTTGGGCGCCCACTGCACATCGATCGTCGCATAGAGAGCCGTCAAGCCTTGTTCGTTTGAAAGATTCGGATCCGCCCCCCAGTCAATCAGGAACTTCGCCAGATCGAAGTGCCCGTTCATGATCGCCATTACCAGCGGGCTGGTTTTTTCCGATGCCGAAACCTGGTTGATGTCTGCGCCGCCTTCAAGCAGCGCGCGCGCCGCCTCCATCTGGCCATCGCGCGCGGCGAACAACAGAGCGGTCATGCCGCCCATATCCGTGGTGCCGCGCTCGCGGATGATGCCGAACATGCTGCCGTTGGGGTCCTCGCCCTCTTTCGGTTTCTGCGCGGGCAGGCGCTTCTCGATGTCGTCAATTTTGGCGTTCAGCTTCGCGATCATCGCCCGCAGATCGCCCTCGCCGGGAGCGCCGCCCGGATTCACCGCGCCTTTCAATCCCATGCCCGCGGCCAGCGCGTCGAGGGCGGCCTTATCCGCGTTGGAATCGGCGGCAGGAGCGGCCTTAGGCGTCTGGGTGCTGTCTTCCGGGACCAGCTTGCCGTCCATAAAACGCGAGGGCGGCTTGGGCAGCTTCACGGCCTTGGTGGTGAGGCCCGGATCGGCGTGCGCATCCAGCAGAACCTTGATCGCCGCTCCGCGATTCAGCGCCGCGGCGAACATCAGCGCGGTCTGGCCGTGCGCGCCTTCCCGGGCGTTGACGTCGGCGCCGTGCTCGATCAGCGTTTTGACGGCCTCGGGATTGCCCGCGGCCGCGGCGGTCATCAGCACCGTGGTGCCGTGCTCGTCGGTCGCGTTGGCGTCCGCGCCGGAGTTGAGCAGCAGCTCGATCATCGCCGCGTTTCCGTTCTTGGCGGCCATGAAAATCGGCGTGATCGCGCCCACGCGCGTAGCGGCTTTCACGTTTGCGCCCGCGGCGACCAGCATCTTCGCCATCTCCAGATCGTCATTGAAGGCGGCCCAGTGAAGCGCCGTGGTGCCGTCGCCTTGAGGCGAGTTCACGTCGGCTTTGGCGGCGATCAGCGACGCGACGGCGCGCCGGTCGCTGTGCTCGGCCGCGTCCGCCACCCGCGTGTCGCCCGCATAAACCACCATGGTAGAAAGAACCGCGCTGATCCAGATCTTTGCTCGCATCGTTGCCCCCAAAGTCCTTGGCGATGGTTAAATCGCAATTTCTCCCGTGCTGTCGCCGATCGATTCCACCTGCATCCCAACCTTGTGCAGAATGGTCAGCAGAACATTGGCCATGGGAGTCCCATCGGCGCAGCGGACGTGCAGATTCCCTTTCACTTTTCCGTTCGCCTTGCCCGCCAGCAGGATCGGCACGCGTTTGTGGTTATGCGCGTTGGAATCGCCCATCGGGCTGCCGTAAAGAATCAGAGAATGGTCGAGCAGGTTGCCGTCGCCATCCGGGGTGTTCTTCAGCTTATGGAAGAAATACGGCAGCAAACTGACGTGATAACGATTGATTTTGGCGAAATCGGCAATGCGCGCCGGCGATTCGCCGTGATGCGACGCGGTGTGGAACGGCACCTTCACGCCGCTCTCATCGTAAACGCGCTGGCAGACGTCGCGTGACATTTTGAAAGCGGAGCAGCGCGTGGTATCGGTGGCGAACGCCAGCGCCTGAAGATCGAACATCAGTTTGACATGCTCTTCAAAGGAATCCGGCACGCCCACCGGCGCCGCGGGAAGCTGGCGCGCCGCGCCGCTCAAATTGTGCTGCTCGGTTTTCTGAATGCGGCGCTCGATCTCGCGCACGTCGTCCAGAAAATCGCTCAGCCGCGCGCGATCGGCGGCGTTGAGGTCGCGCCGCAAGGCGGAAACGCGATGCGTGATGCGATCGAGAATGCTGCCGCTCATCTGCTGGCGCAGCGCGCGTTCTTCCGGCGTCGCGCCGTCGCCGAACATCTGCTCGAACGCCTGTCGCGGATCGACGGTCATCGGCAAAGGCTGCGTCGGCGACGCCCAACTGATCGTGTCGGCGTAAACGCAGGCGTAGCCGTAATCGCAGGCGCCGGAGCCGTCCACGCTTTCAATGCAAAGCTGGATCGAGGGCAGCGGCGTGTCCTGGCCGAACTGCTGCGCGTACATCTGGTCGATCGACGTGCCGCAATAAATATCGGACCCTTCGGTCATCTTGGGATGCGCCGCGGTGAGGTACACCGAAGTCGAGCGGAAATGATCGCCGCCTTCTTCCTTCTCGGCGTACGCGCCGGCCGGGCGAAGATCGGTATCGCTGATGATCGTCAGATACTCGCGAAAGTCCTTAAGCGGCTCGAGCGTCTGCGAAAACTCGAAATCGGCGCCCTCCTTTTCGGGCGACCAGTAATGCTTATTGGACCCGTCCACCGTGCTGCCGGCCGCGCCGTGCACCATCTCGATGCAGCACAGCCGCGGGCGCGCCGCGGCCGCCGTTTTCGACAGCGGCGTCTGCGCCGGCGCCATCGCGTCCAGAAACGGAAGTCCCATCGCCACGCCCATGCCGCGCAGCATCGTGCGGCGCGAGAGATGTTTTTTCGTCAGAAAGGTCATTGTCGATTCCCGTTCGCGGCCGATGGTGTCTCCGCCGCATCGGCCCTCCTCATCTGGAATGGCATGCTGTTCACGATTCCCAGCACAAACGCGGAAAAACGATTTCCGTCGCGCGCCGCGGCGTGCTCGATCGAGCGCACCATCGGCTCGTCCCGATAATCCACCACGCGCCCCAGCGCATATGCCAGCAGGTTTTCCGTGAAGGTCTGGAGAAACGCGTCGGAGTGGCCCAGGATCGCCTTGCGCAGACTCACCGGGCCGTCCAGCGCCGTCCCATCAAACATCTTGCCCTTGGCGTCCACCATCAGGCCGGCGTCCTTTGCGCGCCATTGGCCGACGGCGTCGAAATTTTCGAGCGCCAGCCCGATCGGATCCATCAACTGATGGCAGGACCGGCAGGGTTCGTTTTTCCGGTGCTCCTCCATTCGCTCGCGCACCGACAGCGCCTTCGTGTTCTCCTCGTTTTCCTTAAGCTGCGGAACGTTGGGGGGCGGCGGAGGAGGCGGAGTGCCCAGCAGCACGATCATCACCCACTTTCCGCGCTGCACCGGCGACGTTCGCGTGGCGATGGAGGTCAGCGTCAGAATACTCGCCTGCCCGAGCAGCCCGAAGCGGTTCGGATCGGTGAGGGGGACGCGCCGGAACCGCGTTCCCAACACGTTCGGGATGCCGTAGTGCTTGGCCAGAATCTCATCGACGAAGGTGTAGTTCGCCGTGAGCAGGTCCAGCACGCTGCGATCCTCGCGAACGATGCTGTCAAACAGCAGCTCGGTTTCCGAGCGCATCGATTCCGCCAGATTCTTGTTGAAATTCGGAAATTGATAGACGTCGGGTTGAACGTCTTTCAGATTTTGCAGGTGCAGCCACTCCGCCGCGAAAACCTTTGACAGCGCGTCCGATTTCGGGTCGGCCAGCATTCTGCGAACCTGCTGCTCTAAAACCTGCGGCTCTTTTAACCTGCCCTGCGCGGCGACCGTAAGCAGCTCGTCATCGGGCGCGCTCGACCACAGGAAATACGATAAGCGCGAGGCCAGCTCCAGATCGCTGATCCGATAGTTCGTTCCCGGAGCGATGCCGGCCGGGGTGTGCTCGAAACGGAACACAAACTCGGGATCGGAAAGGATCGCTTCGATCACCGCCCGGATGCCGCCTTCGAAATCCGATTTGTTGCGGCCCTTCTGATAGATGCTCAGCAGGTCTTCCGTATCGGCGTCGGTCACCGGACGGCGGTAGGCCTGGCGCGCCAGCGCCGCGATAATTTTTTTGGCGCAGGGAATCTCGTCAGCGCCGGGTTGGGGATGGCAGGTGAAGATCTTTTTCCGGCTCGGCGTTTCGGAGATGCCGGTGACGTTTTTCGGACCGGTGATCGTCATCTCCCGCAGATGCGGCAGCGAAGTCATGCCCGGCAGATCCGCGCGAGTCAGATCCACCAGCGTCTGCTCGAAGGGCGAGACCACATCCTCAAACGGACCTTCGGCGCGCTGGATAAACGACGCCGAGATTTTCTGCGGACCCGCCTTAATCTTGATCGGCGGCGTCTGCAAAAAATCGGTCAGCAGGAAATTCGGGTTGATCGACATCAGCGCCACGCGCTCGCCGTTGACCGCTACTAAGATCTGCTCGGCTTTGCCCTGATTCTTGCCGAAGAGCGGACCACACAGGTCGTTATAAAAGAAAAGGCGGATGGTGTATTCGCCATCGGCGGGAAAATTGTGCACCACGGCCATTCCGCCCCGCGTGCCGAACGGCGTCCCCTCGATGTGCCGGATCTGATTAATCACCCGCGGCTCATGGAATGTCGCGGTGGACGGGGCGACATTCGGATCGCCTACCGCCATGCGGCTGATGCGGCCCGCCGCGCGAAGATATCCCTCCATCAGCGCCGGCGAAACCGTCAGCACGTCGGCCATGTTGTCGAATCCATGGGACATATCGTCGGCCGGCAGCAGCGAAGCGACATCAACGTCCAGATCGAGCAGGTCGCGAACCGAGTTGTGATACTCGATGCGATTCAGCCGGTGCAGCGCCGGAGCGCCCGGGTTCGGATCGGCGGCGGAGGCCTTGTCGATGGCGTTTTCAATCGAAGCCGCGAATTTCCGGATCGTCGCCAGATCGGGCCGCGGAATTCCCGGCGGCGGCATCATGCCCGCGCGCAGGAAGCGGATCACCTGTTCGGCGCGCTCGGCGTTTTGCGCCGGATGCGCCAGGTCAATCGTGGTCCAGGAAAATCCGCCGGATTTAAGCTTATCGTTGTGGCAGCCGGTGCAATATTGGTTCACCAGAGCCTGCTGCGCCGGGACCGGCAACGTTTCGGCAGTCTGGGCGTATGTCCAGCAGCTTGCCAGCGCAATCGCCAAACCGATCCGTTTCATTGAGGTTATCTCGTCATTAACCTGTAGCTCTATTTAGTTTCAGATTTCCCACCGTGCATGTCAATGGTCAGAAGGCCAGGTCCGCCGCTTTCCGGCGGGCAAAAGCCATTGCCGCGCCTGAAATGTTAAACTCAAGCCAAGTAAATGGCTGCTGCCGTTCTGCTGGCAGCCCTCTTGTTCGGGCCCATCTGGGCCGATTCAAGTGGCAACGCGGGAGCGCCGGTCTACTCCGCCGCCAGCATCGCCAATTCCGCCGCCGCCAGCGCCGGCTACTACGCTCCCGATACTTTCATCAGCATTTACGGGACAAATCTTTCGACTGTTGTTCGAACCATCAGCGCCTCCGATGTTTCCGGAGGATTGCTGCCCACGACGCTCGGCGGCGTTCATGTTCTGATCAACGGCATTCCGGCGGATATATGGTACGTCTCGCCGACGCTGGTGAATGCGCTCGTGCCATCGCTGCTGGCTTCCGGCGCCGCGACCCTTCAGGTCATCTCCAACGGCATCGCCGGTCCGGCGGTTCAAATACAGTTGGGAGCGACGGCGCCCGCCTTTTTTCAAATCGATGCCAGCCACGTGCTTGCCACACACCTGGATGGCTCCGTGGTGAGCTCGTCATCGCCCGCCCATGGCGGCGAGTGGATCATTTTGTGGACCACGGGCATGGGCCCGACTGTTCCCGCCGCGATCCCCAATCAGGTGGCGCAAATCGCCGCGCCGCTGGCCTCCCCCATTCAGATTTTGTTGAATGGCGCCGCGGTGAGCCCCTCCAATATCGATTATGCGGGCGCGGTGGTCGGCTACGCCGGTTTGTACCAAATCAATCTGCTGCTGCCGGACGGCATCGCCCCCAATGCCGAGATCCGAGTCGCAACGCCGGACCAGATCAGCCCCGCCGGCCGATTCTTAATCGTGCAGTAGGCTTAATACGCCCAGCGCCACAAATTTACGCCGGCGGTGAATCCCGCCCCAACGGTGGCGAACACCACCAGATCGCCCTTTTGCAATTTCCCCTGTTCGATGGCATCGCGCGTGGCCAAAGGGATTGTGCCCGCGGTGGTGTTGCCGTAGCGATCGATGTTGATGATCACCTGATCGCAGCTCACCCCCAGCCGCTCGGCAGCCGCGGTGATGATCCGGCGATTGGCCTGATGAGGGATCAAAACCTTCACATCTTTGCTCGATAAACCGTGCTTTTGAAGCAAATCGCGGCTCATTTCATACATTTTGCGCACCGCGTATTTAAACACCTGCTGCCCATCCTGTTTGACGAAGTGCAGCCGCTGCTCCACCGTTTCGGCCGAGGCCGGCAAGCGGCTCCCGCCGGCGGGCTGCTTCAGAAAATCGCCGCCCGATCCGTCGATCTCGTTCAGGAAGCCGATAAAGCCTTCGCCGGGGACGTCGGTGGGCTCGATCAACATCGCGCCGGCGCCGTCGCCAAAGAGGATGCAGGTGCCGCGATCGGTGTAATCGATGATGCGCGACATCGTGTCCGAGCCGATCACCAGAACTTTTTTGTGCGTTCCGGCCATCACCAGATGCGCGGCGGTGGTCAATCCATAAACGAATCCGGAACAGGCCGCGATCAGATCGAATCCCCAGGCCCCTTTCGCCCCGATGCGATCCTGCACCAGGCAGGCCGTGGAGGGAAACAGCATATCGGGCGTGACGGTGCAAACAATCACCGCCTCGATCTCGCGAGCGTCGATGCCGCGCTGCGCCAGCGCGATTTTGGCGGCTTCGACCGCCATATCCGAGGTGGCGATGTCCTTGGAAGCGATGTGGCGCTCGACGATTCCGGTGCGCTCCAGAATCCATTCATTTGAGGTCTCGACCATTCTTTCGAGATCCTGATTGGTCAGCACGCCGGGCGGGACGTAGCAGCCGAGCGCGCTGATTTTTGCTCCGGGCAAAAGGCCTCCTAAAATTTGAACTGCGAGCTAACCAACCATGTTACATTCGTCATGAATGGAAGTGGAAACCGGGCGGATTTTTGCTCGAGTGTTTCAGGAGATGAAGCCCCGCACGCCGCTCCCGGAAATCCGCGTTCAGTTTCGTCGCTACGCCAACGCAAACGCGCAGGTGCGGCTGGAAAACGGCTCTCTGTTTATCAGACTCGCGGATACGCTGGCGGGCGCGCCGGAAACGGTCATCGAAGCGCTCGCGGAAATTCTGTTGTCGAAGCTCTTCCGGCGGCCGGTTCCGGCATCAAGCAATGACCGCTACAAACGCTATCTGAACCGCCGCGACGTTCGAAGGAATCTGGATCTGGTGCGCCAGATTCGCGGCCGCAAGCGCGTGGAGCATCCGCGGGGGCACGCCTACAACCTGGAAGAAATTTTCGAGGATCTGAACTTCCGGTATTTCCACGGTTTGATGGCGCGCCCGCTGCTGGGCTGGAGCCCGAACGCATCGCGCACGCTTTTGGGCCATTACGATCCCTCGCACAACGCGATCGTATTGAGCCGCATCCTCGATCGCCCGCAGGTCCCGCGCCTGGCGGTGGAGTACGTGATGTTTCATGAGATGCTCCATCTGCGCCACCCGGCCGAGCACGACGGCGCTCGCCGCTGCGTCCACACCCGCGCGTTTAAGGAGGCCGAAAAGCAGTTCGAAAAATTGCGCGAAGCCAAGGCGCTGCTGCGCAGGTTGTAATCCCGCCGATTTGATGCTGAGATAGGAAAAGGCCAATCCAGATGCGCCGCGCCCTGGCATCGCTGCTGATCGCCGTCCTCAGCTTCCCGCTGATCGCCGCGACGCTATTTGCCGGGGATAGTCCAACACTGGCGGCCTGCTGCCGCCGCGGCGGCAAACATCATTGCGAAATGGCTGTTGCCGCGCCGGGCGATGGGCCCGCGATTTCCGCCGCCAGATGCCCGTCCTGGCCAAAGTCCGCAAGCGCGCTCTCGGCTTCGCAAGCATTTTCGGCCGCACCCGCGATTGTGCCCGCATCGCGGCTGGCTGCGCACGGGCGGGTTGCTCAGCCCGTTTCGCGCCGCGGCTACTCGATCTCGATCGCTTCTCTCCGCAAGCGCGGCCCTCCTTCGCGGCTCGCTTAATTCGTTGCTTGAAACCCTGACGCCGGCGCTGTGCGCGATCTCCGCCATGTGCCTTCGCACGGCGATGAGTTGTCCGGCAACGTCTTAATCCGACCGGAATCGCCGTTGTTCTTCAAATCGATAAAGGAGGAGTTGTGAGGAACCTGCGTTTGAGCCTGGCGTTTGTTGCCGCGCTGGTGGCGGTGGAGCGCGTGTGCGCGCAGGAATCCGTGAACAATGCAACCATCAGCGGGCGGGTGGTCGATCCGAGCGGAGCGGTGATTGCCGGCGCTCAGGTCACGGCTCGCCAGATGGAAACGAATCTCAAGGCAACCACCACGACGGATGGTGAAGGGCGCTTCCGCTTTCCTTATCTCCGCGTCGGCCGGTATGAACTCACGATTCACAAGGAGGGCTTCGTCGATGCGACGCGCGATCTTACGCTTTTGGCCGGATCGGCGTTCGAGGTTCCCGTCTCTATGGCCATCGCCGCGGCGCAAGAAAGTGTCGCCGTCAGTTCCGAAGCCGGGCTTATCGAAACGGCGCGTACGCAGGTGGCGGGCACGGTTTCGCAGACCGAAATCTCGGAAGTGCCGCTCAACGGCCGCAATTTTCTCGATTTGGCGCTGTTCATTCCGGGAGTTTCTCCGACCAACACCGCCTCCAACCAGATGTTCGCCGAGACGTCGGCGGTTCCCGGACGGGGAATTTCGGTGGACAGCCAGCGAAATTTCTCCAACAGCTTCCTTGTCGACGGGCTTTCCAATAACGACGACGCAGCGGGCCTTACTGGGGCCTCCTACGGCGTCGATACGATCCAGGAGTTTCAGGTGGTGACCTCGGGCGGCCAGGCCGAGTTCGGGCGCGCGCTCGGCGGCTACATCAATGTCGTCACTCGCAGCGGGACCAACACGCTGCACGGCGATCTCTACGGGTATTTTCGCAACCAGCGCCTCAACGCCGATAATGCGCTTTCTCACACCGCGCTCCCGTTGACCCAAGCGCAGTTTGGCGCGAGCGCAGACGGCCCGATCCGCCGCGACCGTACTTTTTATTTCGCGAATTTCGAGCAGCGCGAGCTCAATCAATCCGGCCTGACCACCATCACAGCGGCGAATCTCCTCGCCATTAACGCCAAGCTTGCGGCCGTCGGATATCCCGGCCCGCTGGTTTCGACGGGAATTTATCCGAACCCGATCCACAGTTCGAATGGGTTCGCCAAAGCCGACCATCAGTTCAATCCGAAAGATCAGTTCAGCGTTCGCTACAGCGTATATCACGTGACCAGCATCAATTCGCGCGGGGCAGGCGGGTTGAGCGCTGCGACGGCTTCGGCGAATCTGGACGACACGGATCAGGTTTTGGCGGCCAGCAATGTCGCCACCCTCTCTCCACGGATCGTGAACGAAACCCGGGGGCAGTTCTGGAACAGCGCGCTGAGCGCGCCGCCGTCCGATCCGATCGGCCCGGCGGTCTCCATCTCTGGGGTCGCTTCCTTCGGCACCTTGTCCGTGTCCCCGACGGCGCGCCGCAACAAGCTGGGCGAACTGGTCGACAATCTTTCTTATCAAGCTGGCGGGCACGCGATTCGCGCCGGCGCCGATTTTCTCTACAACGACGATACGATTGTTTTCCCCCGTTCCAATCGCGGGAGCTATTCGTTCTCCTCGCTCGCAAATTTCCTGGCCGGAGTTTATAACACCTCCGGATTTACGCAGACGTTCGCAAATTCGACCGTTTTTCAGACGAATCCGAATATCGGTTTTTACGCGCAGGATGAGTGGACCGTGAACCGCCGCCTGACGCTCAACGCCGGCGTCCGCTACGATCTTCAGTTCCTGAAAACCATCGCGACGGACACCCACAACGTTTCTCCGCGAGCCGGCTTCGCCTGGACCCCGTTTGCGGCGCGAAAAACGGTCATTCGCGGCGGATTCGGGCTGTTTTACGATCGGCTGCCGCTGCGCGCGCTGGCCAACGCCCTGCTTTCCGCAAACAACACCACCGATCCGGCCGAGCTGAGCCAGATCACCGTGAGCCTTTCGCCTGGGCAAGCGGGCGCGCCTTTGTTCCCGAACATCCTGAACGGCCTTACCTTGCCGCCTGGCGTGCTGTTCAATTTCACGACCATGGACCGGCATATTCAAAACCCTTACTCCGAGCAGGGGAGTTTCGAGATCGAGCACCAGCTTGGCTCTGGCAGCACCATTGAGGCCGGTTATCAACATCTGCGCGGCCTGCACCTGGTTCTTTCCGTCAATCAGAACGTTCCGGGCTGCATCGCCTCGGGAAACAACAACGGATGCCGGCCGAATCCGGCATACGGCAACGATAACCAGTATTCATCGCTGGGTGATTCGCGCTACGACGGCCTGCACGTCTCGTTTGTGCAAAGGCCGGCTGGATGGGGCAGCTATCGCGTTTCCTACACCTATTCGAAGGCGCTGGATGATGTCGGCGAATTTTTCTTCAGCTCGCCCATCGACAATTTCGATATCTGGCGGGATTATGGGCGTTCCGACGACGATCAGCGCCATCGTCTTGTGTTTGACGGGACCATTCATAGTCCTGTCGGGGAGGCGCGCTCGGCGTGGGAACGCCTCAGTCATGGTTTTCAATTGACCGCCGTCGTCCAGTATTATTCGGCGCTGCCGTTCAACATCACGACCGGAGCGAACACGATTCAAGGAACCCCGGCCCGCCCGATGATCAACGGCGCCTTCATCAATCGTAACGCCGGCACGGGATTCGATTTCTTTAGTGTTAACGCCCGCCTCGGCCGCGCTTTCCATTTCGGCGAAAAACTTCGAATTGCCGCGCTGGCCGAAGGATTCAACCTGACCAACCACGTGAACGGCGTAACCCTCAACGGCGTGTTCGGAACAGGAAGTTATCCGTCGAATCCATTGCCAACCTTCAGACAGACCACGGCGGTGGGAGACCCGAGAGCGTTCCAGCTTGCGCTCCGGCTCGCGTTTTGAGTAAGAAGTTTTGAGTAAGTAAGTAAGTAAGAAGGAGACGAGATGAATTTATTGCTTGCCGCGATGTTTGCGATTCAAATCGGGCCGAGCGGAACGGATGCGCCGGCGAAGCAGCCTCAAATGGCGGTCCGCGGCTCCATGGTGGCGCTCACCTTCGGCGCGGGGAACTCGATCTATTTCAGCTTGTCCACCGATTCCGGACGAACCTTCTCCGAGGCGAAGAGGGTGGTTGACGCGCCGGTGATTCCGCTCACGCGCCACCGCGGACCGCGAATCGCCTTCGCCGGCGATGCGATCGTGATCACCGCGGTTTGGGGCGGGACAAATGGCGAGGGTCCGCATGCTCACGGGCTGCCGCCGGATGGCGATCTGTTCACGTTGAGATCGGCCGATATGGGCAAGACATGGTCCAGGCCCGCGGTCATCAACGACGTTCCGGGCGCGGCCACGGAAGGATTGCACGCGCTGGCCTCCGACGGCAAGGCGAAGTTGTTCGCCGCGTGGCTCGACAATCGCGGGGGGAAAGGAAAAAAGCTTTATGGCTCGCAATCGAGCGATGGCGGAGTTACGTGGTCGAAGAACGTTCTGATTTATGAATCGCCCTCCGGAACGATTTGCGAATGCTGCCACCCTTCGCTTGCCATCGAGCCGAACGGGGAAATTCTGGTGATGTGGCGCAACTGGCTGGACGGCAGCCGCGATATGTATCTGGCGCGGTCGCGCGATGGGGTTCGGTTCTCGACGGCGGGGAAATTAGGTGCCGGCACATGGAAACTGAACGCCTGCCCGATGGATGGCGGAGGAATCGCGGTCGCCGGGGGCAAAATCGCGACCGCATGGCGGCGGGAACGTCAAATTTTCCTCGCCAGCCCCGGCGCGACGGAAATGCAAATTGGCGAAGGAACGGACGTGGCGATCGCCGGGAGCGGGGCGGGATTTTACGCGGCGTGGTCGACCGCGGCAGGGATCCGAGTTTTGCGGCCGGGCAGTTCCGATCCTGCGCTGCTCGCGCCGCGAGGTTCGTTTCCGAGTCTCATTGCGCTTCCCGGCGGCGCCGTTGTTGCGTGGGAAGACAGCGGCAAAATTGCTGTCGAACAATTACGCTAAATTTTCTCGCCGATCGATTTGGGCTGGAGGAATTGCAGCAGATAATCCGGCCCTCCCGCTTTCGAATCGGTCCCCGACATATTGAAGCCGCCGAAAGGATGCGCGCCGACCATCGCTCCGGTGCATTTCCGGTTGATGTACAGGTTGCCGACGAAGAATTCGTCCTTCGCGCGGCGAATTTTTTCGGGATTTCGCGTGTAAACGGCGCCCGTTAAGCCGTATTCGCTGTCGTTGGCGAGCGCCAGGGCGTGATCGAAATCGCGCGCCTTAGTCACCGCGAGCACGGGTCCGAAAATTTCTTCCTGGAAAATGCGCGCTTTCGAATCGACGTCGGCGATGACTGTGGGCTGGACGAAATAGCCGTCGCCAGGAGCCGCATCGCCGCCGGCAACCAAACGGCCTTCGCGCTTGCCGGTCTCGATGTAATCGAGAATGGTTTTCTTGGCGCCGGCGCTGATCACCGGCCCCATGTAATTCTCCGGTTCTTCCGGAGGACCCACGGTCAGCGCCGCGACCTTGGCCTGAAGCTTCTGGAGAAATTCGTCATAAACGGACTGATCGACAATCGCGCGCGAACAAGCCGAGCATTTTTGTCCCTGATATCCGTAGGCCGATTGCACGACTCCAGCCACCGCCGCGTCGAGATCGGCTTCCCGATCGATGATGATGGCGTCTTTGCCGCCCATTTCCGCCACCACGCGCTTGATCCAGATCTGGCCTTTGCGCGGCTTGGCGGCCAGCTCATTGATGCGCAGTCCGACGTCGCGCGAGCCGGTGAAGGAGATGAAACGGGTCTTGGGATGCTCCACCAGCAGGTCGCCAACGATCGATCCGCTGCCGGTGCACAGGGCGAAGCTGCGCGGCGGGAATCCGGCCTCAAGCAGCACTTCGGCCAGCTTCTGCGCGATGGTCGGCGTTTCGCTGGAAGGCTTGATCACGATGGTGTTGCCCGTCACCAGCGCGGCGGCGCTCATTCCGGTCATGATCGCCAGCGGAAAGTTCCAGGGTGGAATGATAATGCCCGCGCCGAGCGGGAGATAGACCATTTCGTCGCGCTCGCCGGGCATCTGCACAAGCTGCGGCGGGGACGCGAAGCGCTGCATCTGCCGCGCGTAATATTCACAGAAATCGATGGCTTCGCTGACGTCGGCGTCGGCTTCGGGCCATGTTTTTCCGGCCTCACAAACCAGCCACGCATCGAATTCGAGCTTTCTTTCGCGGATGATCGAGGCAGCGCGAACCACCAGATTCACGCGCGTTTCAACCGGCGTGCGGCTCCATTCGGGGAAGTACGCATGCACGTCCTCGATTGCCTTGGCGGCCAGCGCGGCGTTGGCCCGGTGGTGCCGGCCGACGATCTCGGAAGGACGCGCGGGGTTGACGCTGCTCAACAGATCGCCTGTTTTATGGCGCCCGCCGGCGATCCACAATTCGTATTCGCGGCCGAATTCCGCGCGCACTTTTTTGAGCGCCGCCCGCGCCGCCTGGATCTCTTCGGGCCTGGAAAAGGCGCAGACAGGTTCATTCGTAAACGCGGCCAGCGGCCGGGACACAGCAGTAGTCGTCATGATAAGTTCTCCGGAAATGTAGCCGTTTCAGCCTTCGACAATACGCCGGCCGCGCTCGATCAGATCCGCCGCCTCATCGGCCACGCGCAAACCTTTTTCGTAGAGTTCGCGGCCTTTTTCCATCCATTCACGGCCGGATTCGGAGAGCGCTTCGCGGCCCTCGCGCGTTTTGCGCTTGATGGTGCGGCGCATTTCCTTGCCGGACTGCGGCGCATAAAGAAGAGCGACGGTAGCGCCGATGGCCGCCCCCGCCACAAACCACACGAACTTTCCGTTATCTTCCATATCTCCAGTCTAACGCGCTAAGCTCGGATTGATGGACGAACTAGTAACGGTTTTTCGATCGCCGGACGAGAGCGCAGAACAGGATGCCAGCGCGATCGCGGAACTTCTGCGCGAGGCTGGCATTTCGCCGGTCGTGCTCGACGATGAAGCCCCCGGCGTTCCCGAAGGCGTCTGGGAAGTGCGCGTGCCCGCCGCCGATAGCGCCCGCGCGGAACAGTTAATCGCCGCCTGGCGCGCGCCTGAAGATGAGTTCTCCAGTCCCGACCGTTCACCCGAGTTGGATTTCATCACGGTGTACAGCTCCGGCGACGGCGGCGAATCGGAAAGCGAGGCGTTGACCATCCAGAGCCTGCTCAAGGCGAACGGAATCGACGCAGAGATCGCCGGCGTGCGCGGCCCGTTTCCCAATCTGGCCTGGGAGGTGCGCGTCGCCAAGGAGCACGCCCTGGAAGCGCGGCGGATTATCGAGGAAGCGCGGGCGGCTGGACCCTCCGCCGCCGAAGAGGCCGAAGCCGAGACAGAAACATAAGACCCAAACCCGCCAGCGCCAGCGCGACCGTCGCGGGTTCAGGAGCGGAGGCGGCGTCGAGGGAAGAATCCGGCGCTGGCGGATCGACCAATAAAACCGCGTGCTCGACGCCGTTCAGCATGGCGGTTCCGGCGATCTCGTTGCTGTCGTTGATCGCGTATGCTGCGGTGATGGTCCAGCCGGGCGTTCCGAGCAGCGAGTTCAGATCGATCAGCGCGCCGTTCTCGTACAGAAACGCGTGCGTCATAGCGTTGCCGGCGACATACGAATATCCGACCACGTCGCCGGCGGAGTTGATCCCGTAGGCGTAGCTGCTGTTGCCGCCGAGGGTTCCCAAGTTGATCATCACGCCGCCGGCGTCGAGAAATGCGCTCGAATATCCCGAAAATGTCTGCGAATCTCCCACCACTTCCCCGGCATCATTGATTCCCATCGCATAACTGTTGGCCCCGCCCAGTGTTCCGAGAATCGTGAAGCCGGTCTGCGGCGACCACACGAAACCGCGAAACACGCCTCCGATTTGGCCGTATCCCGCCACTTCGCCCCGATCGTTGATCCCGTATGCCGCTGACCAGCTTCCGCCCGGCAGCGTCCCCAAATCCGTGACCACGCCGTTTTCTGTGATGAAGGCATTTCCCTGACCGTTGGAGGTCATCATGCCCGCGACCTGGCCGGAGTCGCTTATCGCCATCGCGTACGACCCCGCGCCGGCGATCGCCTGATTGGCCGAGCCGGTCCAGACGGTCGCATACGCTTCGCCGTTCACATACGCGGTTCCCGCGACCTGTCCCGATGCGTTCACCCCGCTGGCCGTCCCCTCGCTGGCGTTGCTGTTACTGGTCAGATCGGTCAGGCCCGAGCCGTTGCTCACAAAGGCGTGCTGGTAGCCGTAGGCGGTCGTCGCCGCGCCCGCGACGAGGCCGTTCGAACTCAGCCCGAACGCCTGCGCGCTGGTCCCGCCGAGCGTTCCCAGATCGTAGACGTTATAGATCGGCCCGGCCGCGGCCAAGCTCGCCGCAAATAAAATCGAAGCGAAGCGGATCGAATTCATAAATGTGATTCGATTATGCCCGGCAATGTCCCGCGATTTAAAGATTCGAGGATACTATATTCGCTGGTACCACGTCGCTACCCCATGAATAAAAGAGGGGTAAAGCTTAGCGAAGAGCCTCTAAAACCTGCTCGGCGTGCCCGTCTGGCTTCACCTTGGAGAAAATTTTTTCGATTTTTCCATCCGCGCCGATCAGGAAGGTGGTTCGCTCGACTCCCATGTATTTGCGCCCGTACATATTTTTCTCTTTCCAGACGCCGTACGCCTCGGCGATGGAGTGATCGGGATCGGGCACGAAGGTGAACTCGAATCCGTACTTCGCCGCGAATTTTTTCTGAGCCGCTGCTTCATCCGGCGACACGCCGACAATCTCCGCCTGGAGTTTGGCAAACCGGCGCGAGGCGTCGCGAAATTCGCAGGCCTCCCGGGTGCATCCCGGCGTATCGGACTTGGGAAAAAAGAACAGCACCACAGGCTTGCCGCGGAGATTCGCAAGCTGAAAGGAGCCGGAGCGAATTTCCGGCGCGAGATCGCCAATCCCTGGATTCATCTCAGAAAATTGTAAACTAAACAATATGCGAATTTTGAGCCACCTCCGCACGACTCTGATCGCCGCCGCCTGCTTTGCGATGATTGCCGTTGGACCGAACCTGCTCGGTCAGGATAAAGGCGACGCGGCGAAGGGAAAAGAAGTTTTCGACTCGAATTGTTCGGTATGCCACAACGCCGATAGCACGGAAAAGAAAATGGGGCCGGGCCTGAAGGGGCTTTTCAAGCGATCCAAACTGGCCAATGGCAAGCCGATGAATGAAGCGAACGTTCGCGCGCAGATCAACGAGGGTGGCGGCGGCATGCCGGCCTACAGCGACATGCTGAGCGCGGAAGAAAAAGACAATCTGATCGCGTATTTGAAGACCCTGTAGTAGCGCGCGCCGGGATCGCGCTGGTATTCTGAAGGAGCGCGCCATTCGGCTCGCCAAGCGTCCCCATCGTCTAGCCCGGCCTAGGACATCGCCCTTTCACGGCGGTAACGGGGGTTCGAATCCCCCTGGGGACGCCACATTTACGCGTGCTTTTGTTACCCGACGTTCAGGAAGTCGCGCTCGTAAACGGGTAGCGGCCGGCCGTTGTTGGCTCCCTCCTGCGCCTGGCCCTTCAGGCGAACGCCGGCGTTGCCGGCACGCTTTGCCGGGAACGGCCGGCGATGGGCGAGCCGGTTGAAATCGCTTGCTGCGGAGCGATATTCTGAAATGCTGCACCTCGCTTTGGAGCCTTCCACATATGTCCTCGATTGATGTTCCGCTGCACGACGGCGGCTTCGGAAAAACTGCGCGTAGAGATCGCTGGTGGGTCGAGCCGCTGCTGGTCTTCCTGGGATTCGCAACGTTCATCGTATATTCCACCTGGGCCGCGCTGCAGGGCAACAATTACACCTACGGCCCGTATTTGTCACCGTTTTATTCGCCGCTTTTAATGACCAGCGCGCCGGGTTGGTGGCCTTCGCTCGTGCCGTTTTCCGCGGCCATGCTGATCCTGTGGGCGCCTGGCGGCTTCCGGCTGACCTGCTACTACTATCGCGGCGCTTATTACAAAGCATTCTGGGCGGATCCGCCGTCGTGCGCGGTGGGGGAGCCGCGAAAAACATATTGGGGCGAACGATCGTTCCCGCTCATCCTGCAAAACGTCCATCGTTATTTTCTCTATCTGGCGATTCTGTTCATTTTTATTTTGGCGGCTGACGCTTATCGCGCGATGTGGTTCGACGGACACTTCGGGTGGGGAATCGGGACGATCGTTATGATCGTGAACCCGATTCTGCTCGGCGGCTACACGTTCGGATGCCATTCGCTGCGCCATCTGGCCGGCGGGCGGCTGGATGAGATATCGGCCAAGCCGGTTCGCAAGGCGGCCTACGACTGCGTCTCGTGCCTGAATCGCAAGCACATGCTGTGGGCCTGGATGAGTCTGTTTTGGGTCGGCTTCACGGATCTCTACATTCGCCTGTGCGCGATGGGAATCTGGCGCGATGTGAGGATTTTTTAAAGAAAAACCATGCCGGAATATCAGAAATTCGAATTTGACGTTTTGGTCGTTGGAGCAGGCGGAGCGGGATTACGCGCCGCGATTGAGGCGTCAGCGGCGGGAGTGAAGGTCGGGGTAGTGTCGAAATCGCTGCTCGGCAAGGCGCATACGGTTATGGCCGAAGGCGGGATGGCGGCGGCGATGGGCAACGTGGACGATCGCGACAACTGGCGCGTCCATTTCGCCGATACCATGCGCGGCGGCCAGTATCTGAATAACTGGCGCATGGCGGAGCTGCACGCAAAAGAAGCTCCCGCGCGCGTGAAGGAACTCGAAGCCTGGGGCGCGATGTTCGATCGCACCAAAGACGGCCGCATCCTTCAGAGAAACTTCGGCGGGCATCGCTATCCGCGCCTGGCGCACGTCGGCGACCGGACGGGCCTGGAGATGATCCGCACCTTACAGGATCACGGCATTCATCAGGGCATCGATTTTCATATGGAAACGACGGTCCTGACGTTATTGAAGGATGGAGAGCGCTGCGCCGGAGCGTTCGCCTACGATCGGGAGCGCGGGCGCTTCAAATTGTTTCACGCCAAAGCGGTGGTGCTGGCGACGGGCGGCATCGGTCGGGCGTTTCAGATCACTTCCAATAGCTGGGAGTATACGGGCGATGGTCATTCGCTCGCCTATCATGCGGGAGCGGAACTGCTCGACATGGAATTCGTGCAATTCCATCCGACCGGCATGGTTTGGCCGCCGAGCGTCCGCGGCATTCTGGTGACCGAGGGCGTGCGCGGCGAAGGCGGAGTGCTGCGCAACAAGAACGGCAAGCGGTTCATGTTCGACGACATTCCGGAGAACTACCGTTCGCAGACCGCCGACAACGAAGACGAGGGCTGGCGCTACACGCAGGGGGACAAGAGCGCCCGCCGCCCGCCGGAATTGCTGACGCGCGATCACGTGGCGCGCTGCATTCGCCGCGAGGTGAAGGAGGGCCGCGGCAGCCCGCACGGCGGCGTGTTTCTCGATATCGCCTGGATTAAAGAGAAGATTCCGAATGCGGCCGAGCACATCAAGAAAAAATTGCCGAGCATGTATCACCAGTTCAAACAGCTCGCCGATGTCGATATCACCAAGGAGCCGATGGAGATCGGTCCCACGATGCATTACGTGATGGGCGGGGTGAAGGTGGACGCGGAGACGCAGATGTCCAACGTGCCGGGCCTTTTCGCCGCCGGCGAGTCGGCGGCGGGATTGCACGGAGCCAACCGGCTGGGCGGAAATTCGCTGTCGGATCTTCTGGTGTTCGGCAAGCGCGCCGGCGAATTCGCCGCCAAATACGCGAAAGAGCACGGAGCCGGCGAGATCCACAACGATCAGGTGGAGGAGACGGCGTGCTGGGCGCTGGCTCCGTTTGAGCGCGGGCCGGGCGGCGAAAATCCTTATGCCATCCAGCATGAATTGCAGGAAATGATGCAGGATCTGGTCGGGATCGTGCGGCGGCAGGAGGAAATGGAGCGCGCGCTGGAGCGAATCCAGGAGCTGAAGGCTCGCGCCGCGCGGGCTGGCGTTGGCGGAAATCGCGAATATAACAACGGCTGGCACACCGCGCTCGATTTGCGGAATCTGCTGACGGTGGCCGAGATCGTGGCGCTCGCCGGCCTGACGCGCAAGGAAAGCCGTGGCGCGCATTTTCGCGACGATTATCCGCAGAAAGACGAGCGTTGGGGCGGCGTCAATCTGGCCGTAAGCAAGGGCGCCGATGGCGCGGCGCGCATTGAGGAGATCCCCGTAAAACCGATGCCCGAGGAGTTGAAACAAGTGATCGAGGAGAACAAATGATGTCCACGGCGACGTTTCGCATCTGGCGCGGCAATGCCTCCGGGGGCGGGTTCAAGGAGTATCGGACCGAAGTCGAGAGCGGAATGGTGGTGCTCGACGTGGTGCACCGGATTCAGGCGACACAAGCCAATGATCTGGCGGTGCGCTGGAATTGCAAGGCGGGAAAATGCGGGTCGTGCAGCGCGGAGATCAACGGCCGGCCGCGTCTGATGTGCATGACGCGTTTGAGTCAACTGAATCTTGAGGAGCCGGTGACGGTGGAGCCGATGCATACCTTCCCGCGCATCAAGGATCTGGTAACGGATGTTTCCTGGAATTATCGGGTGAAGGAGCGGATTCCGAAGTTCGTGCCGCGCAAGCCCGATGCGACCGACGGAACGTGGCGCATGCAGCAGGCCGACGTGGATCGCGTGCAGGAATTTCGCAAATGCATCGAATGCTTTTTGTGCCAGGATGTGTGTCATGTTTTGCGCGAGCATCACCTGCACGATAAATTTATCGGGCCGCGGTTTCTGGTGTACGCGGCGGCGATGGAGATGAATCCGCTCGATACGCAGGATCGTTTGGGCGATCTGCGGGAGAATTGCGGCATCGGATACTGCAATATCACCAAGTGCTGCACGAAGGTCTGTCCGGAAGAGATCAAGATCACCGATAACGCGATTATTCCTTTGAAAGAGCGCGTTGTCGATGAATATTACGATCCGCTGCGGCGTCTGTTTAAAGTCTTCCGGTAGAATGAATTCATGGCGGCCACCGCGCTTCGGCGGGCCGAATGGGCGGGCCGCGAGCCCGAGTCCCTGATCGTGCCAAACTGAAAATAGCTTGTCTCAAGAAGTCATTGGAATCGATCTGGGCACCACCAACTGCGCCCTGGCATATTCACGCGGCGAATCGGTGGATGTTTTTGGCATCCCGCAGCTCGTCAATCCGGGCGAGGAGCGGGAGGAGCCGCTGCTGCCTTCGTTTCTTTTTATCGAAGACCCGCCGATTGTCGGCGTGCTCGCGCAGAAAAAGGGACTGGAAAACGCGGGGCGTCTGGTTTCCTCGGCGAAGTCGTGGCTGAGCCATGCGGGCGTCGATCGAACCGCTGCGATTCTCCCGCCGAATGCCCCGGAAGGCGTGCCGAAGGTATCGCCGGTCGAAGCGTCGCGGCAATATTTGCGGCATCTGCGCGAGGCCTGGAATCGGAAACACGGAAACTTCGAAGAGCACCAGGTGCTGGTGACGGTGCCGGCATCGTTCGATGCGGTCGCGCGCGATCTGACGCTTAAAGCGGCCGAAGAAGCCGGATACCGGAACGTGATTCTGCTGGAGGAGCCGCAGGCGGCCTTTTACGCCTGGATCGAGCGGCATCCCGACTGGCGGGAACGCGTGCACGTCGGCGATCTGATTCTGGTGATCGATATCGGCGGCGGGACGACGGACTTCACGCTGATCGCGGTGCGCGAGCGCGAAGGCGAGCTGATGCTGGAGCGAATCGCCGTCGGCGATCACATTCTGCTGGGCGGAGATAACATCGACGTCGCGCTGGCGCATCATGTGGCGGCGCAAATCCCGCAGAAGCTCGACATGATGCAGTTTCACGCGCTGTGGCAGCAGTGCCGCGCGGCGAAGGAAAAATTGCTGGCGGCCGACGAGGCGGCCAAGGATGCCGGGGTGACGATTCTCGGGCGCGGCGCCGGTTTAGTTGGCGGAACGATCAAGACGAAGATCAAGCGAGCCGACGTGGAGCAGATTCTGCTCGATGGATTTTTGCCGGTGGTCGCGATGGACGAGGTTCCGCAGCGGCGGCGCGCGGGGCTGGCGGAATTGGGCTTGCCATACGCCTCCGACGCGGCGATCACGCGGCATCTCGGATATTTTCTGAAGCGGCAGGGCGTGACGCCGACGCAGGTTCTGTTCAATGGCGGGGTGCTGCGCGCGGATCTGATCCGGCGGCGGATCCTGGAAGTGCTGAACGGATGGCTGCCGCGGCCGGTGACGCCGCTGGTTGGCGAGGATCTGATGCACGCGGTGGCGCGAGGCGCGGCGTATTATGGTTTGGCGCGCGCGGGCAAGGGCGTGCGTATTCGCGGCGGCGTGCCGCGATCGTATTACGTCGGGATCGAAACGGCGATGCCCGCGGTGCCCGGGGTTCCGGCTCCACTGAAGGCGTTGACGGTGGCGCCGTTCGGCATGGAAGAAGGGACCGGCCACAAATTTCCGAATCGCGTTTTCGCGCTGACCGTCGGCGAGCCGGCGCAGTTCCGCTTCTTCCAATCGGCGACGCGCAAGAACGATCCGCCGGGATCGATGATTGAAGAGGTCGGCGACGATTTCGAGGAGCTCGCGCCGATTGAAGTTTTCCTGCCGGGAAACGCCGGCGAATCCGTGCCGGTGACGCTCGAAGCCCTGGTGACCGAGACCGGCGTGATGGAGCTGTGGTGCGTGGCGCGCGACGGGCGCCGCTGGAAGCTGGAATTCAACGTTCGCGCGCCGCAAGAGCCCGTGCCGGCGTGAAGATCGTTAGCGCGGGCGAGATTCTGTGGGATATTTTTCCCGGCGCGGAACGCCTGGGCGGCGCGGCGTTCAATTTCGCGGTGAACACGCACCGGCTGGGGCACGAGGTTCTCTTGGTCAGCGCGGTCGGCGAAGACGACCGCGGGCGGCGCGCGCTTGAGCAGATGCGCCGCATCGGGCTTTCCACCGATTTTGTGCGCATCGCGCCGCGGGCGACCGGAGTGGCGACAGTCGCGCTCGAAGCGGGCGAGCCGCGGTTTACGATTCATCGTCCGGCGGCCTACGATCTTCTCGAATTTGATCCGCGGCTGATCGATTTTCGTCCGGATTGGATCTATTTCGGCACGCTGCTGTCGATGGAGGAGCGGGCCGGGCGGGTGCTTCAGCAAATCCTCACGCACATACCAGGCAGATGTCTGTATGATGCCAATCTGCGGCCGGATTCGTTCACCCGGGAACTGGCCATCCGGCTGGCTCAGCGGGCGGACGCGATCAAGTTGACCGAAAGCGAGCTCGCCGAGCTGGGCTGGAGAATCGAGGAGATTCCGGCGCGATTTAAGTGCGTCACGCGAGGCGAGCGCGGATGCACCGTGATTTCCGGCGACGATCGCGCCGATTGCGGCGGATATCGCGTTCCGGTCGCCGACACAGTGGGAGCGGGCGATGCATTCGCGGCGGCATTTCTGCATGGCATCGATAAAGGATGGCCCGCGGCCGAGGTGGGGGATTTCGCCAATCGCCTGGCGGCGCTGGTGGTGAGCCGTCCCGGCGCGATTCCGGAATGGACGATTACGGAGCTGGAGAAACGGCCGCGGCCGGTTTGATTCTCGATGCGCTGCCGCGGGTTTTCAGGCGGCGGAACAGAAGCGGAAGGTCCATCAAGCCGGGCAGCGGATCGTCGGCGGCGAAGCAGGCGAACTCGATCGGCGAGGCGAACGAGCGAAGATAATTCCTCAGCGAAATTCCGGAGCGGCGCATTTCGCAGATTGCGGCGGGCAGATCGCGCGAGAAATGCATCCATCCGGCGTCGGCGCGCCCGCGCTTCGGCGAGACGGGCAGACCCGCCGCCGCGCGCCACATGATGTAGGGAAAATCGACGCCGGCCGCGCGTCCGAGCGAGATCCAAGCCCAGGTGCGGGCGTTCACGTCGAGAATTTTGTAGCGATCGTCGCGGGCGTCGTGCTTGAACTCGATTTCGACCAGGCCCGTATAGCCGATGGAGCGCAGAAACCGGCAGGCCGCTTCCTCCACGCGCTCCTGCACGGCGGATTGAACGAAGGTGCTGGTGTAGCCGAACTCGATCGGATATTGCCGCAATCGCCGCGCAACCAGCGAAGCCAGCGGTCCGTTCTCATCCCATACCGCGGCATAGGACCATTGCGCCGTTCCGGCGCCGGGGATCATCTCCTGAAGCACCACGCCGTCGTCCGCCATCAGTTCCGAGGCTTCGGCGAAGCGCTCCATTAACTCGGTGCGCGTGTTTACGCGCCACGCCTTATCGGCGGTCAACGCATTCGATTCAAGCCGCTGAGCAGGCTTCAGAATCACCGGAAATTTGATATCGAGCCGCGCCAGCGCGCCGCGATCCGGCGCATGATACGTGCGCGGGTAATCGATGCCGATCTGTTCGGCGCGTTCGTAGGTGAGCCGCTTATCGGCGGCCCAGCGCATCACCTCCCAGGGAGGCGTGATCAGCCGGAAGACTTTCGACAACTGCTCATGATGACGAGAAAGCAACTGCGCTTCGGCGTCGCCGCCGGGAAAAACCACCCAGCCGTCCAGTCCTTCATGCTGCGCCAGATCGAGCAAAAAATTCGCGGCGGAAGGATGGTTCGGCCCCGGCCATGTCACGCTTTTTTTTGTGTAGCGCGAAAAGGCGGCGATCGGATGATCCTTGACGGCGGCCCATACGGGGATGTCCTTCCGGCCGAGGCTGCGGACCACCGCAAGCGATCCGTGCGCGCCGCCGAGGATCAGGGCTCCATTCATCTATTGGTGATCTTCGAACGCGAAGCACGCGCCGTCAACGGTACTTGCGGACCATCGCCGATTTGAGAGTACTGAACCGGTACTCGCCTGAAATGCAATTTGTACTAGCCGCACTGCGTCGTTTGCTCTATTGCTGATGTTCGCCGGAGGACGCCATATTTGAGGAACATCATGCAAAATAAAGCTCGGCTTGCGGCTCGAACCGGATTTTGCCTGGCCTTTTCGGTGATCGTCTGCGCGCAGCCTTCCGGCCGCCCGGATTATATTCTGGGCGCCGGAGATCTGATCCTGGTGCGCGCACTGCATGTTCCGGAAATGCCCGATAAACCGATCCCCATAGCGGCCGATGGTACTGTGGATCTGCCCATGACCGGGCGCGTGAAGGCCGCGGGCGGCACGGCGGCCGATCTCGGCCGCAAGCTCGAAACTCTACTGGCGCGCGACATTCGCGATCCGCACGTATCGGTGGAACTGGCCGAGGCCCGGAGCCACCCGGTTTCGGTGCTTGGCGCGGTAAAAAATCCGGGCGTTTATCAGGCGCAAGGCCAGAAACATTTGTTGGAGATTTTGTCGGCGGCCGGCGGACCGGACGCGGACGCGGGCGATACGGTACGCGTCAGCCGTCCGCTCAGCCGCGGCATCATTCCGCTTGAAGGCGCGCGGGAGATTGAAGGCGCGAGCGTGGTGGAGGTCAGCCTGCCGGATCTGCTTGAGGCCAAACATCCCAAGGATAATTTGCTGCTCGAGCCGGACGATGTCGTCACGGTGCCGCGGGCCAAGCTGGTTTACGTGGTCGGCGAGGTGAAAAAATCCGGCGGGTTCGTTCTGCACGATCGCGCGTCGATGCCGGTTTTGCAGGCGATTTCGCTGGCCGAAGGACTGACGGCGGTGGCCGGGGCGGCGCACGCCAAGATCGTGCGGCAAGGCGCGGGAGCGGATCGCCAGGAGATCCCGGTCAACATCAAGGACCTGCTCGCCGGCAAAACGGCCGACCCGATGCTACAGGCCGGCGACATTCTGTTTGTGCCCGACAGCCAGGCAAAGAGCGCGGGGCTGCGCGCGGTGGAAGCCGCGATTCAGATGGGAACCGGAGTCGTGATCTGGCGGCACTAGCCGAAGTCGAGACACGGATGAACCGCTCTTCAGAAATTCTTCTCTATAACCCGCCGCCGGCCGGCGCGGTTCCGGCGATGGCCGGGCCGGAGTACGTCGACTTCAGCAGCGTCATGTCGCTGTTGTGGCGGCGCAAGCGGACCATCGCCATCTGCGTAGGCGCGGGTCTGGCGCTGGCGGCGGCCTTTGTTTTCACGCAGGAAAAAGTTTACGGCGCGCGCGCCTCCATCGAGATTCAGGTTCCTAACGAGGATTACTTGAATCGCCGCCAGTTGAATCCGGTGAGCGAGCTGAACAGCATCATGCTGGAGCCATTTCTGCAAACCCAGCTCCGCCTGATCCAGAGCGACACGCTGCTGTTGAAGGTGGCGCATCAGCTTGATCTTGCGAGCCTGCCCGAGTACCGTCCCGCGCCGCCGCTGATGACGCGCGTCAAAGGCGGATTCCGGCACATCGCCCGAAAGCCGCCGACGGATCTGGAGCTGCTCGAAATGATTCGCGCGCGGCTCAATCTGCGGCTGGCCGGACAAACGCAGATTCTCGATATTACGTACGAATCCTCCGATCCCGCGCTGGCGGCGCGCGTCGCCAACGGCATCGCGGAGGCTTATCAGACCGCTTCGCTGAGCGCGACCAATGGATCCGCCAGCCAGACCGCGGCGCTGCTTTCGACGCAGATGGCAAGCCTTAAAGCCGCGCTCGATCAATCCGAGGCGCAACTGCGGAATTTCGTCGATTCGAACAAACTTCTGGGGAGCGCGAATCAGGAAAGCGTGGCGCAGCTTCGTCTGAAACAGATTCAGACCGATCTCGGCGCGGCGCACGATGCGCGAGTCGCCGCGCAGTCCAAGTACGAAATGCTTTCGAGCGCTCCGCCGGAGCTGCTGGCGCAGCAGCTCGATAGCGAAACGCTGCGCGCCTACCGGGTCAAGCTGACCGAATTGCGGCAGCAGTACGCCGAAAATATTCAAATTTTCACGCCGGAGCATTATAAAATCCGGCAGCTTCAGGCCGAAATCGACGAGGTGCAGCAGGCTTTCGATCGCGAGCGAGCCGGGATTCTCGGCCGGCTGCGGAACGAGTACCGGTCCGCGGAATTTCGCGAGAACGCGCTGGCCAAGGACTACGAGCAGCAGGCGCGGATGGTGGCGTCGGAAAGCGGCGAAGCGATCCGTTACGAAACGCTCAAACACGAAGTCGACATGAACCGGCAGATTTACGACGCGACGCTGCAAAAATTGAAGGAAGCCGATCTGGCGGCGGCGCTGGAGGCGAGCAATGTGCGGATCGTGGACCGCGCCGTGCCCGCCGAGCAGCCGTCCAAGCCGAACAAGCCGCTGTTTGCGGGGATCGGCCTGGGCGCGGGATTTCTTTTCGGAATGATGCTGGTGTTCGCGCAATCGCGCGGACCGAGGCCCGGCCCGGCGGTGATTCAGGAACCGATGCTCGCCGCGACCGCGCCGTCCTGGACGAGCCTGCCCGCCGAACCAGCTGCCCAGGCCGAAGCGGAGCCGTCCGATCCGCTGGAGAACACGCGCAGTTGGCTGATGCGTCGCAGCGAAAACGGATGCGGCCAGGTGGTCTGCGTCAGCAGCGTTTCGCCGCGCGATGGAGCGCTGGAGACGGCGTGCGCGCTGGCGCGCCAATTGGCGGAAGCGGGACGAAAAACGCTGCTGGTGGACGCCGACGGAGTGAGTCCGACGACGCAGCCGTCCCTGCGGTTGGGCGATGTTTTCGGATTTTTCGATCTCTTAAAGGTGCAGTGGTGGAAGGATCCGGCGCTGCGCGAAAACGCGATCTGGATGGCGAGCAGCGGCGGATTTTTCATCATGCCGGCCGGCGCGGTAACGGATCACCGCGAGGCGTTCGCGCATCGCGCTCGCGTACGGATGCTGTTCGACTCGCTGCGCCGCGACTTCGATCTTGTTCTGGTGGTGATGCCGCCGGCGCTGGCTGATAGCGAAGCGCAATCGCTGGCATCGTTCGCCGACGGAACTGTTGTCGCCTCGCGCGGCGCCGCGATTGCCTCCACGGCGAGACAGATCGAGGCGGCGATCGTAACGCCGGCCGACGGGAAGTCCGGGGAGCCGGCATGAGCTGCGTTGTTTCCTCTCCGGCCGTGGTCTCTAAACCCGCCGAAGCTCTGTCGATCCGCGGCAACTTCGGCTGGACCGCGGCGGGCAACGCCGTCAACGCGGCCTGCCAGTGGGGAACGATCAGCGTGCTGGCGAAGCTGGCGAGTTCCGACCTGGTGGGCCAGTACGCGCTGGCGGTAGCGATCGCGACGCCGGTATTCATGCTCGCGCAGCTCAACCTGCGGAGCGTTCTGGCGACCGACGTCACGGGCTCTCATGCGTTCCGCGATTACCGGCGCCTGCGATTTCTTTCGATACTCGCGGGATTCGCGGCGACGCTCGTTTTCGCCTGGGCGAATGGCTCGAAGGGCGAAGGCTGGATCATCGCGGCGATGGGATTGATCCAATCGGCGGAATGGGCTTCCGACATTTATTTCGGCTGGCTGCAACTGCACGAGCGCATGGACCGCATCGCCATTTCGCTGATCATTCGCGGCATTGGAGCGCTGGCGGCGCTGGCCTTTGTGATGTTCCTCACGCGCAATTTGCTGCTGGCCGTGGCGGCGGCGTTTCTCGTCCGCGTGATTCTGTACGCCGTCTACGATTCCGGAATCGCGGTGCGCGGGATGATCGAGCCGGCGGCGGGCAAGCCGCGCTGGGCCGATCAGTGGCTGCTGCTGCGGACCGCTCTGCCGCTGGGCCTGGTGATGATGGCGCTGTCGCTTTCAAGCAACGTCCCGCGTTACTTCATCGCGGACCGGATGAGCAACTCCGCGCTGGGAATTTTCGCGGCGCTGGCTTCGCTGACGTCGGCGGGCGGCATGGTGGTCAACGCGCTCGGCCAGACGGTGACTCCGCGGCTGGCAAGGCTGTTCGCGGCGGGCGATTTCATTGCGTTCCGGCGGATGACCGCGCGGCTGGTGTGGCTCGGCCTGGCGATCGGCGCCTCGGGCGCGGCGCTTGCCTTGATTGCAGGGCGGCGCATTCTGCTGCTGCTGTTTCGCCCGGAATACGCGGACCAGGCAAACGTGCTCGCGCTGCTGAGCGGCGCGGCGGGCATCGGATTCGCGGCGCAGTTCGCCGGATACGCAATCACCGCCGCGCGCCGTTTTCGGGAGCAGGTGCCGATTCAAGCCGCGGCCATCGCCGTGTCGGCCGCAGCGGCATATTTGCTGATTCCCAGGATCGGTTTGACCGGAGCCGCGCTCTCCATCGCGGCGTCGTATGTGGCGCAAGCTGCCGCATCCTGGCAGGTGTTGCGCAGCGCGCTGGAGGCGCGGCAATGAAACCGCGATCCAGCTTTTTCTCGAAGCTCGCCTTCGCGCTGCTGTGGATCTTCGTGTTTTCGATTCCGGTGGAGAAGACGATCGAAATTCCAGGTCTCGGCACGATCGGCCGGCTGGCGGGATTGCTCGCGCTCGCCGGCGGCGCGCTGGCGATCGCGCTCGAAGGGCGGTTCCGCATTCCCACCGCGACGCACCTTCTGATGGCCGCCTTCGTGTTGTGGGCCGCCCTCAGCTATCGCTGGAGCGTCGCGCCGGAGTTTACCGAGGAGCGCTTTTTCACCAATCTGCAGTTGCTCACGGTTCCGCTGCTCATCTGGATGCTCTGCTCCTTTGAACAGCGATGCCTCGCACTGCTCGATGCCTATGTGTTCGGCGCGCTGCTCACTTCCGCGCAAACGGTCGAGCGGTTTCTCAGCGGCACGCAAACTTATTACGACCGTTTCGCGGCCGGGGGCTTCGATCCGAACGATCTGGCTTTGACGCTCGCAATCAGCCTGCCGATCGCGTATTACCTCAGCCTGCGGCGCGGCTTGAAATGGCAATGGGCGTATCTGCTGCACATGGCCTCGGCCTGTTTCGCGATCCTGCTGACGGCCTCGCGCGGCGGGACGCTGGCGATGGTTGCCGGGCTCAGCCTGATCATCTGGACGCTGCCCTCGATTCCCGCGCGGCGGAGAATGTTTCTTTTGGCAGGCGGCATCGCCGCGCTGGCGATCGCGCTGATCCTGGTTCCGGCGGCGTCCTGGCAACGTCTGCTGACGCTCGCTTCGGAAATGAGCGAGGGCACGCTCAACGATCGCAGCGTGCTGTGGCGCGAAGGCTGGCGAGTTTTTCAGCGCTCGCCTTTCCTGGGCATCGGCGCGGGAGCTTATCCGGTGGCGCTGATTCCAGCCTTCGGCGAGCCGTGGCATTTCACGCCGGTGGCGCACAATTCGTTTCTCTCGGTGCTGGTCGAAACAGGCGTGGTGGGATTTGTTCTATTCGCCGCGATGCTGCTGGTGATGGCCGCTATGGCGCTTCGTCTTCCCTGGCTGGAGCGGTGCTTCTGGCTCACCGTTCTGGCGGTCTGGTGCCTGGGAGTCTCCGCGCTTACCTGGGAATATCGAAAGCCCACCTGGTTTCTTTTCGGAATTCTGGTGGCGCACACGGCCTTGTGCCTGGACAATCGCGCGCGGCGATGGAGCCCGGCGCCTTCGCCCGCAGGAGTCCTGGCATGAAACGCATTCGCGTCATGCACATCCTGCCGGATCTGGTGCCTTACGGGCTAGAGCGGATCGTCGCCAATCTCGCTCTGCTGGGCGATCGGGATCGCTTCGAGCCCATCGTGACCAGTCTCTACGGATACGTGCCCGGCAGCCTGGCCGGCGATTTTGAGCGGGCGGGCGTTCGCGTTTTTCATCTCGACAAACGCCGCGGCTTCGATCCACGGATGATCACGCGGCTGGCGCGCGCCGTTCGCCAGGTGAAGCCCGAAATCCTGCACACGCACAATTACGTCCTGCGCTACGTTCTGCCCGCAGCCGCGCTCGGCGGATCGCCGCGAATCGTCCACACCGTTCACAATCTTGCCGATCGCGAGACGGATCGCATCGGCGTGTGGATTCAGAAGCGCGCCTTCGCCGGGCGCGTTCAGCCGGTGGCGATCTCGGAAGAGTGCGCGGCGAGCTTTGAACGCGTCTACGGCCGCGGCGCTCCGATCATCCGCAACGGCATTACGGTCGAGAAGTACCAGCGCCCATCCGTTTCCCGGCTGGAGTGGCGGCGGGTTCACGGCTTTGCGATGCAGGACCTGCTGATCACCTGCGTGGCGCGCTTCGATCCGCAGAAAAATCACCGGACGCTGATTGAAGCCTTCGCTCGCGTGGCGCGCGAAATTCCCGCGGCGAAGCTGGTGCTGGCCGGAAGCGGGCGATTGCAAGAGGCGGCCGGGCGGCAGGTTCGCCAGCTCGGCCTTGAGCCGCGGGTGTTTTTTTTGGGGCAGCGCGGCGACATCGCCGACATCCTGGGCGCGAGCGACATCTTCGCGCTGGCCTCGCTGTGGGAAGGCAATCCGCTCTCGGTGATGGAGGCGATGGCCGCCGGACTGCCCATCGCCGCCACGCGCGTCGGTGCGATTCCGGAGCTGGCCGAACACGAAACGCACGGCCTGCTGGCGGCCGCCGGAGACGGCGTTGCGCTCGCCGAAGCGATGCTCGGCCTTGCGCGCCACGCCGATCGCCGCCGCCATCTCGGCCGCGCCGCCGCCGAACGCGCGCGCCAGCGTTTCGACCATCGCGGCATGGTTGCGGCTTATGAGGATCTGTATCGCCAGGTGCTCGGCGCGCCGGCGAAGGAAAGCGAGGTGACTTATCGATGAGCGCGCCGGCCCCAGCTTTTTCGCCCGCCATTGCGCAGCCCGCGCGGAAACCGTGGCGCGTCCTGATTCTCGCGCACGCGCCGGACGCGGACCGCTCCGCCTATCAACTGGCGCACCGGCTGCGGTCGCGCCAGTGGCAGGTGATCGTCGCAGACGCGAAAAACGCGCCGCTTGCGAAACTGCTGAAGCGCGACCGGCCGCACATTCTGCACTGCCACGCGCCGGAGATCACCTTCAACCCGCGGACCATTGCGGCTCTGCTGAAAATTCCCGTTCGCATCACGACGCTTCAGGCGGGCACAAGCGCGTTCGGCAGGTTGCTGCAAAAGCTCAGCGACGCGAGCATCGCCAACTGCCCGGAAGAAATGCGGGGAGGACCGGGTAAGGTGGCGATGATCCGGCCCGGCGTCGATCTGGTCCGATTTCGTCCGGATCGCGAACTGCGGCGGCGCACGCGCGAAGCGCTCGGCTTGGGCCGGTCCTTTGCATGGCTTTCGGCGTCTCCGCTCGATCCGCGAGAGGATCATCACAGCCTGATTCGAGGATTCGCGCGCGTCGCCGCGCAACAGCCGGACGCCGCTCTTGTTCTGGCGGGCGACGGCGCGATGCGCGGCGAATTGGCGGAGCTGGCCGCGAGTCTGAACATCGCGCCTCGCGTTCTGTTTCTGGGAACGCGCTCCGATATCCCGGCGCTGATGAACGCCGCCGACGCCTACGTGTCGGCGTCGCCCGGCGAAGCGCTGCCGCCGGTGCTGCTCGAAGCGGGCGCCGCGCATCTGCCGGTGGTCGCCACCGATGCGCAATCGACGGCGAGCATGCTGGCGCACGGCGTCAGCGGCCTGGCCGCGCCGCCCTCGAATCCGGAAGCGCTGGCCGACACCATGCTCCATCTGATGACGCTCCCGGATCAGGAGCGGGAGCAGTTGGCCCGGAACGCTTTCGCTCACGTGTTGCGCCATCACGACCTCGAGCAAATCGCCGGGCAATGGGAGCAGCTTTACGAAACGCTGCTCGCCAGGAAAGGAGTCCAACCATGATTCAGTACTCGAAGTCGAGCGTGCGTATCGCCGAATTGCATTACGACGAGCCCGCGAAGGCCGGCGTCAAGGCCGATGTAATCCGTTATCAGTGGCGTTTCGAAAAAGTGCGCGGAACGTTTTCCTTCGCGCTTCAGACGCGTGTCATCGATCTTTCCGAAGATCCCGACAAGCTCTTCGGCCAAATGAATGCGATGGCCAGGCGGCACGTCCGCAAAGCCGCGGCCGATCCGGTGACCGCCGTCTTTCATTCCGATCCGAGCCGGGCGCTGGCGGAGCAGTTCGAAACTTTTTATAGCGAGTTCGCGCGCGCTAAACAAATTCCCGGTGTGAACCGCGCCCGCATCGACGCCATGCGAGCCGAAGGGCGGCTGTGCTTGAGCCGGATCGATAACGCGCAAGGCAGCGCGCTGGTCTGGCACGCCTACTTTCGCGATCGCGGCTGGGCGCGGCTTCTGCATTCGGCCAGCGTCTATCGTTTGGACCATTCGAAAGACAAGGAAGCCGAGCTCGCCCGCGCCAACCGCCTTCTCCACTGGCGCGACATGCTGGCTTTGCGCGAGCTGGGCGTCACCACTTACGATCTGGGCGGCTGGTACGCCGGCAGCCAAGACACGGCCAAGCTGAAAATCAACCAGTTCAAGGAAAGCTTCGGAGGCCGCGTGATCGATCTCCACAACACCTACGATGCCGTGACGATGAAAGGCCGGCTGGCGGTGCAGCTTCATCGCTGGAAAGGCGGCGAATAGCCATGGCCGCGCGCTATCTACTTCGCATCGACGATCTGTGTCCGGCCATGAACTGGTCCGTGTGGGAGCAGGTCGAGCGCATTCTCGACAACGCGGGCGCGCAACCGCTGCTTGCGGTGGTGCCCGCCAATCGCGATCCGCACCTGGAGGTGGATGCGCCGGATCCGGATTTTTGGAATCGCGTCCGCGGCTGGCAGCGGCGCGGCTGGGCCATCGGCCTGCACGGATACGAGCATCGCTACGTCACCCGATCGGCGGGCATCATCGGCCGCAACGCCTATAGTGAATTTGCGGGCGTGCCGGAAACGGAGCAGCGCCGCAAGCTCGAAAACGCTCTGGCGATTTTCGCCGCGGAAGGGGTTCGCGCCGACGCCTGGGTCGCGCCCGCTCATTCCTTCGATAAAACCACCGTTGCCTTACTCGCCGAACTGGGCATCGATTGCATCAGCGACGGCTACGCGCTCGCGCCGTTTGCCGATGCGCGCGGCTTGTTGTGGGTTCCGCAACAGCTCGGCCGATTCCGCTCGATGCCGGCCGGCACATGGACGGTTTGCCTTCACCTGAATGCCTGGGGTACCGCGCAGATCGCGCGATTCAAGGCCGATGTCGAGAGATATCGCGGCCGGCTGGTGAGCCTGGCCGAGCTGAAATCGCAGTTCCGTTCGCGGCGGCGCTCGCTGGAAGACACGCTGTTTGAAGCATGTTTTCGAAAGCTCCGCGCGGCGGCCGGAGCGGGGCAGTAGCCATGCATGTCGTCTATCTGATCACGCGCGGCGATGCGGTCGGAGGCGCCACCATTCACGTCCGCGATCTGGCGCGCGTGCTGATCCGCTCCGGAAACCGCGCCACCGTCCTCGCCGGCGGCGCCGGCGAAGCCTATCAGGAGTTTCAACGTCACGGCATCCCCTGCGAAGTTGTTCCGGCGCTGCGGCGCAGCATTCATCCGCTGCGCGACGCCGCGGCCCTGGTACGGATCGTGGCCGCGCTGCGCCGCCTCCGGCCCGATCTGGTTTCGGCGCACACGGCCAAAGCCGGTCTGCTAGGCCGCGTGGCCGCAAAAATCGCGGGCGTGCCGTGTCTGTTCACGGCGCACGGATGGTCCATCGGCGACCGCGTGTCGCGCGCCGGCGGGTTGATTTTCACGTTGGCCGAGCGGCTCGCCGCGCCGCTCGCCGCGCGCATCGTGAATGTCTGTCAGGCTGAGCAGGATCTCGCCGCGCGCCGCGGCATCGGCCCAATGGATCGATTCGAAGTGATTCACAACGGCGTACACGATGTTCCGCCCGATCTGCGTGCCCATCCGGAGACCGAACCGCCGCACCTGATCACTGTGGCCCGGTTCGAACCCCCCAAGGATCAGGCTTTGCAGCTTGAAGCCTTATCGCGTCTGCGCGATATTCCGTGGAGCCTTGAATTCATCGGCGCCGGTCCGCTGCTCGAGCAGGCCAAACGCCGCGCGTGGCGGCTCGGGCTTGAAAACCGCGTCCTGTTTTCCGGCTCATCGACGAACGTCGCCGAACGGTTAAGCCAGGCTCAGCTTTTTGTGTTGAGCTCGCGTTCGGAGGGTTTTCCGCGCGGCATTCTGGAAGCGATGCGCGCGGGCCTTCCGGTGGTCGCCACCGATGTCGGCGGAGTCGCGGAAGCCGTGATCCCGGAAACGGGTTTGCTGGTCCCGCGCGGCGATGCCGGAGCGCTCGCCGGTGCGTTGCGCCGCCTGATCGCCGATCCGGACCTTCGCGCGCGAATGGGCCGCGCCGCGCGCGCGCGTTACCAGCGCCACTTCACTTTTTCGATGACCTGCGCCAAAACGTTCGACCTTTATCAACGCCTGCTCGGCGCCGCGATCGAGCAGCGAGTTCCGGCGGGGGAACAGGTATGACTCCGGCTCTCGCGCTCGCCGCGCCAGCCGCTGGAAAATTCCGGCCGGGCTTGCGCATTTTGAATATTCTCTGCGCCGATCTCGCCGGCGCCGCCGTTCCGTTCCTGGCGGCGGTGCTGCTGCGTTCCGCCCTCGGCGGACATTTCGAGCTGGCCTTCTACGCCCGAAGCTGCGCAGCGCTGCTGCTGTTCCCGCTGGCCTACGCCCTGTTTGGACAATATTCACCAGTGGCGCATCATCCGGTGCGCGAAATTCGCCGCCTCAGCGCGGCCACCACGCTGGTTTTCGTTCTTTTCGCGGTTTTGTTGTTTCTATTCAAGGCCGGTATCGATTATTCCCGCGCGGCGTTTCTCGGGGCCTGGCTGATGACGCTGGTCGCGGTGCCCTGCGCCCGCGCGCTGGTTCGCAAAGCCAGTTCGGGTGCGCCGTCCTGGGGGTGTCCGGTCGCGGTTTTCGGCACGCAGGAAACGGCCCGCCAGTTGATTGAGGGATTGCAGGCTCAGCCGGAAACCGGCCTGCGTCCGGCCGCCGTGTTCCTGGCCGAGGGCGGCGCGCCTGCGACAATTCTTGGCGTTCCTGTTTTGGGCCCGTATACCTCCGCGCCGCTCTACGCGCGCCGTCTGCGGATTCGCCGCGCCATTGTAATGTTCTCCGATCTTCAGCGCCAGGGCCTGCCGCGCATGCTCGAATCACACGCCAATGTTTTTTCCAAAATCTACCTGATGCCCGGCCTGGGCGGATTTTCGAGCTTCGGCGTCGAGACGCGGGACGTCTGCGGCGGCGTCGCGCTGGAGCTGCGGCGCGATCTTCTGGTCCCCAGCCACCGCCTGGCAAAGCGCGCCTTCGATCTCGCCGTCAGCGGCGCGTTATTGATTCTCCTGCTCCCGCTGATGCTGTTGATCGCCGCATTGATCCGCCTGGAATCGCCCGGCGGCGTGCTGTTCAGCCATGGCCGCATCGGACGCGGCGGGCGGAGGTTCAAAATGTGGAAGTTCCGCACCATGTATTTGAATGGCGCGGAGATTCTCGAAAAATATTTCAAGGATCATCCCGCCGAAGAACAGTATTGGCGCGAGAACATGAAGCTGCGCCGCGACCCGCGCATCACGCCGCTCGGCCGGCTGCTGCGCAAAATCAGCTTCGATGAGCTGCCGCAGCTCTGGAACGTGCTGCGCGGAGAAATGAGCCTGGTGGGTCCGCGGCCCATCGTGAATGACGAAGTGACGAAATACGGCGACGGCTTCAACCTCTATTGCCGCGTCACCCCGGGGCTCACCGGATTATGGCAGGTCTCCGGACGCAGCACGACATCGTATTCGAAACGCGTGGAGCTCGACGCCTATTATGTGCGCAACTGGTCGCCGTGGCTGGATATCTATTTGCTGGCGCGCACCATCCGTACGGTGCTCCTTGGCGAAGGGGCGTACTAACGAAGCAAGGATCCCGGTTTTTGCGATGAAGAAAAATTTTTTAATTCTGACGGTGATCCTGGCCGCTCCGGCGGGCGCCACCGTTTATTACGCCGATCGCGCCAACGGATCGGATCTGGCTTCCGGCCAATCGCCGGATCAGGCCTGGCAGACGCTTGCCCGCGCCGCCGCGCAGCAGCTTCAGCCCGGCGATTCCGTCCTGCTCAAGCGCGGTGATGTGTGGCATGAGCCGCTGATTTTTGAAAGCTCCGGCGCGCCGCTCGCTCCCGTCACGATCGGCGCCTACGGCGATGCGGCGGATCCCGCGCCGGCGATCGATGGAACCGGCGTCGCCTCCGCCGCCTCGACCGGACTTCTCAAAGCCCATAATCTGCACGACGTGGTGATCACCGCGATCATCGTCAGAAACTCTTCCGGCGCCGGGATCAACATCTATGGCGGAACCGGTATCCGGATTCGCGACGTGATCGTGACCGGCTCGAAAACATTCGGAATTTTAGTTTACAATTCCAACGACGTAACCATCGAAGATAGCCAGATCTTCGGCAACGCGCTGGACACCACCGCATCCTGGGACGGCATCCGCATCGACGGCGACGCCAACACTTACCACCGCTTCCTCATCCGCAACAATTCGATTCATCATCAGATCGGCGGAACCGGTTGGAACTCCGCCAACGGCATCTTTCTCGGCCACACCTCGCCGGACTTCACCACGCTTCAGGACGTCCGCATCGCGGGCAACGACGTCTACGCCAACGGCAATCCGGCGCAAAACCAGGCCGGACGAGGCATCACCGGCACCTTCCACGGCGACGTCAAGATAACCGGCAATTACATTCATGAAAACGCCTCGGCCGGGCTCTATCTGGGAAACGAAGGAATGCGGCTCGATATTCTGCTTGAGAACAATACGTTTTACGACAACGCGCTGCGCCAGTACGGCGGCTACACCGCCACCCGCGCCTACGCGCGCCGCAACCTGGTGCTGGTCGATAGCCCGGCGATCACCGCGATGGGGGTCGAGATCGGCGGCAGCGGCTCCTGGCGCATCGAGCAAAACACGTTCTGCTATCTCACCCCCACCGCCGATACTTTCCGCGGCTATATCCGCCTGAATGACTCCGCCACGCAGCCGGGGCTGATCTCGAATCACAACATGTTTTATTCCGTCACGCCACTCGCCTGGGTGCTCCCCAGCGGCACGCGCCTCACTTTTTCCCAGTGGCAATCGCTGGGCTTCGACTTAGAGAGCCAAAATCCCCAATGAACGGCACAACAAACGATATCATGAGAGACCAAGACCGTTTCCCGACCGGAGTTTTCACCGTCAGCCTCGACTTCGAGCTGCTCTGGGGCACCATCGACCGCTCCAGCCGCAATTCGTTCCGCCGGCTCTGCGCCGAGGAGCGCGCGACCATCGTCGATGGACTGCTCGATCTGTTCCGCGAGTTCCGCCTTCCGGCCACCTGGTGCGTTGTCGGCCAGCTTTTTCTCGATCCCGAAGCCGCTATCGCCGCGCGCCGCCGGCTGCGCAGCGGAGCGCGCTCGAACGACTCGCGTCTCGGCGATTTCAGCGGCTTGGCGAAAGAAGAGCTGTACGCCCGCGACCTGGTCCGCCGCATTTACGATTGTCCGGTTCCCCAGGAAATCGGAGGACACGGCTTCACGCACCTGCCCTTCACCGATCCGATGTGCACGGCGGAAGCCGCCGCCGCCGAACTCGCGCAACTTCAAGCAAGCGCGCGCTCGATGAACCTGGTTCTGAAATCCTTCGCGTTCCCGCGCAATCGCGTCGCGCACACCGCCCTGCTGGCCAAATTCGGATACGCCATTTTCCGCTGCCAGGACGCGAGCTGGCATCATCAGACGAACCGGCGCGGCTGGAAACATCGCCTCGGCCACGCCTGGGATATTGTGCGCGCCGCGCCACCGCCGGTGGTGATGCCTGCGCGTCACCCGGACGGCCTCTGGCAGGTCCCCGGCTCTATGCTGTTTACTCCAGCGCGCGGCGTCCGCAGCGCGATCCCGGTCGCGCGCCGCGTCGAACGGGCGGTGAAAGGACTGGAGGCGGCCGCCGAAAGCGGCCGCGTATTTCATCTCTGGTTTCATCCCACCGATCTCGCGCCGAAATCGGCGGAGATGCTCGGCGGCCTGCGCCAAATTCTCCAGTGCGCCCGCCACCTCCGCGATGAAGGCAAATTGCAATTCATGAGTATGCAGTCGCTCGCCCAAATGGCCGCGGTTTTCAGCCAAGAAAGCCAACCGGTTTTAGCGGCGGCCGCGGGGAGGAGCGAATGACCGCATCGTTTCCCATGCTCGCACCCACAATCGCCGGCGCCGGCGAGGGCCGTAAAATTCTGCTGCTTTCGACCAACCTGATGACGCACGGCGGAGCCGAAGTGCAGGTGATGCAGCTCGCCGCCGCGCTGCATCGCCGCGGATGGAACGCCGTCCTGGTTTCGATGCTCCCGCCCGGGGAGCTTTCTGCCGAAGTTCGCGCGGCGCGCATACCGGTTTATTCGTTGTCTATGAAACGCGGCGTGCCCGATCCCCGCGCCGTGCTTCGCCTCAAAAAAATCATCGATCTGTTCCAGCCGGATCTTGTGCACAGTCACATGACCCACGCCAATCTGCTGGCGCGCGCGGTTCGCCCGCTCACCCGGGTACCGGTGCTGATCTGCACTTTGCACGGATTGCACATGAACGCCGTGCGCCGCGGATCGCCCCGGATGCGCGAAATCGCGCACCGTATTACGGATCGCTGGGCGGATCTTACCACCACCGTCTGCCGCGCCGCCGCCGAGCAGTGCATCCTGAACGGATCTGTACCCCAAGGAAAGGTTTTGCCGCTTCCGAACTTCGTCGATACCGGTCTTTATCGCCCCGATCCGGAGACGCGCGCTCGCCTGCGGTCGATGCTCGCTCTCGATGGACGCTTTGTCTGGCTCGCCGCCGGGCGCCTGGAGGCGGTCAAGGATTACTCCACCATGATCGACGCGTTTGCCAGCGTTTGCGCGGGCCAGCGCCGCGCGACCCTGCTCATTTGCGGGAACGGCTCGTTAACGGACGCGATCCGCCGGCAGATCGCGGCCCGGACCTTGAACGAATCGGTTCGCCTGATGGGCGTTCGCCAGGATATCCCGGAGTTGATGGCTGCCGCCGACGCCTACGTCATGTCCTCGCGCAGCGAAGGCTTGCCGATGGCGCTGCTGCAAGCCTCGGCCGCGTCGCTGCCCATTGTCGCTACCGATGTGGGCGGAAATTCCGAAGTGGTGGAGGATGGCGAAACCGGCTACCTGGTCCGCCCGGCCGACCCTGACGCGCTCGGCTCGGCGATGTTGCGGCTGATGGCGCTTCCGGACGTCGATCGGTGGGCGATGGGCGCCGCCGGCCGCGCCCGAACCAATTCGCTGTTTTCCCAGGATCGCGTCGCCTCGCGCTGGGAGGAGCTTTATACCCGGCTTCTGACCGCGAAAGCCGCGGATCCAGTTCTAAAGTTCAAGGCCGCACAGTACCATCGATAGATTTTCAACTTGAGCATCCTTTGTAAATGATGACCTTTCATCGAGTTTTGACGAAACCCGCCTGCAATGGCCAGGTGCTACCAGCGATAACCACCCTTCAACGAAAAAAGGTGAACTAGATCCCATGAATGCCAGCCTGACACCCGTAAAACCGGCCGCGGCCAGCGCGAAAGTTCGCGCGCCCAAATCCGCCTGCCGCATGACGGTCATCGGAGCCGGACCCTCCGGCCTTTCCGCGACGGCGCACCTGCGCGGCGCGGGAATTGAAACGCGCACTTTCGGCGAGCCCATGTCTTTCTGGCGCGGTCACATGCCCACCGGCATGAAGCTGCGCTCGGCCTGGGACGCATCGAACTTTTCCGCGCCTGGCGGGCGATATTCGCTCAATGAGTATGCCGCCACCGGCGCGATCCGCCGCACCGCGCCGATTCCGATTGAAGATTTCATCCACTACGGCGAGTGGTTCCAGCGCCAAACCGTGCCCGACCTCGATCGCCGCAAGGTGCTGCGCGTCGAAGGCATCGGCGATCGGTTCCGCATACTCTTGGAAGACGGCGAACGCTTCGATAGCGAAAGCGTCGTGGTCGCCACCGGCCTTCTGAATCAGGAATTCGTCCCGGAAGTGTTCCGGGGCTTGCCCCCGGAGCTGGTCAGCCACACCGCCGGTCATATTGACCTGGGCAGGTTTAAAGGGCAGCGGGTAGCCGTCATCGGGCGCGGGCAGAGCGCGGTGGAATCCGCGGCCCTGCTCGCCGAATCGGGCGCGGAAGTCGAGTTGATTTCGCGCGGGGAAATCCGCTGGATCGGTTGGGAAGGAGCGAAAACGATGATGCACTGGATGCGCGCTCCGAGCGGCGTCGGGCCGTTCCCGCTGGATTGGCTGGTGGAGGTTCCGCACGTCGTTCGCCTGTGGCCGCACGCGCTTCGCGAGAAATTCAGCAAGCGCTGCCTGCGTCCAGCCGCCGCCGGATGGCTGGCGCCGCGCATGGGCGGGGTTCGCTACAAGCCGGGACGAGTGGTCGTCTCGGCAAAACCCGAAGGGACCGGAATCGCGCTGGTGTTCGACGATTCCTCGCGCGCCTCCGCCGATCACGTTTTGCTCGCCACCGGATACTCGCTCGATGTCGCCAAACCGGGCATTCTCTCGGCGAGCCTGCTGGAGCGCGTTCGCATGCAAACGGGCACTCACTGCCCGGCGCTGTCGGCGCATCTGGAGTCGTCGGTTCCGGGGTTGTACTTTACCGGAGCGAGCGCGGTGCCGGCGCACGGCCCGCTGCTGCGATTCGTCGCCGGCGTCGGATATTCCGCGCGCGCAATCGCCAAGGGCGCCGCCGCGCGCAAGGGGCGCGGTTAAATCTCCCAACGTGGATTAGCCCCGGTATTCATGCCGTGGGTTCGGAACGTTCCGTTTCGTCCGGCCGGCCGCGATAACCGTTGCAGGCGAGCACGGGAAGACGCGGATATTTCGGGTACGCCGGATCGTCAAACGATCGCTCGCATAGATAGAAGATGGATCCGCGATCGGACCGGATCAGCCTGCAAAACGCGCAGCTTTCACAAAGCCCGATGGTCACTTTGGATCGGGCGGGTTCATCGCTCAGTTCGAGAACTCGCGCGCGGCTTCCACCGTCCGCCGGATATCCTCTTGGCTGTGCGCCGCCGAGACAAAACCCGCCTCGAACTGCGACGGCGCCAGATACACCCCGCGCTCCAGCATGTGATGGAAAAATTTCGCGAACCGCACCGTATCGCACCGCCTGGCCGATTCCCAATCGGTCACCGGGCGATCGGTAAAGAAGAACGTGAACATCGATCCGGCGCGATTCACCGTCACTGCCGGCGGCGGCGACGCGCATAGTTCCGCGGCGCGCGTCTCTAGTTGCTGGTAAATATCGGGATGCGCCAGCAAAAAGCGCAGTATCGCCAGCCCCGCGGCCACCGCCAGCGGATTGCCCGATAATGTTCCCGCCTGATACACCGGCCCCAGCGGCGCAACGCGCTTCATCACTTCGGCGCGGCCGCCATAAGCCGCCATCGGCAATCCTCCGCCGATAATTTTCCCGAGCGTCGTCAGATCGGGCGTAATGCCGAATCGCTGTTGCGCGCCGCCCAGCGCCAGACGAAACCCCGTCATCACCTCATCGAAAATCAGCAGCGCGCCGTGGCGCGCGGTCAGCTCGCGCAGGGCTTCGAGAAATCCCGGAAGCGGCGGAACGCAGCCCATATTGCCGGCCACCGGCTCGACGATCACGCACGCGATCTTATCGCCGTGCTGCCCGAACGCTTTCTCCACCGCCGCGATCGAGTTGAACGGCAGCGCGATCGTGCTCGAGGCAAATCCAGCGGGCACGCCGGCCGTGTCGGCGATTCCCAGCGTCGCCATGCCCGAACCCGCCTTCACCAGCAGCGAATCGACGTGCCCGTGATAGCATCCTTCGAATTTGATGGTCAGCTCGCGGCCCGTGAATCCGCGCGCCAGGCGCAGGGCGCTCATCGTCGCCTCGGTTCCGGAGTTGACCAGCCGCGACATCTCCATCGACGGCATGATCTGCGCGATCAGTTCCGCCATTTCCACTTCGCGCTCGGTGGGCGCGCCGAAGCTGGTGCCGTCTTCGAGCGCGGCGCGCACCGCTTCGATCACCGCGACGTGCCGGTGTCCTAAATCAGCGGTCCCCAGGACCCGACGTAGTCGAGGTAGGAGTTGCCGTCGATATCGAAGATGCGCGAGCCTTGCCCGCGCGCGATAAACGGCGGCGATCCGCCCACGCCGCCAAAGGCGCGGACCGGCGAATTCACGCCGCCCGGGATGCGCGATTGCGCTCGCGCGAACCAGGCCGCGGATTGCGCCGTTTTCATAAGCTCGCCGAGCGCTCCGGAATCACGCGATTCAGAAAGAAATTCATCAGCACTTCCTGAAGCGTTCCGTTCAAATTGCGAAGCAGGCGGCTTTTGAGCGTCAGATAAGGCTGCGTGCCGGCGAACAGATCCTGCATCAGATCGCGAAAACGCGGGCTGCGGCGGATGAACTGGATCATGCGCGCCGGCACCGTGTTAAACATGAAGCGGCCCAGAAAAACGCGCTTGGCGAGCATCGCCGCGAACTCCAGATCGAGGGCGAACTCGCGGCGAAGAAGCGCGCGATACGCGGCGGCCTTTTCAGAAAAATTATGCGCGTCCTCAATGATCACGCGGCTCGCCAGATCGCCGGATCGCATGGCGTAGTACAAGCCTTCCCCGGTAATCGGATCCACCAGTCCCCCGGCGTCGCCCACCGCCAGCCAACCCTCGCCGGCCACGCGGTTCCGCCTCCATCCCGGGGTTTCAAGCGAGGGCAGCATGTGGCTGTAGAACGCCGATCCTTTCCAGCGAATGCCGCGCTCGTCCATGTATCGCTCCAGCCGCGCGCGCAGCGACTGCGCCGGCTCTCCCTTGCCGCAGATGCCGACGGAAAGATGTCCGCAGCGCGGAAAAACCCAAATATATCCTTCAAGCTGTTCCAGGAATTGAATATCGATGCGCTCCCGCGAATCCGGAACATAGTAACCGAGCGCGCTCATCGTATCGCCGGTGCGCCACTCGGTTCCGACTTCGCGCAGCGGATTCCGCGCGCCCGTCGCGATGATGCAAAAATCGGCTTCGGCCGCGCCGGATCGCGTGCGCAGCGTCCAGCCCTGGTGCCGCCGCTCGATTCCAAGCACGCGCGTTTTTTCGATCGCGGCTCCGGCGCGCCCGGCTCGCTCCAGCAGCATGCGGTTTAAATCGAAGCGCGAATAAATCACCAGCGGGCGCCTCAACGCCATCTTCACTTCCCCGGCTTTCGGCGCCGCGATCGATGTCTCCGTGACGAGCCGCTTGGGCGTGTCGTTTTCGATCAAAAACGGATATTCCTTGTACGCTTTAAACGTCAATCCGCCGCCGCAGGGCTTTTCCCAGGCGAGTTTTTCATCGAACACGATCACGCGCATGCCGGCGCGCGCCAATCCTTCGGCCGCGAACGCTCCCGCCGGTCCTCCGCCCAACACGGCGACCGTTTTCATGGCCGCGAGCCTTCCGGAATTGCCGGATGGCCGGGGGGCAATGTGCCGTCGCGCCCTTCTGCCGCGCCGAAATGGCCCGGCGGCATTTCCGCCCCATGCGGATTCCCGCTGGAGGCCGCGTGCGGACGCACCACCCATTGGTTGCCCTTGCGGTCCAGCACATAGGTGATGCTCATCGGCTGCGGGTCCGGCTGATTTTTCGGACGAAATATTACGGATGCGCGCGCTTCATCCTTTTCAAAGGAAAGCGAGCCGATATCGATCTGCATCTGCGCCGGATCGAGACCGGTTTGCGCCTTTCTTTCGTCCAGGTATTGAAGCACTCCCTGCTTGACGGCCTCGGGATTCTGAATATCGCGGGAACAAGCAACGGCAAGCGCGGTCACCGCGATCAGCAATATTTGGCGCACAACCCGATTATACCCTCTGGCCTGATCCCCTACCGCGCCAAATTGTTCAATCTGAATCGCTCGAGCGCAGCTTTGCTTCCTTCGAGAGGCGGTCGCGCCATCGCGGCGGGAAGAGCTCAAGCTCAAGTTTCCGGCGGATGGACCGGGCGATTCGATGCAGCCGCTCCACTTTTTTGGAGTACGCATCGAACTCCTCACCATGCTTGCCGGCGAGAACGAGAACCGCAAGTCTGTAGGCCCGGACAGCACGCTGATATTTTGCGAGCACGTCCTACATCAATTTTTCCAGCGTTCCGAACTGCTTACTTAATATCACGGAAAAATCATTTTCTACAATCCCGGTCAGGCTGGATCGCCGATCGAAGAAAAAGAGAATCAGCGCGGCGTTAACCACAGCACCATGTGGTCTTCATCCACGTAATCGTCACCTATTTTGAGCGCGTGGCGCTCATGCCCGAATACTTCAAATCCAAGGGATTCATATAAGCGCCGAGCGGCAACCTGCGTGGTGGAGACGGTCAAATGAATCTGCTCCAGGCCGGGGTATTCTTTCGCCTGGCGAATTAACTCGGTTAAGAGCGCGCGCCCCACGCCCGCACCGCGCCAGCGCGGCCGGACATAAACGCCCCAAATTACACCCTTATGACGGCTTTTCAAGCGCGGATTTCGCGCGAATCCCGCCATTCCGATCAGTTCCGCTTTGGGCGAAAACGCGCCGACGACGAAGTTATCGTGAGAGCGAGAGAGGCGCTCGGCGATTTTTGAAAGCGGGAGGGAATCGTGCTCGGCGAGCGATTCGGCGAAGGCGCGCGGCGATTCTTCCAGCCGTTCGCGCCGTAGTTTTGAAAAAGGAATCGCGTCTTCCGGCGTGAGAACGCGGATCAGCACACGCCCATCTTAGGGCATTTGCACGGCTGCTACATTTCCATCGATCAGGCGCACCACGCCGACAATCGTCTCATTCGCCATGTAACGGTAAATTTCAAGCAGGTGCCCGTCCTCGAACATGGTGATGCGAACGGCGGGCGGCCCGAGTTGCAGCAGCGCATCCCGCTTCATTCCGGTGGAGATTTTATTGAGATCGTCGCCAGTGACCTGCGGCGGCGGAGGCGGCGGCGCGGCTAGCACCACGGGCGTAATCGGAACGGGCGCGGGAGTTCGCGCCACTTTGCGAACCACGGCGCGATGAATCGGCGGGGGCGGCGGAACGGACGGTGCACTTCTGGGAACGCCGGGTCCGACCTCCATCAACTCGTCGGAAGCATCGCTCAATTGCGCCTTCGAAACGCGGGTTTTGGCGGCTTTCGCGGTGGTTTTATCGACCTTGTTGAAAATGCCGGCGAGGCCCTCGCCGACTTTTTTCCCCGCGACTCCTCCGACGCTGCCTCCGGCTGCCGCGGCGGCGTTTTCGACCAAAGACTGCGCGTATCCGGTAATACCGAGCAATAGGACGAGCATCAGCCGGCACATACAATATCCCACTCCGCATGCTAACAGGGGCTGGGCGGTGGGGGGTACGAGGTGAATTGCTTAGATTGCTTACAAAAATCCCCCGATCCTGCGCCGGAAGCGGCGTTTTGCGCGCGAATTTACTTCGTTTTTTCACCAAATTGACGTTTTTGCGGGCTTGGGCGCGGCGGCGCGCGCGATAACATCGGCGCAGAGGAGATCCCTATGAGTTTCGATCTCGCCAGAACGCCCACCCTCGAAGCCGTTGCTATCGAGGACGAGCATCGCCTGGCGCAGGATTTACAGAAACGGGTCGAGGAATCGATCGCAACCGCCGAGCAGCAGGCCGAGGTTGTCGCAGCCGTCGCGGCGCACCAGGACGCCGAGGAGCATCTATCGAAACTGAAAAAAGCGGAGCGGGTGTTGAGCGGGCTGGCTCGCGAACTGCGCGAGCAGGCGGCCGCGGCGGCGCGGACCGCGATCGAGACGCTGGTGGCGAGCGCGTGCGCCGGCGAAAAACCAGATTTCAAGAAACTGCTTGCGCAGATCGCGATTGAGAGCGAGAACGGCCTGGTGACGCGCGCGATTGAGCAGATTATCGAGCATTTGCTGCCGCTGGCGCAGATCGCGGCCCTGCGCGGCGAGTCGCATGCGGCCATGTCGCGCGCGCGGGCGCTGGAATCGATCGCGCGGGAGCGCGCCGAACGCGTGCTGGGGCAAATGCGCGAGGCGATTACCGAGGAGATGGTGCTGCCCGTCGATTTATCGAAGGGCGTTTCCGGCGCGCTGCTTGCCCGCGCGGCGGCCTTGAAGAAAATGGCGATCCAGATTTCGGCCAACGCCGACGAAATCGAGCGCGCCTACAACGAAAGGAACAGACGATGAAATCGAAATTCAGAGCATTGGTCCGGGAGCTGGACGCGGCGGCGCTGGAGGAACTGCGCCGCTCCGTGGCGCAGGAGATGGAAGGGCGGCGCCAGCGGGAAGCGATCAAGATGGAAGACATTCATCCGCTGATGAGCGCGGAGGAAAAGCGGCGTGCGATGGAAGAGATCGCCCGGGCGCTGCGAGGCGGCGGCGATGCGTGATCTTAGAAAGTACTGGCAGGATCTCCACGCGCTGGCGGCGAGCTTGCCGGCCGACGTCTGGCTGGCCAGCCGCGACGGCGCGCTGGTCGAAGCGCCGGCGCGCATTGCGGCAAAGATGATTCTCGCCAAGTCGCACCGGCTGGCGACAGAGGAAGAAATTCACGTTCGGCGGCAAGAGGAAGCGGCGCGCCACCGCCAAGCTGCCGCCGCGGATCGCCGCAAGCGCGGCGTCGAAGTGGTCGCCGTCGCGGAGAAGCGCAAATAGCGGCGCTTAGCGATAAACGAGCGCGTTGAACAGCAGCTTGAAATTCTGATAGCTCTGTCCACGATACTGCGGCCGCATTCCGAAGAGAATCATGCGGCCCTGGCCCACGGGCACATCCAACAGCGCGGCCCTGCCGGCGAGATATTTTTCGCCGAGCAGCCAACCCGAAGCGAGCACGTGGTCCGAGGGATAACGAGCCACGACGTCCTCGGCCGGAGCGTCCCAAGCCGGGCTCTGCTCGCTCCACAAGGTGATGCGCTCGGGCATTCCGTAAGCCAGCGGACTTTTCGGATTCAAACTCACGTTTAGCAACGACCCTGGCGAATAGAAATCGCGACTGGCGACTCCGGCCAGCACGTTTTTGGCTTTCACGCCCAAGTCCTGCGTGGCGTAGTCGGATGCGTGATTGAGCAGAATCAGGGTTCCCCCCTGCTCGACGAATTCCTTCAGCGCGGCCGAGCCTTTTTCGCCGATTCCGCCGCAATATTGAGGAGGCATGCTGCCGGGGCGGTGGCCATTCACGATCTGGCCGCGCTGCTGATCCGGGATGATAATCGTGTCGAAGCGCCGCCGCAGGCCGCCGGCCTGAATATCGGCGTTATGGAGCGAGGTCTGGACGAAACCGAAATCGTCGAAGAGCCAGCGCGTCCAGCCCTCGTCCATGCTGGGATTGTAGCTTTGGTACATGCCGATGCGCGGCGCGGGAATTTCTTTTCGGCCATTGCCCGCGGATTCATAAAAATCGCCCGTGGCGGTGTCACGATAAACCGGCTTTCCGGATTTCCAGATCCTGGTCACTTCTCTCCATGAATCCACATCGCTTGCCGGGAAGCCGGCCGGGGGTTTGGGATGGTCCAATTCGAAACTGTACCGTGTAGCGGGTTTCAGATTCGCGGTGAAGCTATCTTTCACGGTGGCGACATCGACGCCCATCAGCAACGGCAGCGTCTGCGCGGTGACGTCGTAGGGGCGCTTCGGCGGGCCGCCGGGATACAGCCGCAAATCGGGATAGTTTTGCACTTCAAGCAATGTTTTTGCCCATCCGGAAAAAGGCTGATGCATACTGATCACGTAGCTTCCGGCGGGAAACGGCTTTCCATCCGCGGTGAAAGCATCGGAGGCGCGCTGAATCTCGATGTCGCCGAAGGCCAGGGTTTCGAGCATTTTCCTGGCGGCGCCCGGATCGTTTTGCTTTGCGGAAATCACGAACGCGTTGGGGCTTGCCCGATCGACGTTATCCTTGTTGATCTGATAGAAATAGCGAAGCATGTCGCTTCGCCTGATGGCGGCCTGATACAGAATCGATTCCCAGGCGATTTCCTGATAATCGATGATGTCTCGCAGATGCCAGGCGCCTTCCATCCAGGGGACCAGATAATTCCAGCTTCTTTCGCGCGGATTATAGCCAAGGGCGTTTTCGGCGATGTCCTCGGGCTTGATCGTGATCGGGGTGGCGAGCTTCGCGCTGGCCGATTCGGTTAAAATTCTCGCGCCGCCGTGATAAGCCTGATACTGCCGCGCGGGCGACCAGAAATCGTAGACGCCGTTGATGGCGATTCCGGTTTTTCCGGCGGCATACAAATCGGTGGCGACGCCGGTGCCGATCATGTTGCAGATGCTCGCCAGGATGGGATCGATGTTGGGGTCCACCGGATCCATCCACGGCGGAACGAACAGGCGCGCTCCGTTGGGACCCATCTGGTGGACGTCGTAAACGATCTGGGGATGCCACTGATTTTCGAGCGAAGCGGTGTTGCGGGTTTCCGGCTGCGTGAAAATGTACCAGTCGCGATTATCGTCGTGGCCGACGTAGTGATGATAGAGCTCCGGCGGGTTCGATCCATCGTAGGGCGTGCCGCGCGTTTGCCGGTACCAGCGGGTGACGATATCGACTCCGTCGGGATTTTGCGACGGCTCCAGAAGAAGGATCACGTTGTCGAGAATCGCGCGAAATTTCGGATTTTGCTCGGTCAGCAGGCGATAGGCGAACTCGACCGCGGTGTGGGTTGAGGCGACCTCGGTGGCGTGGATCGAGCAGGTGATCATGACGATCGCTTTTCCTTCGGCTTCAAGGCGCGCGGCCTCGGCCGGGGTGGTGCGGCGCGGGTCCGAGAGGCGGCGCTGGATATCGAGGTAGTGATCGAGATTCCTGATGTTGGCCGCCGAGGAGATGATCGCGGCGATCTGCGGCCGGCCCTCGACGGATTTGCCGAGCTCCTTGAATTTGATCCGGTCGCTCGATTGTTCAAGCGCCTGAAAATAGCTGACGACTTTATCCCAATCGAGCAGCTCGTTATCGACGCCGATCTTGTGTCCGAAGTGGCTTTCCGGCGTCGGCGGCGCGGCGAACGCGGGCAAAAGCAGAAGGAAAGATGCAAGCGTGCGTTTCACGTACATATATTAACGAAAGAGTCGAATCGGAATGCCCGGACCGCGAACCGTTCAGGATTGTCTTTCGTAGATCGTGTAATCCGGCGTGACGAGCACGGCGCGGTACTTCGTTTGGAGGGCGTTGACCGCTTCGATTTGTTCGCTTGCGGAAATCATCCCGGCGGATTCGTGCCGAGCTCATTCAAGCCGAGTCCGGCGACGCCGATCAGCGCAAACATGGTGAATTCAAGCGTGGCGTTGGACATCGTGCGGCGGCTGAGCGCGTAATTCACGGCGAGCCCGAGCACGAAAGAAATCGTCGCGGAGGTCAGATAATAAATCCCGGCGAAACGCGTCAGCAGAAAGAGAACGCCGAAATCGACGGCGAAGGCGATTCCGCCAACCACGGTGTATCGCGCGAACTGGATGCTGGTGCTTTCGGAGGCGCCGAGGAGGAGATCGCGAAGCGGCGGGCGCTTTCGAACCGGTGTTGCGGCAAGATCCGGCATGACCGTACTGCTTTTCAGGCCGTTACTTTTTTGGTCTGCTGTTGCGGCGCTTCCGTTTTCGCTTCGTGATAATCCTGTTCTGTATTGACGGCCCAGATATTGGATTTATCCGTCCGGCCCTCGATGATGTTATCGACGGCGGTCATGGCCGTGAGCATGGAATGGTCCTGATTATTGTAGCGGTGCATCCCGTTGCGGCCGACCAGGTATAGATTTTCGAATTTATCGATGTAGTCGCGCAGCTCCTGAAAACGATCGTAGGTGCCGAAGTACGCCGGGTAGGTTTTGGGGACGCGGATCACCACGGCGTCGAGAAGATCGGAGCGCGAAAAGATCCCGATACGCTCCATTTCTTCGGCGGCGAGCGCGATCATTTCCGCGTCCGGCTTATTCCAAAGCTCGTCGGTCTCGTTGCAAAAATATTCCAGGCCCATCCACACTTTTTGCGGATCGGAGACCATGTAGGGGCTCCAGTTGTTGAAAATCTGGATGCGCCCCACCAGTACGTCGGGCTCCTGCACGTAGATCCAGTTGTCTTTGAGCAGGCGCGCGCCGGCCGAATCGGGGCCGTCCTTGTCGCTGATCTTAAGTTTGTTGAGCAGCATGCCGACGGTGATGAAATCGCGATAAATCAGCCCTTCGCTGACCTGCCGGACATTTTCCGGAACGTCGGCGTCGAGCGACCGGATCAGCTCCTTGATCGGCATGGTCGAAAAGACGTAATCGCCCAGGAACTGTTTACGCGCGCCGTCCTGGCGAACGGCTTCAACTCCCGTGACGCGGCCGTTTTGCGTGAGGATGCGATCGACGGACCAGCCGGTTTCAATGATGCCCCCGCGATCCTTGATCATTTGCGCGACGCACT
>JAJPHS010000062.1 GCA_021325175.1 Terriglobia bacterium
GGATAACGGCGGATCGGCGACGTGAAGTGCGTATAGCTGCGCGCCGCCAGAGCGAAGTGGCCGAGATTCTGATCGCTGTAGCGCGCCTGCTTGAGCGAGCGCAGCATTAGATAGCTGAGAATCCGCTCCTCCGCCTTGCCGGAAATTTTCGCGATCAATTTTTGATAGCTGCGCGAGGTCAGATTGGGATTGTCGAGCGCCAGCGTTTCACCGCGGAATCGCTTCACCGGCGCCGCGCCCGCGCCTAGCGAGTAGCCGAAATGCGCGGCAATATCTTCGAATTCGAGCACGCGCTTGGGATCGGGACGCTCATGCACGCGAAAGATCATGGGAACGCCCGCGGCTTCCAGATGCGCCGCCACGGCTTCATTGGCGGCAAGCATGAACTCTTCGATAATGCGATGCGCGATGTTTCGCGGCGCGCGCGACACGCCGGTCATTTCGCCGAACTCGTCGAATTCGAGCAGAGGCTCGGGCAGATCGAAATCGATGGAGCCCCGGCGTTCGCGCCGCCGGTTGAGAATGGCCGCCAGATCGCGCATCAGCTCGAATCGGGAGATCAGTTTCGCGTAGCGGCTGCGCAGGGCGCGATCGCCTTCAAGCACGCCGTGAACCGCGGTGTAGGTCATCCGCTCCGCGCTGCGGATCACGCCGCGGACGAACTGCTGGTTCACCACTTCGCCCCGCGGGTCGATCTCCAGCAGTACGCTCATCACCAGGCGGTCCTCCCCCGGCCGAAGGGAGCATTGATCGGTGGAAAGCTCGACCGGCAGCATCGGCACGGCACGGTCCGGGAAATAGACGCTGGTGCCGCGCAGATTCGCCTCGCGATCGATGGGCGAGCCGGGGCGGACGTAATAACTCACATCGGCGATGTGAACCTGCAACTCGAAGTTGCCGTTGGCGAGCCGATCCACCCAGACCGCGTCGTCGAAGTCGCGCGCGGTTTCGCCGTCGATGGTGACGATATCCAGCGCGCGGAAGTCGCGCCGCCGGGCCATTTCCCGCGCCGGAATCGGACCGGGAATGGAGCGGGCCTGCTCCAGCACGTCTTCCGGGAAACGGTGGGGAATGTGATGGGAGCGGATGAGAATTTCGACGTCGATGCCGAAATCATCGGGATGTCCGAGCACTTCAACGATGCGGCCGGTGGGGCGCTCGCCGTCTTCGCCAAAATCGAGAATCTCGGCAGTGACGATCATGCCTTCCAGATCCTCGACGGATTCGACGGCGAGGGCGCGCGCGCCCACGCGATGCACCTCCGGCTGCGCAGCCGGCAGCTCCATTCCTTCCGGGATGCGAATCCATTGCCGGATGCGATCGTCGTGCGGAACGAGGACATTCGAGTTGCGGCGGATGTGAAATTCGCCGACCACCATCGGATGCGCGCGGCGGACAACATCGACGATTTCGCCGTGCGCGCGGCCTTCGGGATCGATGCGGCGGAGGCGAACGCGCACGCGATCCCCATGCATGGCGCGCGTCGCGGCTTCCTTGGCAATGTAGATATCGCCCTTCAGGCCGGGGATCGGCTCGTCGGGAATCACGAAGCCGTAGCCGTCGCGATGCATGCTCAGGCGGCCTTCGATTTCAGACGATTTGCGGATCTGCCGTGCCACTCCACTATTATTTATGAGTGATGGAGCTGAAAACGATTCGCCTGGAAATTCCGGAAAACGGAAACCTGATTGTCGGGCACAGCCATTTCATCAAGACGGTGGAGGATCTTTACGAAGCGATCGTCAATACCGCGCCGGGAATGAAATTCGGCATCGCCTTCAATGAAGCCTCCGGCCCCTGCCTGATCCGCGTGGACGGCAACGACGCCGAGCTGAAGGCCAAGGCGACGGAGAACGCCGAAGCCGTGGGCGCCGGACACCTGTTCGTGATCGCGCTGCGCGACGGCTATCCGATCAACGTGCTCGGGAGGATTCGCGACATTCCGGAGGTGTGCTCGATCTTCTGCGCGACGGCCAATCCGGTGGAGGTGATCGTCGCTGAAACAGAACAGGGCCGCGGCGTTTTAGGCGTGATCGACGGCGCGCGGCCCAAGGGAATCGAATCGGAGCTGGACGCGGAATGGCGCCACGATTTCTTGCGCAAAATCGGCTATAAGCGGTGATCGGCGAGGCTCCGGACGAACTCGACGTCGCCTTCGAGAAAATCGTAACCCGGCAGCGCGTCGCGGGCGGCCCATTCGATGCGCTCGAACTGCAAATTCACCGGCTCTCCGGTGAATTCGCGCACGCGAAAAAATTTGAGGTGAATCCGCGGGCCCTGACCGTAGCGAAACTCGGTGCGATACAACTCCTCGCCAATGCGCGCTTCGAGCGCGAGCTCTTCCCGCAGCTCGCGCGCCAGGGCGTCCTCCGGGTTTTCGCCCGGCTCGATTTTTCCGCCGGGAAATTCCCATTTGTGCGCGTGCCGGCCGCTTTTTCGCTGGCAGATCAGCACCTGGCCGTCGCGTTCGATCAGCGCCGCCACCACGTTCATCAGGGATAATTGAAGCACGAATGCACGGCGAACGTCTGCTCGATCATTTTAAAAATCCGCGCAACGCCGGCGCGTTGGACCCGCCCGCGATCAAGGTGGACGTTTCCAATCCGGCCTGCGGCGACATGCTGCGGTTGTGGGCGCGCTTTGAAAACGATCGCGTGGCGGCGGCGAGCTTTCAGACCCGCGGCTGCACCGCCTCGATCGCGGCGTCGTCGGCGCTGACGGAGTGGATGATCGGCAAAACGCGCGGGGAGCTGGCGGCCTTCTCGCCGGCGGTGATCGAACAAGCTCTGGGCGGATTAGAGCCGGCGTCCCGGCACGCGGCCGTTTTGTGCTCGGATGGCGTCAAAAGACTGTTGTCGGAAAATCCGGCGGAATAGCGCGTTTTATTGCCAGCGACCGTGTTTCTGGAAATACGCGTCCAGAAAATCGAGCGCGCTTTTATTGGGCACCTCGGTCGGCTGGATGCGCTGGCCGAAGCTCATGGCGAGCTCCAGTTTGAGATGATAAGGCGGCCACTTGGGAAGGTCCTTATGGTTAGGATCGCCCCAGACCGCGAAATTCACCCAATAGGTGGACATCGCGCGGGTGATTTCGTTGTCGATATCCTGCACCTGCGGCCCCTTCATGTGCCCGAACACGTACGGGATTTCGGAAGCGTGATAGGCCCCCAGGCGCGCCCCGAACGGACCCGGAGGCACGCGGCTGAAGTAATAAACGAAAATTTTCGATTTTCCCGTTTTCGCCTGCGCGCGCGCCCAGGTCCGCATCTCCCAGCCGAAGGTCTGGTCGCGAACCAGCTCCGCCGCCGATTGATGCGCCTCCTCGCTGTCGCTGGCCGGATAAATTTTCAGGAAAGCGGCCGAATCGTCGCCAAATCGCCGCTGAACCATCGCTTTAAAATCCTCCGGCTTTACCGTGGCGGGAACGAAGGCGGTGCCCTCGTCCGCGTTAGAGCCGATCAACAAGGGAACGTCGTTTTGTTTGTGCTCGGCGTAGATCGCCGTAATCTGTTGCGGCAGCAGCCAGCCATCCACGATGGCGCTGGCCAGATTGCCCTGCGCTTTGAGAAGATCCTCGGCGGGCCTGGCGCGCAGCGCCGCGATCGAATCGGCGCCGAGCTGTTTCGCCACGGCCAGCCCGCGTTTTTCCGCGTCGGCCAGAGTGGGAAGGCCCGCGAATAAGGCTCCGCTTTCGCCGATCGCCCGCTGGAACAAGCCGTGCGCCAGCGGAGTCGCGGTCAGAATATTGACGCTCCACGATCCGGCGGATTCGCCGAAAATGGTCACGCGCCGGGGATCTCCGCCGAAGGCGCCGATGTTTTTCTGCACCCATTCAAGCGCGGCGATCTGATCCAGAATGCCGTAATTGCCGGAGGAGTTGCGGTCCGATTCCCGGGTTAGCTCCGGATGCGCGAAAAATCCGAAAATCCCCAGGCGGTAATTGATCGTCACCACGATCACGCCTTTTTTGGCGAGCTCCTCGCCGTCGTAGGCCGGCGTCGAACCGGAGCCGCGCGTAAACGCGCCGCCGTGTATCCAGACCATCACCGGATGGCGCTCGCGATTCGATTTCGCCGGCGTCCACACGTTCAGGTACAGGCAATCCTCGCTCACCGGTTCGGCGGCGGAGCGATAAGGCGAGCCCTCCGGGTACGGCGTCTGCATGCACGCGGCGCCGAACTTATCGGCCGCGCGCACGCCCTCCCACGGCGCCGGCGGCTTCGGCGCGCGCCAGCGCAAATCGCCCACCGGAGCCTGCGCGTAAGGAATCCCCTTGAAAACGCGAATGCCTTCCTGGTAGCCGTTCACTCCGGAGACCTGGCCGCCGTCGACGCGCACGAGGTCGGGATTTGCCCCCGACGCGGCCGCCCCCAGCAGCGCCGCGCAACACAGAATCAGATAACGCATTGCCTTCATAATATACAAGTGCCCGAGCCCAAGCCAGTTCTGATTTACGACGGCGACTGCGGATTTTGCAGAATATGGATCGAATATTGGAAGCGCCTGACCGGCGATCGCGTCGAGTACGCGCCGTCGTCGCAGGCCGCCGCGCGCCACCCGCGCATTGCGCGCACGGAATTCGCCCGCGCGGTGCAACTGGTGCGGCCCGATGGCTCGGTCGCCAGCGGCGCGCAAGCGGTCTTCGAAACGCTCGGCCTGGAGCGGGCCTACAAACGCTCGCGAGTGCTCGCATTTTTCGCCGAAGCGCTCTATCGATGGATCGCGCGGCATCGCACGCTGGCTTATCACGTGACGCGCTTCACCTTCGGCACGCGAATCGAACCTGCGCGCTTCCAGACCACGCAGTGGATTTTTCTTCGCGCGCTGGCGCTGATCTATCTCGCCGCTTTCGCCTCGCTCGCCGGACAAATCACCGGCTTGATCGGCGAGCACGGGATTCTGCCCCTTGGCGGCTTCATGAGAGCCGTCGAAAGAACGGTCGGCGCGCGGAAATTCTTCGTGATGCCCACAGTCTTCTGGTGGGATTCCAGCGATCGCATGCTCGAAAACGTGTGCTTTGCGGGAATGGCGTTCGCGATTCTGCTGCTGCTCGGGCGGCTCGAAAAATTGTCGCTTGCCGTGCTGTTCTTTTTGTATCTTTCACTGAGCGTTTCCGGCCAGGATTTTTTGCAGTTCCAATGGGACGCGCTGCTGATCGAAGCCGGATTCCTGGCGATCTTTCTCGGCCGCGCCAACATCGTCGTCTGGCTTTTTCGCTGGCTCGTCTTTCGGTTGTACTTTATGTCCGGAACGGCCAAGCTGCTGAGCCACGATCCGGCGTGGCGCAATTTCACCGCGCTCGAGTACCACTACCACACGCAGCCGCTGCCGACCGTGCTCGCCTGGTACGCCGATAAGTTGCCGGCCTGGTTCCAGCACTCCTCGACGTTCCTGACGCTGGCCGTCGAAATCGCCGTGCCGTTCCTGATTTTCATGCCGCGCCTGCTGCGAATCTCCGCCGCCTGGTGCATGATCGGCTTGCAGTTCCTGATCCTGCTCACTGGAAATTATGCGTTTTTCAATTTCCTCACCATCGCCTTGTGCCTCTTCCTATTCGACGATCGCGCCTTTAAAGGATTTTCGCCGCCGCGATTTCTTTCGCGTCACGGGCCGGCGGACCCTCGCATGCCCGCGCTGCAACGAGCCGCAATCGGTTTTTTCGCGGCATTCATTTTCGTCGTGGGCTTAACGCATGTGCTCGAGTCCTTCGGCGATGCGCCGGGCGCGCTGCAAGCGGTTTCTCAAATTGTTTCGCCTTTCCAGATTGTCAATTCTTATGGGCTTTTCGCGGTGATGACCACCACGCGGCCGGAGATTATCGTCGAGGGTTCGGATGACTCCGAGCACTGGTCGGCGTACGAATTTCGTTATAAGCCCGGCCCGCTTGATCGCGCTCCGCGCTGGGTCGCGCCGATGCAGCCGCGCCTGGATTGGCAGATGTGGTTCGCCGCGCTCGGCAATTACCGGCAGAATCTGTGGTTTGTCGGATTCGCGGCGCGGCTGCTCGAAGGCTCGCCCGAGGTTCTGGCGTTGCTTGAAAGAAACCCGTTCCCCGATCATCCGCCGCGATACATCCGCGCGATGACTTACGAATACTCCTTCTCAAGCTGGGAAGAACGGCGGAAAACCGGAGCCTGGTGGACCCGCCAGCCGGCCGGAACGTACCTGCCGCCGGTCGGCATGAAGACCACCGCGCGCAACGCGCCTTGATGCGCTCGGCTACTTCGGGCTCACCGGAGTGGACGCGCCCTTCGAATTGATCAGCGTCACCGTGACCGCGACGATGTCGGCCGAATTGCCGCTCACCGAGAACGGCACGGTCAGCGTGAATTCGCTTCCGGTGGCGTAGGAGGTGGTCGAGTTGAACCACGCCTCGAATTGCGGGCTGGTCGAAACCGAAAGGTTCGGGTTAGACATGTTATTGCTTTCGTTGATGGTCGCGTTGCTCGATGGAGCAAAATTGAAAACCGCGCTGGCCACGTCGCGCGTGGAGGAAAATCCCGTGATGACCACCGTCACCGCCCCGGGCGTCGTCGTAAAGGAAACATTCGAGATGAACGGAGGCGTCGGAGTCGTGGTGAAACTTTGAACCGCGGCCGATGCGACCGATTGAGGCGCGGTGATCGCGGCGGTTAGCGTCGTGGTTCCGGCGACGGTGCCGGTGCTGAGTTTAACGCTTGGCGCGCCGGAAAAATTGGCCTGCGTCGATCCGGCCGGAATCGTGAAATTCACCGTCGTGCCGCCCGTCGAAAATTGGATGGTCGAATCCGAGCCGCCAACCGAGGACGCGAAGATCAGCGTAACCGTCCCGGTAATGTCGCTGGAGTAAGCCGCCGAAGCGCTGACCGTCATCGAGGGCTGCTGCAAATAGCCGTTCGGAAAGGGCGACAAGTTGATGGTCAAGGCCGGCAGCGCGGCGCCGCCGGTCTGCGCCGGTCGCATCGCGCGCTTCGGCGTGATTCCCGCGCGCGGAACGGCAAAAATAGCGCCGGCGGCAGCGTCGAACAGCATAACGGGTCCGGCGGACGCGGTGGTCAGCCGGAAAACATCGTGGCCCAGCGCGAACACGCCGCCGGGGCGGCACTGGCAATCGAACGCGGCCGTTCCACCGGAATCGATCGAATAGAGGGTCCCGTTTTTGTTTGCCAGAACGATCCTGTCCGGCGAAGCGCTCAATCCGGCCGGAGCAAAATTTCCCTGCGCCAAAACGGACGCGCCGGTTGCGCCTCCCGGATCCGAAATCAACAGTAATTGCTCCGGGGTCGCGATCAACAGACTCGAGCTTTGCGCTGAAAAGGCGACCGCCGCCGCGTCGTTCCCGCTATAAACCAGACGCGAACCTCCATTCGCGTCCCAGGCAAAGACGCCGTCCGGGGAAGCAGCGGCGATCCATTGGCCATCATCGCTGACGGCGAGCGCGCGCGGCGAAAAATTCACGGCGACGGCGCGCGCCGCCGGAGCGTCCGGTAATCCCGAAAGAATTTCAACCGCGCCGGTTTCCGAATAAAAGATCGCCGCCGACGAGCCGCCGGGGCTGATCACAATCTGATCCGGATTGAGCGGCACATCCAGCGCCGCCGACGAGCCATTAGGCGCAATCCGCAGGACCTGCCGCGTTTCGGCCGAGGTCGCCAGAATGTAATCCTGCTTCGGAGAAACGGCGGCGTTGGCAAGAGCCTGCCCCACCCGCAGCGGATCGCCCAGGAACGCGGCCCCGGGGAGACCTATAATCGGCCGGATCGCGCCCGTTTCCGGAAGCCAGCCTACAAGCGGCGCGCTCACCTGCGCCGCGCCCGCGACACAAAAGAAAACCGCGGCAAAAACGATCCTCACTGCGGCGCTCCAACCACCGGAGTCCCGGCCGTAATCGTCAGATTGTTCGGATTGCTTCCGCTTCGCAGGTTGTGCGCCGCAACCACGCCGCCCGCCACCACCACCACCGCGATCCCCAGGATCACCCAGGCTCGCGTCGAAACCCCGAACGCGCTGCCCGACGCCGGAGTGCCGGAAACATTGGTCTGGGTGATGATCGCATTGGCGGTCTTGCCCTGATAGGACGCGGTGACATGAATCTCGTACGGCCCGAGCTGCCGGTTCAAACGAATGCCGCGCGCGATCGCCCGGCCCTGCCGATCCGTGGTGGTGGTGAGCGTGTTCGTGCCGTTTTCAAAGGTCCCGCCCGGTCCTTGCGGCGGTAAGGTGAACACCACCGCCGCGCCCGCTACGGGGTTGCGATTCTGATCCTGAACTTCCACCACCGGCTGCGTCTGCACCTTGCGATTGATATTGTGAATTTCATCCTGACCTGCGATGATCAGAACGCGAATCGACGGCTCCTGCGCGCGCAGCAGATTCGTGAGGACAAGACAGACCAAAATTGTCGATTTGAACTTCATGCGTTTTTCCGGACCCTTGGTTAAAGACACAGACGTAGCGTCCGTGCGTCGCGTTTCCATCGGGACCTAAGTCAAAACTGTACCATGTTGCGCCGTCAAAGCGTCATCGTCAAATTCGTTGATCCCGAGCGGCCGCTGCCGGCGCGGCGCCAGGTGCAAATGCAGGAGAAATGCGGTTGAGCCCGGCGCGCCAGATCGCGTTTGGAGTCCTCCGGCGCGTTTCGCGCGGCGGATTTGCATCGGACCTGCTGCGCCGCCAATCGGCCGCGGCGCGCGATCTCGCGCTGGCCGAATCGATCGTGCTGGGCTGCCTGCGATTCCAGTCCCAACTCGATTTCCTGATCGCGCATTACTCCGGCAAATCGAAGCTGGAGGATGAGGTCCGCATCGCGCTGCGCATGGGGATTTACCAGCTTCGCTATCTGGATCGAATTCCGGCGCACGCCGCCGTGGCCGAAAGCGTCGAACTGGTCAAGCGCGCCGGCAAACGCTCCGCCGCCGGATTGGTCAACGCCGTTTTGAGAAAAGTCAACCGCGATCCGGTGCAATGGCCGGATCGGGCGGCCGCGCTGGCCATCCCCGCATGGATGCTCCAGCGCTGGTCGAAATTTTACGGCGCCACGGCCGCCGAAAATATCGCGCTCGCTGCGCTCGAGGAGCCCGCGGCGCACTTCAACGCGGATACGGGCCGGCAGCAGGATATCGGCGCGCAGTCGGTCGTGCCGTATCTTCAAATCGCGCCCGGAATGATCGCCCTGGATTTGTGCGCTGCGCCCGGAAACAAAACCGCCCAGATGCTCGCCGCCGGAGCTCGCGTCATCGCCTGCGATGTGTCGCCGAGGCGGATGCAGGGCGTGCCCGGCGAGCGAGTTGTCCTCGACGCGACCGCGCCGCTGCCGTTCTCCATCCGGTTCGATCGCATTCTTGTGGATGCGCCGTGTTCCGGCACCGGAACCCTTGCCCGCAACCCCGAAATCAAGTGGCGGCTGAAGCCGGAAGACCTGCCGGTTTTCCAGTCGCGCCAGCGAAGAATTCTGGAGCGCGCGCTGGAACGCCTGAAACCTGGCGGGCGTCTGGTCTATTCGACTTGTTCCCTGGAACGCGAAGAGAACGAGGAAGTTGTCGCGCAATTTCGGCCGCGGGAAACGTACGCGCGCCTGCCGGGTCAACATCCCGGAGATGGATTCTTCATCGCCGTGATCAACTAGCGCCCGCCGCGTATGCCGCGTGATAGGCTGAATAGCAGAGCAGACATTCTGACCTCTCCATGAGGGTCATGCCCGAAATACTTCCCTCCATTCTCTCGGCTGATTTCGCCAGGCTGGGCGACCAGATTGAGGCGCTCGAAGCCGCCGGATGCCGGATGGTGCACCTGGATGTGATGGACGGGCATTTTGTGCCGAACCTCACCATTGGTCCGCCGGTGATCGAATCTCTGCGAAAAATCACCAAAATGACCTTCGATGTGCATCTGATGATCACCGATCCGGACCGCTATGCTCCGATTTTCATCCAGGCCGGCGCAAACAATGTCCTGGTGCATCAGGAAACCTGCCCGCATCTGGATCGCACGCTGCGCATGATCCAAAGCGAGGGCGCGCGCGCCGGCGTTGTGATCAATCCGGCGACGCCGGTCGCCGTGCTCGAGGATGTTCTGGACGTGGTCGATTCCGTTCTGGTGATGAGCGTGAATCCCGGATTCGGCGGGCAACGTTTCATTAAAAATTCGCTCAACAAGGTCCGGCGGCTGGCGATGCGAAAAAGGGAATTCGGCTTGCAATTTCCGATCGAGATCGACGGCGGCATCACGCTAGAAAACGTTGCCGACGTGGTGCGCGCGGGCGTTGAGTGGATCGTGGCGGGGTCGTCGATATTTCACACTGTGAATCCCCCGGCCGCTTTCAAGGAGATGCGCCGCCTGGCGCACGATGCCGCGGCGATTCGGGTATAGTCATAGGATGCGCACTAAGGTAAAGCGAGCATGATTCGTAATCGGAAACATCTGGCAGTTATAACGGCTTTTCTAATCCTGTTGACGGCTTCCTGCGGATTTAAGCGCAAGAAATACGAAGATCCGATCAGCAAACAAACCCAGCAGCCGGATAAGATCCTTTTCGATAAAGCAATTAACGATATCGAGCACGGCCGCTACGAAGTCGCCCGGCTGACGCTCAATACACTCATCAATACTTACGATTCAAGCGAATACCTGGCGAAAGCAAAGCTCGCAGTGGCCGATAGCTGGTTCCGCGAAGGCGGCGCGCACGGTTTGGCCCAGGCCGAAGCCGAATATAAAGATTTCGAACTGTTCTATCCGACCATGCCGGAAGCGGCGGAATCGCAGTACAAAATCTGCAATATCCACTACATCGAGATGGAGAAGCCGGATCGCGACCCGAACAATGCCCTGCGGGCCGAGCAGGAGTGCCGGCAATTAATCACGCAGTATCCAAATTCGAAATTCGTTCCGGAAGCGGAGCAGAAACTGCGCGAAATTCAGGAAGTGCTCGCCGAGGCCGAATACGACGCCGGCCACTACTATCACGAAAAGGGATCAAACGCCGCGGCCGCGAATCGCTTTGAGACCTTGGTCGAGGAATATCCGCTTTATAGCCGCGCCGACCTGGCGCTGTGGGAGCAGGCCGATTCCTATAGCCGCATGGGGCCCCGCTTTCGCCAGAAAGAGGGCGACGCGCTGGCGAAAATCGTCCGCGATTACCCGTTGAGCCCGCTTGCCGAGCAGGCGAAGAGAAAATTGCAATCGCTCGAGTTGCCGGTGCCGGAAGCCGATCCGAAAGCGGTGGCGCGGATGAAGTACGACAAGGAAAACTACCAGCGCCCCGGCTTATTTCATCGCGCCACGGCGTTTCTTGGCGGCAAGCCGGACGTGAGCCGCGCCGCGAAAACCGGCGAGCCCACCATGGAAAATCCCAAGCCGACGATTCCGGCGAGCGTCCCGGTGCAGGCGCAGGCCGCCGGCGTCAATGAAGTTACTGTGGCTCCGGTGACCGATCCGGCGGCGCTCGATAAGCTGCCGGATGCGAGAACCAACCCGCCGGCTTCTTCGACTCCGTCCAATGGCGCCAAGGAAACTCGGGCCGCTTCGTCATCCGATGCCACTCCGGCGGCGGCTTCGAATCCGGCTCCGGACGCCAAGGACTCCCCGTCCGATTCGAAAAGCAAGAAGAAGAAAAAGAAGAACGACAAGAAGAACACTACTTCGACCACACAGCCCGATAAATGAGCACGATTCTGCTCGCCGATGACAGCCCCCACGCGCAGCGCATGGGGGAACGGATTTTGCGCGAAGAAGGATTTTCGGTCGCCAGCGTCACCGACGGCGAAACCGCACTGATGCGCATGAGCGACGTTGATCCGGACGTGGTGCTGGTGGACGTTTTTTTGCCCGGCCGCAACGGTTTCGAGATCTGCCGCGCGATCAAGTCGTCCTACCGGCACGTTCGCGTGGTGTTGACGGCAGGAATGCTTGAAAGCTTTGACGAAGAGGAGGCCCGAGCCGCCGGCTGCGACGCAATTTTAAAAAAACCATTCGAAGCTTCGGTGGTAATGGAGACGCTGCGTCCCTTGATCCACGACGCGCGGCTCGCGCGGGCGCTTTTCGCGGAAGCGATCGCGGCGATCCAACCCTCGCCGCCGCGCGCGGCCGCCGCGCCGGCGAATTCGGCGCCCGATCCCGAGCGCGTCGAGGCCGCGGTCACCCTCGCGCTCGACGCGGCTCTGCCCGCGCTGGTGCGTGAAATTACCGAGAAGGTTTTGATAGCATTAGGGCACTAACCGGCCCGAAAAGTCTTATTTACCATGCCCGATAACTCTTTCGACATCATTTCAAAGATCGAATTGCCGGAAGTCTCCAACGCCGTGCAGCAGGCGCTGAAGGAAATTCAGCAGCGCTATGATCTCAAGAATTCGCACTCCCATATCGAGCTGCGGGAAAAAGAGAACAAACTGATCCTTTCCAGCGCCGATGAGTTCAAATTGAAAGCCGTCATCGAAATTCTGGAATCGAAGCTGGTCAAACGCCACGTGCCTTTAAAAGGGCTCGCCTATGGCGCCGTCACTCCGGCGGCCGGATCGACGGTGCGCCAGGAAGTTACGCTTCAGCAAGGCATCCCCATCGAAAAGGCGCGCGAAATCGTGAAGGTGATCAAGGACAGCAAGAAAAAAGTCCAGGCCTCGATTCAGGGCGATTTCGTGCGCGTTTCCGGCAAGGATCGCGACACACTCCAGGAAGTGATCGCGCTGATGCGCGCCACCGACTTTGGAATCGACATGCAGTTCGCCAATTATCGGACCAATTAGTGGCGCGCAAAATCGAGTCTCTTTTCATTCCTGGTCCGGCAGGCCGGTTGGAAGCGCTGCTGGAAGAGCCCGAGGATGGAGCGCCTCGCGAAGCGGCGCTGGTCTGCCATCCTCATCCCCAGCATGGCGGAACCATGCACAACAAAGTGGTGTATCGCATCGCTCGCGGGCTAAGGCGGGCCGGCGCGGCGGTCCTGCGCTTCAATTATCGCGGCGTGAATCTGAGCGAAGGCGGCTATGATCACGGCGAAGGAGAACTGCAAGACGCGCGCGCCTGCCTGGCGCATCTCCGCCGCCGATACCCGGCCCTGCCCTATACGCTGGCCGGATTTTCTTTCGGGTCGAGGATCGTGTTGCGCCTCGGCTGCGCCGCGCCGGATTCGCCGCGGCGGATCATCGCCGCCGGATTCCCCACGATTTACCGCGATATGTCTTATTTAAACGGCTGCACCGTCCCCCGGATTTTCGTGCAGAGCACCCACGATCAGTACGGGCCGGTGGCCGAAATCGAGCCGGTGATCGCGGCCCTGCCGGAGCCAAAGATGCTACTGCTGATCGAGGCCGGCGACCATTTCTTCGCAGGCGCGCTCGACCGGCTGGAAGAGGAGATTTACCGGCTGGACGGACCCATTGGCGGCGCCGCAACTCAGGCGTCCCCGGCCCCCGCCTGACGAATTTAATTGGCTCGCATCGCGACGATGGTTACGTCGTCCGACTGGACGCCGGGGCTGAAGCGCTGGACTTCGTTTAATACGCCGTCGAGCAGCGCGTCCACCGAACCGGTCGCCGCCGAAGATCCGGCTTTTTTCACCGCTTCGATCAGCCGCGCTTCGCCAAACTCCTCGCGCTCGTCGATTCCGGCCTCCAGCACGCCGTCGGAGATGATCACCACCACGTCGTCCGGGGCGAGCTGAACGGCTTTTTCCTCGCACTTCCACCAGTTGAAGACGCCGATGGGCAGCGCGGTGGCTTCCATGCGCTCCACTTCGCCGCTGCGGCGGAACAGAAGCGCGCCGGGATGACCGCAGTTGATGTAGCGGAACTCGCGCGTCTGATCGCGATACTCGGCGTAAAACATGGTGGCGAAATATTCGGCGGGAGTCGACTCGTGAAACAGCTTGTTTACCGAGCTTAACAGCGCCTTGCCGTGTTTCAACCCCAATTCCAGCTGGCTGCGAAAGGAGGCTTGCAGATTCGCAGTGAGCAGCGCGCCGGCCACGCCTTTTCCGGAGACGTCGGCGAGCAGCACGCCCAGCCGGCCGGGGCCGAGGTCGAGAAAATCGTAGTAGTCGCCGCCGATGGCGCGCGCCGGCACGCATCGTCCGGAATAGGTGAGCGTCTGGAGCGGCTGCGCGTGCTGCGGCAGCAGCCGCTGCTGCACGTGACGCGCGATTTCGAGCTCGGTTTTGGCGGTTTTGCGCTGGCGGGAACGGTCCGCCTGTTTTTCGATGGTTGCCAGCAGCCGCGTGTTGTCCCAGGGCTTTTGAATAAAATCGGCGGCGCCGCGGCGCATGGCCTCGACCGCAAGATCGACGCTGGACCAGGCGGTCATGACGATCACCGGCAGGGCGCCGTCGCGCTGGAGCAGCCGGTCGAGCAGCGCAAGGCCCTCATCGCCAGAGGTGGTGTCGCGCGAGTAGTTCATGTCCATCAGCACCAGGTCGAACGGCTCGCCTTCGACCGCGGCCAGAGCGGCGCGCGGCGAATCGACGATTTCGGCGCTGTGTCCTGCGCCCTTGAGCAGCAGCCGTATGGCTTCAAGCACATCCTGCTGATCGTCGCTGACCAGGACCCGCATTTTTTCATGGTCGTCGTTGGCGCCGCCCGCGGTCAATAGCTGAAGACGGCGCCAGAATACAATGCCGGCCGGTTTACGAAAAAACCGCCGCGGCAAGCTACCCTGAGTACATGCGAACCTTCGCGGGATTGCTGCTGGCGGCCGCGGCAGCCTACGCCCAGCTTACCGCCGAACAGAAACAACTTAACATCCAATCCTTCGAAAAAGTTTGGACCATCATCCGGGACAAGCATTGGGAAAAAAATCCGGGCGGGCTCGACTGGCAGGCGATTCACGCCGAATACCGGCCAAAGATCGAGCGGGCAGCTTCCACCGAACAGGCCCGCCAGGTGATGCGCGATATGCTCGCGCGGCTGCATGAGACGCACTTCGCGATTTTTCCGGGAAACGTTTATGAAGACGTCGGCGAGACGGTGATGGGCGGCGGCTCGCCGGGCTTCGATACGCGGGTGCTGGACGGCCAGGTGGTGGTAACGTCGATCGATCCGGGGTCTTCGGCGGAACGCAGCGGAGTGCATACCGGCTGGATTGTCACGCGCGCGGGAGACAAGGAGCTGGCTCGGCTCATTCAGAAACTCAAATCCGTGCCGGAGCTGCATGAGCTGACGCTCGAACGCGCTATCGAGGCCGCGCTGAGCGGGCCGGAGGGCGGCGATCTGGAGATTACCTTCCTGGACGGCGCCAACCAAACGCGGACGTTGAATCTCAGGCTCGGCCCGCCGCGCGGCGCGCCTTCGCGCTTCGGCAATCTGCCGGTTGAATACGTCTGGTTTGAATCGAGAAAAATCGGCAACATCGGCTATGTGCGGTTCAACATGTTTCTCGATCTGGCGCGGGTGATGGGCGAGTTCGGCAAGGCCGTCACCGATTGCAAGGGCTGCGACGGATTCATCATCGATCTTCGCGGAAATCCGGGCGGGATCGGCGGCATGGCAATGGGGATGGCGGGATTTCTGGTCGATAAACCGGATGAAAAGCTGGGCACGATGTATATGCGCGACAATTCCTTGAAATTCGTGATTAATCCCCGGGCCGGGGCGTTCGGCGGGCCGGTGGCGGTGCTGGTGGACGGCTGCTCGGCGTCGACGTCGGAGATTTTCGCCGGTGGATTGCAGGATTTGGCGCGCGCGCGTATTTTTGGAACGAAAACGGCCGCCGCGGCGCTGCCCTCGGTTATCGAAAAACTGCCGAATGGCGACGGCTTCCAGTACGCGATCGCCAGCTATATTTCAGAGGGCGGAAAGGCGCTGGAAGGAAACGGGGTTAGGCCGGATGAGACTGTGGAGCTGACGCGCGCGGCGCTGCTTCAGGGGCGCGATCCGGTCATCGACGCTGCGGTAGAGTGGATTAGGAAACAGAGGACACCCAAATGACCCGTCGCTTCGCGATTTTTCTGTTTTTCAGCGCCTGCTCCGGCTGGACGTTCGCAGACGATGCGCTGCCCAAAGCGGAAACCATCCTCGATCGCTTCATTGAGGTCACCGGTGGCAGAGCCGCTTACGAGAAACGCAAATCAGAAGTGATGACCGGCCACGTCGAAATGACCGCGCAGAACGTCAAGGGAACGCTTACGCGCTACTCCGCGCCGCCCGACAAATCCTACACGGTAATGGAGCTGGACGGGGTGGGCAAGATCGAGGAAGGGGCGGCGGGCGGCGTGGCTTGGGAGAACAACCCGATGACCGGTCCGCGGGTGAAGAGCGGGGAGGAGAAGACTCAGTCGCTGCGCGAGGCGACGTTCAACGGCCCGCTGAACTGGCAGAAGATGTACGTGAAGGCGGAGACGACCGGTGTCGAGACGATCGACGGCGAGGAGTGCTACAAGGTGGTGCTGACGCCGGCCGAAGGCAAGCCGGAAACGACGTACTATCAGAAAAAATCCGGGCTGGTGGTGCGGACCACGACGGTCGCGTCGAGTCCCATGGGCGAGTTTCCGGTGGAGCAGGACGTTTCCGATTACAAAAATTTCGACGGCGTGCTGCTGCCCACGAAAATGATCCAGAAAGTCGCCGGCCAGGAGATCGTCTTCACCATCGACAGCGTCAAGGTGAATGAAGAGATTGCGGCGGATCGCTTCAATCCGCCGGCCGAGATCAAGGCGCTCATGGAAAAAAAGTAGACTGGTCGCGGCGCCACGATCTCGGGCATCGTGGTTCACAGACACATGCGCCCAATCAACTCCGCCGTAGCATCCTCGCCGACGCCGCCGCGCGCTCGAACGCGGTTTGAATCCCGCCGTCCCCGAGCGACCTCCGCAGTTCCTCCAGCTTCGCAATAAATTCATCCAGCGCGCGATCGATCGCCTCGGCATTGGTCGACAAAATATCGCGCCAGATCTCGAACGGACTCATCGCCAGCCGCGTCAGATCGATTGCCGCCGGTCCCGCGACCTCGCAAGCCTCCGGCGCGGCGGCGATCGCTCCGGCAAGCGCCGTCGATATCAGTTGTGGCAGATGCGATGTCAGGGCCACCAGTCGATCGTGCTCGGCGGCGTCTAAAATCACGACGCGCGCGCCGATCCGCCGGATCCACCGCTCCAGCGTCGCGTCGCGCGAGGTGAGCACGTAGGGCCGGCCGCGAAACAGATCGGCGTCGGCATGCTCCACTCCGCGGCTCTCCTTGCCCGCCATCGGATGCCCGCCGATAAAGCGCCCGCGCTGGATGCGCTTTGCCGCCCGCGCCACAATCGCGGATTTGGTGCTGCCCGCGTCCGTGATGAGCGTTCCGGAGAAAACATACGGATCGAGATCGTCGAGCGTGGAAAGAATTTTTCCGATCGGCTGCGCCAGGTAAACCAGATCCGATTGCGCGGCGGCCTCGCGCAGCGGCAGCGCTTCATCGATCACGCCGCGATCGAGCGCTGCGCGAACCGTTTCCTGCGAGCTGACGCCGATAATCTTCCCCGTGAATCCCGCCTTGCGCAGCGCCAGCGCGAAGGAGCCTCCAATCAGGCCCACCCCGGCCACGCTCACCACGGTCCACGGTTTTTCGCTCACGCGGACCTGCCCACGGCCGATGCGATCGAGCGGACCTGCTGCATCATCTCCGCGTACTGCGCCGGATTCAGCGTCTGCGCCCCGTCGCTCGCCGCGTGATCGGGATCCGGATGCACCTCCACCAGCAGCCCGTCGGCTCCGGCGGCGACCGCGGCGCGCGCCATCGGGAAAATCAGATCCCGCCGCCCGGTGCCGTGCGACGGATCGCCGACAATCGGCAGGTGCGAAAGCTTCTTCACCACCGGAATCGCCGAAACATCCATCGTATTTCGCGTGTACGTCTCAAACGTGCGAATGCCGCGCTCGCACAGGATCACGTCGTAATTCCCGCCGCTCATGATATACTCGGCCGCCAGCAGAAGCTCCTCGATCGTCGCCGAGATGCCGCGCTTCAGCAACACCGGCTTGCGCACTCTGCCGACTTCACGCAGCAGGTTGAAATTTTGCATGTTGCGCGCGCCAATTTGCAGAATATCGGCGTAGGTGAGCAGCATCGGAAGCTGGGTGTGATCCATGATTTCGCTCACCACCAGCAAGCCGTGCCGGTCCGCGGCCGCCCTCATCAGCTTGAGCCCTTCTTCGCCGAGCCCCTGAAAACTGTACGGCGACGAGCGCGGCTTAAACGCGCCTCCGCGCAGCACCTTGGCGCCCTGCGCCGCCACGATCGCGGCGATGCACTCGATCTGCTCCCTGCTTTCCACGCTGCATGGTCCCGCCATCGTCACCACGTGATCGCCGCCGATTTCGACATCGCCGATTTTGATCACTGTCCCCTGCGGCCGGAAGTGCCGGCTCACCAGTTTGTATGGCGAAACGATGCGATGGCATTCCTTGACCCCGTCCATCACCTCGAAATCGGCCGGATCCATATCCTCCACCGGTCCGACGCCGCCCAGAACCGTATGCATCACGCCGGTCGAGCGATGTACGGTAAAGCCCAGGCTCACCAGCCGGTCGATGACTCGTTGAATCTGCTCGTCGGTGGCGCCCTGCTGCATCACCACTAACATTGTTTTTCTCCTTGTTCGGTTCCGCGCCCGGCGCCGTCGCGCCGCATCCTTTGCAGTGTGCGCATCTCGTCGATGATGCGCTCGAAAATGCGCTTCAGCGCGTCGGGCGCCAGCGGACCGGCGTTGTGCTGGGTTACGTTCCGGAAAACGTCTTCCTCGCGCCTGGGCTCATAAATCGGAAGCTGCGCCGCCTGTTTGATTTTTCCGATCGACTCCACCACCCGCGTTCGCCGGTTCAGCAACTCGAGCAGCTCCAGGTCGATCGCATCCACCTCCCGGCGATGCGCCGCCAGCGCCTCCAGGGCTTCTTCGCGCGTCATGAATCCATCCCCCGCCGCAGCGATCGCGCGAAGGCTTCGAGATCGCCGCCTTGTTCAATCAGCCGCACAAACGCGCTGCCGACCACCACGCCA
>JAJPHS010000054.1 GCA_021325175.1 Terriglobia bacterium
GCGTCTTGGTGATCGCGGCGGTCAGCGTGGTCTTGCCGTGATCAATATGCCCGATCGTCCCCACATTCACGTGCGGCTTGCTGCGATCAAATTTTTCCTTCGCCATGGTGCTGTTTTTCTCTCCTAACTTGCTACCTTGCCCTGAGCTCGGTTGGTAATTTCCTCGGCTACCGACTTCGGCACTTCCTCGTACTGGCCGAAGTGCACCGTGAACGCCCCGCGTCCCTGCGTGCGCGAACGAAGCTCGGTCGCATAGCCAAACATTTCCGATAACGGAACCATCGCCTTGATGATCTGCGTGGAGCCGAGAATTTCGGTTCCCTCCAGGCGCCCGCGCCGCGAGATCAAATCACCGTTTACGGCGCCCATGTATTCATCCGGCACCACAACCTCCACGCGCATCACCGGCTCAAGCAGAACCGGCCTGGCCTTGCGCGCGGCTTCCTTAAAGCAGATCGAAGCGCAGATCTTGAACGCCATTTCCGACGAGTCGACTTCATGGTAGGCGCCGTCGAAAACCGTCACCTTCACGTCCGACATCGGATAGCCGGCCAGAATTCCGTGCTCGAGCGCCTCGGCCACGCCCTTTTCGACCGCCGGAATAAATTCCTTGGGAATCGCGCCGCCGAAAACGTCATTGACAAACTCAAACTCGCCGCCCGGCAGGGGCTCCACACGCAGCTTTACGCGGGCGTACTGGCCCGATCCGCCGGTCTGCTTCTTGTGGGTGTAATCGGCTTCGGCCATCTGCCGGATCGTTTCGCGATAGGCAACCTGCGGCTTGCCAACGTTGGCGCCGACGTTAAACTCGCGCTGCATGCGGTCGACGATGATTTCAAGATGCAACTCTCCCATGCCGGCGAGAATCGTCTGGCCGGTGTCGGGATCAGTCGAAACCTTAAGCGTCGGATCTTCCTGCGCCAGCTTGTTGATCGCCATGCCCAGCTTTTCCTGATCCTGCTTGGTCTTGGGCTCGATCGCGAGTTGGATCACGGGAGCCGGAAATTCGATCGATTCGAGCAGAATTGGCGCTTTTTCGTCGCAAATTGTGTCGCCGGTGACGACATTTTTCAATCCCACCGCCGCGCAGATGTCGCCCGCCAGAATCTCGGTGATCTCCTCGCGCTTGTTGGCGTGCATCTTCACCAGCCGGCCAACGCGCTCCTTGCGGCCTTTGGAAACGTTGTAAATCGTATCCCCCGCCCCCAGCCGGCCAGAGTAGACACGAAGGAACGCCAGCTGGCCGACGAACGGATCGGTCATGATTTTAAAAACCAGCGCCGCAAACGGTTCAGCATCGTCTGCGCGCCGGATCAGTTTTTCCTCCGGATTATCCACCGCGGTGCCCACCACCGCCGGAATCTCAACCGGCGACGGCAAATAATCGACCACCGCGTCAAGCAGGTTCTGCACCCCTTTGTTCTTGAACGCCGTCCCGCAGATCACCGGGAAGATCTTCTGCGCAATCGTCGCCTTGCGGATGCCCGCGCGCAGCTCTTCTTCGGTGATTGCCTGACCCTCGACATACTTTGTGAACAGGTAATCGTCCGTCTCGGAAACCGCCTCCACCAGCTTGTCGCGATATTCCCTGGCAAGATCCGCCAAATCTTCCGGAATATCAACGTCGTCGTATTTCGCGCCGAGCGTCTCATCGCGCCAGATCCGGGCTTTCATTGTCACCAGATCAATGACACCCTTGAATTGATCCTCGGCTCCGACCGGCAACTGAATCGCGACCGGGCGGCACTTCAGGCGATCCACAATGGTGTCCACGGCGCGGTAAAAGTCGGCCCCGACGCGGTCCATTTTGTTGATGAAGCACAGCCGTGGAACGCGATATTTATCACCCTGGCGCCACACCGTTTCGGTCTGCGGCTGAACGCCCGCCACGGCGTCGAACACCGCGACCGCGCCGTCTAAAACGCGCAGGCTGCGCTCCACCTCGGCCGTAAAATCTACGTGTCCGGGGGTGTCGATAATATTGATGGTGCAATCGCGCCACTCGCACGTCGTCGCCGCGGAGGTGATGGTGATGCCCCGCTCCTGCTCCTGCTCCATCCAGTCCATGACCGCAGTGCCCTCATGCACCTCGCCGATCTTGTACGTACGGCCGGTGTAATAGAGAATCCGCTCGGTAGTGGTGGTTTTCCCGGCATCGATGTGGGCCATGATGCCGATATTGCGCATCTTCTCGAGGGCTACGGTGCGTGGCATAAAACTTCCTACCAGCGATAATGCGCGAAAGCGCGATTCGCTTCCGCCATTCGATGGACGTCATCCTTCTTTTTAATCGCGCCACCGCGGAGGTTGGCCGCGTCGTTCAGTTCGTTGGCGAGCTTTTCCGGCATTCCTTTTTCCGGACGCGATCTGGCGTTGATCAGAATCCAGCGGATCGCCAGCGACGTGCTGCGGTTCTTGGGCACTTCCACCGGAACCTGGTAATTGGCGCCACCCACGCGCCGGGTCTTCACCTCGAGCAGCGGCTTGCAGTTTTCGATGGCCTTCTTGAACAGCTTCAGCGGATCGTCCTGCGTGCGCTCCCGGATGCGGTCCATCGCCTGGTAAAAAATCTGCTGCGAGATCGATTTCTTGCCATCCCACATCATCGAATTGACGAATTTTTCCGCCAGCGTCGAGTTATACACCGGATCCGGCAGAATTTCGCGGGTTTCAGGTCTGCGTCTGCGAGGCATAATTTACTTTCCCGCCGGCCCTTTCGGCCGCTTGGCTCCATACTTGGACCGCCCCTGCTGCCGCCCGGTGACTCCCGCCGTGTCGAGCGTTCCGCGGACAATGTGATAGCGCACGCCAGGCAAATCCTTGACACGCCCGCCGCGGATCAGCACGATCGAATGCTCCTGCAAATTGTGCCCGACTCCGGGAATATAGCAGGTGACTTCCAGGCCATTGGTCAAACGGACGCGCGCGATTTTCCGCAGCGCCGAATTCGGCTTCTTCGGCGTGGTGGTCTTGACCTGCGTGCAAACCCCGCGCCGCTGCGGGCAGGCTTGCAGCGCCGGACTGGCGGTCTTAAAGCGCGTGGGGCGGCGGCCCTTACGCACAAGCTGGTTGAACGTCGGCACGAACTTCCTCTCTCGAAAAACTGGTTGAATCCACCTGGGCGCGGGCGGGCCTGAAACAAGCCGCGCCACGAACCAAAAACTTGCGAAGGTGAAAGGCTTCGGACTAGCCCATGCCCTTCCGGCGTTGAATCCGGTAAGCGTATCGGGGCCGGCCCCCGGCCGGGCCGTCAAAATAAGACGGCGGTAGCACAGGAGCAGAAGATCACTCGCTAACCCTATCGAGAATAGCGAAACTTTCAAGTCTTGTCAAATGCCAGTGCCGGAGTTAGGCTCCGAACAACAGCCGCATTTTCCGCACCGGGTCGCTGGAAGGCCTGAGCAATGATCCGGAAGTTCGCCGAGTCTATCTCGGCGAAAGTTTCAGCACCGTGAAGCTGCAAAGCGGCCCCTGGCAAGTCTCCGCCGCGGAAGAGGAGCCGGCAGGGCGGTCTTCGGCTGCTGCTATGCGAGCGGCGAAGCTGAAGCTCGGCGCGGGATGAATCCCTCCGTTAGTGGTCGATGTACATCTGCGCGGTTGAGGATACGTACAGGTTTTGCTTCAGTGCGATTCCCGCCAGCGGCTGGATCGTATAGCCCACCGTTACCGTTACCGTGGAGCCCGGCGTATTATTCGGATTCCAGGTCGTCGTGACGCTCAATTGGCTGGTGCTCAGTCCGACCGCCTCTGACAGTACGTAAGCAGTCACATCGGAGGCCGCCGCCGGCGAGGAGCTTTGCGATCCGTGCACGGCCGCCCACCGCGCCGCATCCTGCGCCGCGTAGGAGCAGAAATTATAGGCGTAAATCCCCCAGCCCGCCTCCATTCCGCCGAGCGTCATCATGAAAAACGCGAGCAGGCACAAGGAAAGCTCGATTATTGCGCTTCCGCGCTGCCGCCGGCGCCGCACCCCGGGATTGCGTACGGGCTGATTGCGTGGGGACACTCTATTGCACCTGCCCGATAGCAACCTGAGTGCAGTTGATCGGATCCGGAACCCAGGGATAGACGATCACCGGCGAATACGGAATTGTCACCGATACCTTGACGTAAGTCATGCTGGAGCCGGTGCTGCACGATGCCGGACATGTGCTCTGCGCGCCGCCCACCGAGCAGGTGCAGAACAGGCTCGCCGTGGCCGTCGCGCCGGGATAATTTCCGGTGTCGGCCAGCGCCGCGTTCTGTACTCCTGTCAGGTTGTTGTAGTTGGCCGGACTCAGCGCGGCATAGAGAACCCCGGCCTCCGCCGCTCCCTGCGCCATCGACTCGATATTGAAGATGCGCGAAAACCCGGTGATGCCGCAAAGGAACATGAGCAGCACGGTGGAGCAAAGAGCGAACTCAATCAGTGCGTTGCCGCGCTGATTTTTTCTCCGCGGTCGACAGACGGTGCGATTCATTTCGATCTCCGCTTCCTCATTGAACCAGCCCGCCTCCGGTCGAGGACGGCGCGATGGTGTAAACGTTGGCGAGCGAGCTGTGATCGTTGCCCAGATTCGCGTTGCCGGTGAGGTTAATCATGTCCGCCACGATATAAAGGAATCCCGGCGTCTTGTTGTTCCCGTTGAAGGTCAGGGTGTTGTTCAGGAAATACATGGCACCGTCGAAGGTGCTGGTGGAGTTGCCGTTGATCTTATGCGAGAGCCCGCTGATGCTGCGATCGTCGAAGAACAGCACCCCGGCCGGCGTAGTGGTGCTTAGCCCGGCAAGATTGATGCTTGGCGTTCCGTTGACGGTGATCGACGACGCCGCTACCCTGCCTCCGGAGCAGCCCCAGGACTGCGAGTTTGACGACGTGTTGTAAAACATGACGCCCGTCTCCTGCTGGCCTCCGGAAAGCGTCACCGCGTTTCCGACCGAGACACTGGCCTGCGAACCGATATTCATTCCTCCACCCGCAAGAACATAGATCCCCGGCGTAAAGGTCACCGACCCATGGATCGTCATGCCGCCGCAGTAAATCCCCGGACTCAACGTGTTCGAGGAATGCGGGTTGTTATCCTGCCATCCGCCGCTGGCGACTTGAAGAGTCAGGCCGCCAGGCGTGGGGGTGGCTACGTGCGCCAGCGGATCGTTGAAATCGGCGATGTGGACTGGCGTCTCATAGGCCGCCGTCGTTGAATTAATCACATAGCTGCCATAAAGATCCCAGCCTCCTACCACGCCGATGGCCGCTCCGTTGGTGAGATTCCAGGTGGAGTTCCCGCCCATCATAAACGCTGTCGAGCTGGTCGATTTCACCACGGCGCTGCACGCCGTGCTGATGGTTAGATTGCCGGAGACGTTCAGGGCGCCGCTGGCCGTCGGATCCATGGCGAAGATGCAAGCGCCGATGCTGCCTTCATCGTTGCTGGTGCGCGCCGTGGACGTCGCCGAAATGCTCGCGGTCCTCTGGCCGAAGATCTGCATGAAGAACAGCGGCATCTTGTGAGTCACGCTAACTTGAATCGCGGCGCTGTCGCCGGCGTAAGCTCCACTGGTGGGCGGGCTCACGACCGTGACGGTGGTGTTATCCGTTCCGTTCGTGAAACCGTTCAGCGATGCGTCGTTTTGCCCGGCCGCGACCAGGTCCGTGTTTCCGCGTTCCATTTCCCGGAGGGCGCCCATCGCGGCCGCGTCGGCCGCCATCTGGAGTTTTCGCTTTTCAAATTGCATGTAGCCGACATCCACGGCGAGCCCGGTGAATCCGATCATAGCGACGAGCATAGCCGCGTAAGCTACCGCGACGAAACCACGCTCCCGGTGAGAGTGATGCGAGGTGCGCTTCATAGGTGTATTCCTTTGGTCCTAACTAAGCTTGGGACTAACGAGCGTACTGGTTCCATCGGGGAAGTCACTCACGCGAAGGTACAGAAATTACCTACCTGTTTTCTTGGTAAGAACGTACTAGGCCATGGTACTAGTGGCGCGGGATGGGACGGCGGAATTCCGCCCCGCGTGGAGCTTGCGCTTCGCAAGTGATTGATAAAACAGGTCTGGAGCACTGCGCGGGAGGCTCTACCGCGAGGACGTCAGATCCCGTTCGATTGCGAATTTCACCAGTCCCGCCACATCGTGGATGTCCAGCTTCCGCATCAAGCTGGCACGATACGTATCGACGGTTTTCGGGCTTAACGAGAGCCGCGCGGCAATTTCCTTGGCGCGCACACCGTCGCAGAGGAGCAAAAAGACCTGATATTCGCGCGTACTGAGCGATTGCAGCGGATCATCGTTCGATGGTTTTTTCCCCGAACAGAAAATCTTATTCAGCTCCAGCTCGGGAGAAACGTAGATTCCGCCCTCGAGGATCTGCGCAAAGGCTTCAAGCAGCTCATTTGACGGCGCCGACTTCAACAAAAACGCACTGACGCCGGAGCGCAAAGCCTCCACCACCGTCTTCCGGTCCCGGCGCGTCGAAAGGACCACCAGCTTGCTGGCCAAACCGGCGAGTCGCACCCGGCGAACCACTTCTAAGGTATACAGATCCCGCAGGTTAAGATCCAGGATCGCGATATCGGGCCGCTGTTCCTGAATCAGCCGAAGCGCCACGGCGCCCTCCGAGCACTGTCCGATGACGTGGAGATGCGGCTGCGCCTCGCATAATGCCGCCAGTCCTTCCCTGACCAGCGTCAATTCATCCGCCAGAAGGACCGAATACGTTTTGGGCTCTCTTACCGGAACCAGAAGCCCTCCTCACCTAAAAGTGAGCGCCAGACGGGTTAATTCTCTATGTTTTTTCTATGAAAAACTGCGAACGGCGGCGGCCTCGTCGTCGAAAACTTCGAACACCGTGTACAGCTTGGTAATTTGCAGCAAATCCCGCACGCGTTTGGTTAGATTGAGGAGCTTTACCGCTCCCCCCTGATTGGTGACGGTGGTAAAGCCCGAGACCATTTCGCCGATGCCCGAGCTGTCGATATAGGAAACCTCGGCGAGGTTGAGCAGCAGCTTCTTTTTCCCGTTGGCCGCCAGTTCGCGGATCGCATCGCGGAAGGCGCTGGCGCCTTCGCCCAGCGTAATCCGGCCCACCACATCGATCACCGTCACATCGCCAACCTGGCGGGTGGTCATTTTCACGCTCACAGGATTCGTCCCCCTTACTGATTATTCTTTCCCAAGTACTTTACCATTCTCACTTCGGTCCCCCGCGGATGATGGGGCCGGATTTGAAATTCGTCCATAAACGCCTGCATCAGCAGCAGCCCGCGTCCGGAGTGCCGCAGCAGATTTTCATCGGCCAGCGGATCGGGAAGATTGCTCATATCGAAGCCTTCGCCCTCATCGGCGATGATCACTTCCAACCGCTCGGCCGACCGCGAGATGCTCACCGTCACCTTCTTGCGCGCATTGTAGCGATTGCCGTGGACCACGGCATTGACCATGCATTCCCGCACCGACATGCCGATGTGATGCTGCTGGTCTTCATCGAAGCCGGCCTGCGCGGCTTCGCTCAGCACGCGCTCCTCGGCGATGTCCACGCTTTCCAGCGTGGACTCGAGCACAAGAGTCACGGTCCACGCCTCAGCGGCCTCATTTTCTGCCATACGGTAAACATGAACCCGCGCCTGCTCCGGCCGCTCCGTCCCGGCCTGGTCGAAACGTTAAGTTAGAATAACGATGCGCCGGATGTCAAGCGAGCGAGCATTATTTCTGCACCGTCTTCACATCCACGTGCACGTTGCAGGCGTAGGTGACCGCGCGGATGTTGATTGATCGCGCGCCGGATTCGACGGAAGCGCGCGAGTCGCAGCCGGTGGGACGCGAATGATCGTCGGCGCGTCCGACAGGTGCGAAACTCGGCGGCGGCCAGCGTCCTCTGATACCACCGTGGCGCAGGCGGCGAGCGTTTCCGGAGGCGCGCCGTGACTTCGCTCCACTGCGTTGAGGTGGATGAGATTCATCACCTTCGCCGTGTCGCCTTCCGGGAAAGCGCGCTGGTTCCAGTTCACCATGAGCGTTTCAGATAGAAGCAGGCGATCGTTATCCGGCTTTTCGGGGCCGCAGGCCTTCAAGGAGCATGCCGGCGATCTGGCGGCCGTGATCGTATGCTTGTTCATACACCACCCGGCGCTCCTCGCGCGTGAAGCCGTAGCCGAGGCGGTAGAGACGTTCAAGGGAAAGGCCCACGGCGTAGGTTCCGGCGTAGGCGATGGCCGCCTTGGGGATGAGACCGCCGCCGAAGGGGATCTTGCCTACCAGCTCCCGGGCCAGCGCGCGCCATCCGAAGGCCCCGGCGACCACGGAGGCGATCTCCGATTTCTGCTCGCGGTAGCCGACGTCGCGATCGCTTGCCGCGGCCAGATAAAACGCCATGCGGATCTGGTTCATGGTGAGGAACGCCGCGTCCGAGCCGAATTCGCCGACCGCCCAGCCGATGGAGAGAAAACTCGGGAGCACGTCGGGCAGCGCCGTGGCCAGACAGAACAGCGCGTTCTCCTTGGCGATGGCGCGAATGAGTTGATGGGAAGCCTGCTTGCGGAACGGATAAAAATTTCGAGCCAGCGGAAGCGCCAGATCCTCGCGCGCGCGGAGAATGCGGCGCACGCAGGTGTCGGGTGAATCGGGATCGAAAGAAAAGGCGTCGCGCGGGCGCAGCAGCGAGGATTCGTAGATTTGCACCGGGCATCCGGAGGCGCTGCCGCGAACCAGAAGACGGGCGGCGCGAGCGCGGCGCTCGGCCGAAAAATGGGGCGGCGCGAAGTACGTTTCCATCCGCCCCAGGGATTCCTCGGAGGCCGCAACCAGGCCGATGCAGACCGGCCGCCGCGCAAGCTCGCGAATCTCGTTCGGATTGAGCGCCGACAGAGCGCGCTTTACTTCGCGGAGGAGGGCTAAGGCCATGGCGAAACGGGTGTGCGAAACATCACCCGCGGTTCCTTCCTCCATTCTAGCGCCACACCGAAGCGCTCCGCCTCGATTCGCGGCGAAAAATATCGCAGCACGATTTCGTTTGCAGGATGCCAGGCCAGAGCCGGTGCGATCAGCATGAGCTTCGGCGCGCGCGGGGAAAGCGCGAGGTCCGGAAAATAGCCGCGATCAAGGAAATCGCCGCGATCGAGATGCCAGACCACCCGCATCCAATAATCGAGCGCCTGCAGCGGCAGGTGAATGTCTTGATCGGCCTTAATTTCGATAACGGCGAGCCGGCCGTGGCGATCCGCGGCGAGCAGATCGAGGATCGTACGGCCGCCCGCGGCGAACTGCGGGACCTGGCCGTAGACCGGAGCTAGCAGAAGATTGGCGTCGAACTGCTGGAGATGGGCGCGCACCTGCGATTCCAGCCAGAATTCCGGCTGGCGAAGATACAAGGGATTCAAGCGATCGGCCGCGGCGGGATGGCGCATGCGCGCAAGCTCGGCCGCCAGACGCGCGACTTCGTCAAGGGAGGCGGCGCGTTCCTTATGATCGATGCCGCAGAGGATTTCGCGCCCGGTGAGGCGCGCGAATTCGAGGCCGCGGACGGCGAGGCTGATTGAGCCGTCCGGACGCTCGCGGCGCTCAACGCCCTCGATCGCGGCGATCGATTCCAGCCCGCGCGGATCCGCGGCGCGCCGGATGGGTTCGATCCGCGTCTCGAAATTGGCGTAATCGGCCGGATCGACGGCATCCTCCTGGCCGTGATGATGAACAAAGACGAGAAAGCGCGCGGCGTTCGAATTGAGATAGCGGACGCGATGGCAGGTGACCGCCTGCGCCGCGGCGGGAACGAAAATCGCCAGGCCCTCGACTCGATGTTTCGGAGCGCGGCGGCGAACGTAATCGAGCCAGATCAGGCCGAAGCTGAGCGCGCCTTCGGGCGCGAGCGAATCCTCGGCGGCGCCGATCGCGGCGATGGTGGAGCATCCGCGGCGCAGCAGGGCGCGCGGATAACTGGGAGAAAGGCTGTGCTGAAGATCCGGCTCGGTGGAAAGCTCGGCGATGCGCCAGCCGGGGAAATGGCGATGCAGGGAGCGGCGGAAGAGCTCGCGGTATTTGAGGCGCGCGCCGCGGCGGGCGACATCGTGATTGGCGGGATCTTCGAGATCGAGCAAGGTGAGGCGGCCGGGCTTGGCGCCAAAGCGCTCCACTTCGAGCTCCAGGCGGCCGCGCTTTTCCAGATGAATGGCGCGCAGGCGGCGAACCAGGTTTTTCTTTTCATTCCAGCATTCCAGCGTCACGACGCTGCCGCGCGTGGTGAGCAGAAACGAATCGCGCGCGACGGCCATGGGATCGTCGCCAGGCTCGAAGAGCACGGGCCGCCTGCTCGATTGGAGAAATTTTTCGACCGCTTCGGCGATTCGCACCTTAGGATAGAGTGCCAGCCGAAGGAATTTTTCTCACGCGGCTTAAAGGCGGGATTCGTCCCGCGCAGAGCTTCAGCTACGCGCTCGAACGGCAGGGCTAAAGCCATCGGCGGGCGCAACCTGCGCGGCGCGTTTGGATTTCACCGCCTCCAGGTACTCGGATAGCTTTAGCGGCAAGCGCGCGCCCTTTTCCATGTGCCGCCGCACGGCTTTTTGATAGCGGCGCAGGGTTTCGCGCTTGGAGGACTCGCGCAGATTGCAGCTTTCAATATCCAGGAGCAACTCGATCTCCCACGGCCGGAAGGTGTTGCGATGCATGTTGCCGCGAAGCAATTCCTGGATCAGGCGATTGAACTGCGCCAAAACCGCTTCACTGTCTGGCAACGAATCGTGCATAAATTTGGAATCGGGACGCTCCACACCATATTTATCGTCCCAATTGCTTGGAATATTAGCATATTTAGTTGAGGCGGGCGAGCCACTGATGAATTGCGGCGAGCTGGCGGTGGATTTCCTCCTTATCGGCAGCTTCCGGCTCCAGCGTCAGATACTTTTCCAGATCCAGGCGGGCCTCCTGGTAGCGGCGCAGCTCCACCAGCAGCATTCCACGAAGTTTGTGCATTCCGGCGATTCCGGGCAGGCCGACTCCGCTGCCGAGCAGCAGCAGATCCAGCGTCGCCACCGCCCGGGGCCAATCGCCGCGCCGCATATATCCGCGATGCAGATTCTGGACCATGCGGCGCACAATGTCGCGCTTGGAAACACGCTGTAACAGCGTGGGATCGGCCACGCGCGAGCCGGCGAGCATGAAGCATTCCCGCGCGGTGACGGTGCGGCCGCCGTGGTAGGGATCTATATAGGTCGCGTAATTGCCGTCGTCGAATTCGATCACGAAATGGCGCGGCAGACCGATGCCGAAGACGGGCATGCGAAGCCTGCGGGCGATTTCCATGTACATCACCGAGAGCGTGACCGGGATGCCCTTGCGGCGCTCCAGCACCTGATTGAGGCAACTGTTCAGCGGATCATAATAATCCTCTTCATTGCCGTGGAACCCGAGCTCGTCGAACAGATAGCGCTGCGCCGTTTCGACGAAGTCGCGGCCGTCGTTGAAATTCCGCAGACGGTCGCCCAGGCGGGAGGCGAGCTCGTTCAGGCGGTCCATCACTGGCCGCGCATCCAGATCGGGAAATTGAATCCGGGCCAGATCGAGGGCGGCGAGATCGAGGCGAATCTCGGAACCGTTCGCTTCGGCGAAAATCTGCCGTAAATACTCCACCACTCTCTATTGTGGCGGATTCCCGGCGAGCGAGCCAATACCGAAAGCAGCGCTATCCGCTCGCGGCGGCGCGCGAGTTACTTTTTCATCCAATCATGGCGAGGCGGGGAAAAAACCTCGAACGCGATGGCGTCTTCCAGCGCTTCGGCGGAATGCGGCACGTGCGCCGGAATATGCAGCGATTCGCCGGTATTGAGAATGATTTCCTTGCCATCGAGCAGAAAACGCACGCGCCCGGCGTGGATCGTGGTGATCTGCTCATTGGCGTGACTGTGTTCGGGCACCCCGCCGCCCTTGCGCATCTCGAACCGGGCGAGCGTCATGGTTTCCGAGTGTATCGCCTGGCGCGCCAGCAGCGGGCTGAGTTGCTCTTTTTCGATGGTTTCCCAGCAGTATTGGTTCATTGTGGAATCCTCGATTCAGCAGGCCATTCCTAAATACTTTAACCCGGCGCGGGCGATCCGCGCCCGATCCAGAACCAGGCGGCCGTCGAGCAAAATTTTGTTGCGCATCGATCTGGCCAGCGCGTCCCAATCGAGCTCCCGATACTGCGGCCATTCGGTGACCAGAACGATGGCATCGGCGTCCCGCGCGACGTCTTCGGCCGATTCGCAGCAAGCTACTTCCAGCTCGGGGTGCTCGGCGCGAAAGCGCTCCATGGCGACGGGGTCGTGCGCCTTGACGCGCGCGCCGCGGTCGATCAGCTTGCGGGCGATTTCGATGGCCGGAGCTTCGCGGAGATCGTCGGTGTTGGGCTTGAAGGCCAGTCCGAGCAAACCGATCGTCCGGCCCTTGAGGATGCGCAGTTCGCCCAGCAGCTTATCGATAACGCGCTCGCGCTGGCGGCGATTCACCTCGCGCGCGGCGCTGACGATGGGCATTTCAAGACCGTATTCATCCGCGGTCGACAGCAACGCGGCCGTATCCTTTCCAAAGCACGATCCGCCCCATCCGATGCCCGATTGCAGGAATCGCGTGCCGATGCGCGCGTCGAGGCCGATGCCCTTGGCGACCTGCGCGATATCGGCGCCGACCTTTTCCGACAGCAAACCGATTTCATTGATGTAGCTGATTTTCAGCGCGAGAAACGCGTTAGCCGCGTACTTGATCAGCTCCGCCGACGCCAGATCGGTGGAGATGAGCGGAACCGCGCCGAGCCCTTCCGGCCGCGGCAGGTAGTGCGGCGCTTGAAAGGTTTGATCGAGAATCGGGCGATAAAGCGTGTAGAGCACTTCGGCGGTCTGCTCCTCATCGGCGCCGATCACGACGCGGTCCGGATAAAGACTGTCGTGCAGCGCGGTGCCTTCGCGCAGGAACTCCGGATTGGAGGCCACGGCGAAGCTGGCGGCCGCTTTTCGTCCGTTGCGCGCCTCGAAGGCTTCGCGCACCAGCGAGCCGACCCAGTTGCCGCTGCCAATCGGCACGGTGGATTTATTCACCACCACCGTGAATCCTTCCGAAAGATACTCGCCGATGCCGCGCGCGGCGGCTTGCAGATACTTCAGATTGGGCGCGCCGTTGGCGCCGGGAGGCGTCCCGACCGCGATGAAAACGACCTGCGCTCCGGGAATGGCCTGCGCGTATTGCGTGGTGAATTTCAGATTGCACCGCGCCTGCTCAATGAGATCGGTCAGGTGGGGTTCATAGAAAGGAACTTCACCGGAGGCGAGCATCGCGATTTTTTTTTCGTCCGCGTCGGCGCACGTGACCTTGTGCCCGAGGAAGGCGAGGCAAACCCCCGTCGTTAAACCGACGTAGCCAGTCCCCAGAATGGAAACATTCACGTTTCTTATCTTACGACAGGTAGCACGGGCAACAATACGAAGCGCAGCCGCGAATGCGCCTGGCGAAGAGCCTGTTCCGCCTCAAGCGGAGTTCGGGCGCGCGCGAAGATGAATCCGGGGTAGCTTGCGCCCTCGGGCAGGGGAAGCAAATGCTGGCCTTCCTTCGCGGTGATGACGACATCTTCGATTCCCGCGACGCCGCGCGCGGCGTCAATGCCTTCGGCGCGAAGAAAAATTCCCTCGCCCGGAACCGGGATCATCATTACGCCATGCGCGCCGGCGGCGAGATCTAACCGCGACACCTCCTCACCCGCGGCGTGAAGCAGGATCGCCTGTTCCAGAGTCATGCCGTGTTCGAAACGAATGACGCGCGCGCACAAGCCGCCGATGGGACGCGCGGCCATCTCCAGCATCCACACGCCGCGACCGTTGACGCGCATCTCGGCGTGGATCGGTCCGTAGGTGAGGCCGAGCGCAGCGGCAGCGCGGCCGGCGGCATCGAAGATCGCGCTTTGAATTTCCGGGATCTCGCGCGACGGGGTCACGTAGATGGTTTCCTCAAAGAATGGACCGTCGAGCGGGTCTGGTTTGTCGAACAGGGCAAAAACTTTCAGACGTCCAGCGGTGAGAATGCCCTCCAGCGCGAATTCGCGGCCGGCGATGAACTCCTCGACGAGAATGGATTTTTCATTTTCATGCTCGACGATTTTGCGGATTCGCTCGCGCGCGGCGAGAAATTCGGCGAGGCCGTCCGCTCGGATCACGCCGCGGCTGGCCGAAAGCGCAAGCGGTTTGAGGACGCAGGGGTAACGCCGGGGAGGCTCGTCGAGGCGAAATTCGGGCACGGGGAGATTCGCGGCTTGCAGGCGGCGGCGGAAGAGAAGCTTGTTTCCTGCGGCCTCGACCGCTTCGGGCGGGCTGAATCGCAAGCCCATCGCCTGCGCGATTTGCGACGCGGCCAGCGCGGGCCGATCCCCCACGGCGGCGATTCCATCGAACGGCCCGCGGCGGCGAATTTCGTCCAGCGCGGCCAGCGGCTCATCGAAGCGGACGGCAATGGCATCGTCGCCCCAGGGATCTTCGAGCACGTGGCAGCGATCGCTCGCCAGAATCACGTCCACGGCCACGGATTGGGCGGCATCGGCAAACGCCCGGATCTGATAGCCGGTGGTGGAGGCGACAAGCAGGATCCTCTTCACGAATTAAATAAACGCCATTGTTTTGATGCCGGAAACATCGAAACGTTTTCGGCATCTGGCGTTTTTGCATACTACTTTGTCGTCGGCCAGCACCATGTAGCTGGCGAATTTAGCGAAGCGGGCGCGGTCGCGCTCGTCGGCGCCGCGCGGAAGCTGATCCACTTTTTTGCGGACGATCCAGCGCAGATCGTAGGTTTCCGACGTCCGGCAAAAGGGGCAATTCAACGTCGCCGGCTTGGTGGCGGGCGACTCGCGGTAGAACGCTTTTTCTTCGAGAGGCATGGCGCAGCCCCATTCATCTTACATCGTGAATAAACTGTGGGTATGTTCTCGCCGAGCTCGCGCTTGTTAGTGGCCTTTCTGGCGTCCTGTTTCGCCTGGATGGCCTGCGCCGCTCCGGGCGGCTGCCTGGGAAGCGCGGCGGTCACCAGCTTTCGGCTTTCCGTCCGGCCTGGCGGAAACAACAGCCCGGATTGGATTCCGATTCACGATGTGAACAATCTCGGCAGCGGGTTTCGCTTGGCGTATCAGCCGATCGAGCTGCCGCCCAATCTGGGCAAAGATGCCAAGCTAGCGCTGGTGATGATCCCCAAAGCCAGGGACGGGCAGCTTACGGTTCTGGAGCCGCGGCTGGCGGCAAGCTCCACCGAATGGATTTCGCCGTTTGCCGCGAGCATCGTGCTGGTGGTGTTTGCGCCGCAGGGCCTGGATGAAAAGCGGCTGACGAATCTGGTGACGCGCGACGATAACATGGCGGCGGCGCTGGCCGATTACGCGGATCAGACGGCGGAGCTCGAATCGGCGCTTCAGCTCGCGCGCGAGCTGGAGGACCAGGCCGATGAGGACGCATCGAAGCCGCCGCGCCCGATGACGCCCGCCGATCAGGCCGTGCTGGCGCTGGTGCGCGCGCTGAATCCCGCCGTTTCCAGCTACGATCCGCTGGGGCTGGGACGCCGCGCGGGTCCGGCGACGCTGACCGGCAAGGGAATGGAGGCGTTTTTCGAAAACGCCGGCGGACTTTTTCCCGGCGGCGGCGCGCTGCCGATGGTGAAGCAATGGCTGATGCCGGATACCGAGTTTCGCAGCGTGTACGCGATTCCGGCCGAATCCGACGGCATGACGCTTTGCGCGCAGCTCACGCCGCGCCGCGGCAACACGAAAATTGCCTACATGTGGGCTTATCGCCTGATCAATACAGCGGCTCCGCCCGCGACCATCGGCGGCGAAACCCACGTGCCCATCGGAATGCGCGTCGAGGTGCCGCTCAAGCTTGAAAAAGCGGCGGACTGGCGGCTGATCGATCATGTCTACGATTGGACTCTCACCGGCGCGGCGCCGCAACCGCCGATCCACGTCGCGGCGCGCGGTAGCGCGGAGGAGCGCGCGCTGCGCATCGACCTGCGGAAATTTCCCGGCGCGCCGGGCGAATATTCGATTGAGGGCCGCTGGGATTGGACGGCGTACAAAGTCGCCGGCACGTTCGCGGTGCATCGTTTCGACGATTTAAAACTCGCCCAATTGACGCCGGAATCGCGCGATACGCTGATCGCGGGCAGCGGGCCGGTGGACGTCGAGCTGAGTGGCTGCGATTTCTGGTTCATCGATCGCGCGGCGCTGCACCGGCCGGAAAGCGCGCGGCAAATTCCGCTCGATCTGCCGGAACATCCGGCGCGGAATCTGCGGCTGGAGATCGATACCGATGAATTGCGCGTGGGACCTTATTTACTGGCGCTGGCCCGCATCGACGGCGCGGCGGTGGAGATTCCGCTGCGTTTGCTGCCGCCCAATCCCACGCTGGAGCGCGCGCGGGCGCACATCGGGGATCGCGAGCAGACCGTGATTTTCCGCGGCACGGCGCTCGACCGGTTGCAATCGCTCGCCTCCGATGGCGCCGATATCGCGCTATCGCCGGCGTCCGGTTCAAAGGAGCGCGAAGCGACGGTGCGCCTGCATCCCGACGTAAAACCGGGCGACGCGTTGGCGCTGGCGGCGAAGGTGGACGGGCTCGCCGGACTGCTGAGATTTCCCGGCGCGCTGCAAGTCGCCGCCGCGCGCCCGAAAATTCTCGGAGCCAAGGTATCGCTGCCGGCCGATCCGCCGGTTCCCCCGCGCGATGGAGAAATTCCCGCGGGATCGTGGGTGAGTTTCGCGATGAAGATCGAGCCCGCCGCGGCGCAGCCGATAATGACGCTCGAATGCGCTGAGCCGGAGCGAACCGTGCAAACGGCCAGACTGCGCATCGGTGAAAAACAAAACTCGGCCGAATTGGTTTCGCCGGGCGGCGGCTCGCTTTTTTTATCGCTCGAGGCAGGATCGGTGGGCCGGTCCGGATGCACTCTGACCGCGGTCGTCGAAACCGAGGCCTTGGGCAAATCGGACCCGTTCACTCTTGGCAAAGTGGTACGCCTGCCGCGTATCGAAAATTTCGCGCTGACCGATGAAAAATCGGGCGACGGATTCATCGGCTCGCTTAAAGGATTCGACCTGGAGACCATCGAAAAGACCGGCTGGGACGCGCGCGCCGGCGTCGCCGTGCCGGATCTGCCGCGTCCCCTGGCGGGCGAAGGCGCGCGGCAGTCGCTGCGCATCGTGATGCCGTGGCCGGCGCCGAGTCCCAAGGCTCCACTGTACATTTTCCTGCGCGGAGAAACCGAGGGAAGAGCCACGAAGGTGACGCAATAAGCATGCGGCCGGCTTGCGCCGCCGGGATTTTGAACATTGCAGCCCGCTGAATTCGATCAGATCGTCGAGCGCGCCTTGCGCCGGATCCCCGCGCGATTCCGCAAGCGCCTGGAAAACGTCGCCATCGTGGTGGAGCAGGAGCCGCCGCGGCCGGGGCTGCTCGGCTTGTATCAAGGCGTGCCGCTGACCGAACGCGGCGTGAGCGATTCGTTCCGCATGCCCGATAAAATCACCATCTTCCAGGGGCCGCACGAACGCTCAGCCCGTGATCTTGCGCAGCTCGAGCAAATGGTGGCCGATACCGTCTGGCACGAAATCGCGCACTACTTCGGAATGGACGAGGCCCGCGTGCGCCGCGCGGAGCGAAGGCGCGGCATCCGATGATCACCTGCGCCATCACCGACCGCCGCCTGCGCGCGCTCTCAAGCGGCGCCGATTGGCTCCAGGTTCGCGACAAGGCGCTTTCCGCGCGCGAACTGCTCGAAGTCGTCAAGACGGCGATGAGTTGCGGATCGAAGGTGATCGTCAACACCCGCATGGATGTCGCGCTCGCGGCCGGCGCGGCGGGATTGCATCTTCCCGCCGGATCGATTCCGCCCGCGCGCTGGCGAGCCATCGCGCCTCCCAATTTTCTAATCGGCGTCTCCTGCCACGCTGTGGATGAGGTTCGCACCGCCGAAGCGGAAGGCGCCGATTATGTTTTTTTTGGGCCGGTGTTCGCGCCGCTTTCGAAAACATCGCCGCTTGCGCCGCGCGGGTTGGATGCGCTCGCCGAAGCGGCGCGAGCGGTGCGAATTCCGGTGCTTGCCCTCGGCGGGATCACGCGCGAGAACGCCGCCGCGTGCGCCGCCGCCGGAGCCGCGGGCATCGCCGGCATTTCCATTTTCGAGAATTGATAAAATCTGTAACCGTGAGCAGTGCCGCCGCGAAGCAGGCGTATTCAAGGGAAGAAACGCGACGCCTGGTCGGCATTTCCGAGCGCCAACTGGCCAGTTGGGAGCGGCAAAAACTGCTCGAACCGGCGGCCCAGTACGGATTCCGCGAATTGCTGGCGCTGCAAACGCTGGTGAGGCTGCGGAAAAATCGCGTGGCGTCCTCGCAGATCCGTCTCGCGCTCGACGCGCTGCGAAAAAAGCTGCGCGATGTCGGCGATCCGCTGACCGAGCTCAAACTTTTCGCCGACGGCAAGAAAATCCGCGTCGAGATCGACGGCGGCGCGATGGATGCAATGTCCGGCCAGCTTCTATTGAATTTCGGCGCGAACGATCTCAGGCGCCTGGTGCAGCTTCCGAACAAGGACGGCGCCGCGGTCGAGCGCGATCGCCGCTTTACGGCCGAGCGCTGGTTCCAGCGCGGCCTCGATCTGGAGCAGTCCGGCGCGCCGGCCGAGGAGATCATCGAAGCGTACCGGAAGGCGGTAGAGCTCGACGAGAAATCGGCCGGCGCACTGGTGAATCTCGGCACGATCTATTTCAACGCGCGCCAATTTCGCGAAGCGGAAAAATATTATCTTCAGGCGCTCGAAGCCGAGCCCGATTATGCGCTGGCGCACTTCGATCTGGCGAATCTGTACGATGAGCGCGGCGATCGCCAGCAGGCGCTGAAGCATTACGAAGCCGCGCTGCGCATTTCGCCGAACTACGCCGACGCGCACTACAACATCGCGCTTCTCTATCAGGGACAGAACCAGCCGATGAAGGCGGTTCGCCATTGGTCCGCTTATTTAAAACTCGATCCGGCCAGCCACTGGTCCGCGATCGCCCGGCGCGAGCTCGCCAAATTGCGGCAGGCGGCCGTGGTCCAGGGCAGTGGCAAATAGCTGCAACCCGATAAAATAAAACCGAGGATGCTTCTTGAATAGAATTGCTTTCGCATTTCGCAGTTTTTTTTCGATCCTGTTCCGGGGCTCGCTGGCGGCGGATATCGCGCAGGCGTTCGGATACGTCAAAGCCGCGCCGGTTCGGGTCGCGCCCGCGCCCCGGCAGCCCGGTCCGGCCGAAGGAGCCGTGCAGATCCTGGCCATTTTGCAGCGCGACTCGCGCCTGATCGATTTTCTGATGGAGGATATTTCCGGCTACTCCGACGAGCAGGTCGGCGCGGCCGTGCGCGACGTGCAGCAGAAGGCCCGCAAATCGCTGGAGCGCTATTTGCAACTGACGCCGGTGATCGACGGCGTGGAAGGAACCTACACCAAGGCCGACGCCAGCGACGTGAAGCTGATCGGCAACGTACCAGCCAACGGCAAGGCTCCCGGCGGCCTGCTGCGTCATAAAGGATGGCGCGCGGCGAAGGTCGATCTGCCCAACTCGCAGGTGGGCGACGTGCTGGCGCCCGCGGAGATCGAAGTCGAGTGAATCTCGGAATCGATCTCGGCACCACCAATTCCGCGCTCGCCTTCATTGACCCCAGGGAAGCGGCCGACGCCGATTATCCCACCATCCGCGTGCTCGAAATCCCGCAGTACGTTGCGCCGGGGCGCATCGAATCCCGCCGGACGCTGCCGTCCTTTCTGTATCTGGGCGATCAGGAGTATGTCGGCGTTTTCGCGCGCGAGCAGGGCGCGCTGGTCCCCACCAAAAGCGTTCATTCGGCCAAGAGCTGGTTGTCCAATCCCGAGGTGGATCGCACCGCGAAGATTCTTCCCTGGGACGCGCAGGAAGGCGGGCGCGTTCTGTCGCCGGTCGAGGTTTCGACCCGCATTCTGAATCATCTCGCCGTTGCCTGGACCGCGCAGCATCATTCCCCCATCGCGGAGCACAACGTCGTGCTCACGGTCCCGGCCAGCTTCGATGAAGAAGCGCGCGAGCTGACGGTGATGGCCGCGCGCGAGGCGGGCATCGAAAATCTCACTCTGCTCGAAGAGCCGGCCGCGGCGTTTTATTCCTGGATCGCCAACGATCTGGCGCGATCCCGGAAAAATCTGTTCGACGGCCAGACGGTGCTGGTCTGCGACGTCGGCGGCGGCACCAGCGATTTCACGCTGATTCGCGTCTCGCGCGAAAACGACCGCATCGACTTTACGCGCACCGCCGTTGGCAAGCATCTGCTGCTGGGCGGCGACAATCTGGATTTGACGCTCGCCTGGCTGGTGGAAGCGAAGCTGGGAAAATCGCTCTCCCTCCGCCAGCGCAGCGGGCTGCGGCGGCAGTGCGCCTCGGCCAAGGAGCGCCTTCTTTCCGATCCCAATCTGAAGAGCGTCGAAGTCACCGTGCTCGGCGGCGGATCGGCGCTGGTGGGCGGAACGCTGCGCACCGAGATTCTGCGCGAGGAGGTCCTGGAGCTCGCGCTCGAAGGTTTTCTTCCGATGTGCGCGCCGGACGACAAACCCAAGGAGGAAGAGAAGAGCGTGTTTCGCGAGCTCGGCCTGCCGTACGTCGCCGATCCCGCGATTACGCGCCACCTCGCCGCGTTTCTTTCAAACGCCGGCCACGCCAAGCCCGACGCAATTCTGTTCAACGGCGGATTCTTCATCCCCGAGATTCTGCGCCAGCGGGTCGCCGATGTGATGGAGCAGTGGTACGGCCGCCGTCCCGTGATTTTCGAAAATCGCGATCTGGATCTCGCCGTTTCCGTCGGCGCGGCGTACTATTCCTATGTCCGCGCGACCGGCGCGGGACTGCTGGTTCGCGGCGGCCTGCCCAGATCGTATTTCATCGGCATCGCCGGCGATTCGAGCGCGCTGCGAACGATGTGCCTGGTTCCGCGCGGCGCCGAGGAAGGGTCTACCCTCGAGCTCGATCCGGGAAATTTGCAGCTCGTCACCAACCGGCCGGTGTCGTTTCGCTTGTACAGCTCCCGCACCCGCGCCGGCGACCGGCCCGGCGACATCGTCGAGTTCGCGCCCGCCTCGCCCGATGGCGAGCCGCACTTGCACGCGCCGCTCAACGCCGTTCTACGCTTCGGAAAATCGGGCGAGCGCCACGTTCCGGTGAAGCTCGGCGCGCGTTTGACCGAGGTCGGCACGCTGGAGATCTGGGCCGATTCGAAGGAAACCGATCATCGCTGGCGGCTGCAATTCGAATTGCGCAAAGCCGTCACGCAGGCGCCGCAGCGCCCCGCCGCCGTGGTCAGCGAGGAAGCTCTCTCGCAAGCCGAAGCGCTGATTCCCGCGGTTTTCGTTGAAACCACCATCGAGCCCGCGCAACTGCCGGGGCGGCTCGAACAGACGCTCGGCTTGGGACGCAACTCCTGGCCGGTTTCGGCGATTCGCAAGCTCGCCGATCGCATGCTGGAGGCCGCCGACGGGCGCAAGCGCAGCCCCGCGCACGAGCTGCGCTGGTTGAATCTGTGCGGCTTCTGCCTGCGCCCCGGTTTCGGTTTTCCCGGCGACGATTTTCGCATCGAGCTGGCGCGCCGGGTCTACGCCGGCGGATTGCAATTTTCGAACCAGATTCAGAACGAGATCGAATGGTGGATCTTCTGGGGGCGGGTCGCCGGCGGCTTGAATCGCAACCAGCAGACCGATATCTTTCAGCGGCTTTCCCCCACGCTTTTGCCGCGTTCGCAGAAGCGGCCGCGCGTCAATCCCAGCTTGCTCCGCGAAATGTGGCGCACCGCGGCGAGCCTCGAATTGCTGCCGGTTCAAACCAAAACGCAGCTTGGCGATGAGCTGGCGGCGAAAATCAAAAAAGGGGATTTCGTCGAAACCGGCCTGTGGTGCCTGGCGCGGCTGGGCGCGCGCAAGCTTTTCTACGGACCCATCAATCAGGTGGTGCCCGCATCCACGGCGGCGCGCTGGATCCACGCCGTCATCAAGCTGGAGCGCGCCGAAGACGCCGTGGCCGCCATGGCGCGCCGCACCGGCGATGCTGCGCGGGATCTGACGCCGGGCACCCTGGAGCTGGTGCGCCGCGCCTTTCCCGATCTCGATCTCGACGCCGAGCCACGCGATCAGCTCGCCGCCATGGGCAAGGTGTTCGGCGAGGAGTTGCCGGCCGGCCTGGTCTTCGAATCAAGCGGCGCAGGCTTGCAGCCCGCAACGGGATAGCCGGGCTTACCCGTGAACGAGCTGGAGCTGATCGAACGCATTCGCAAGCGCGCCGGCCGCTCGCCGCTCGCGCTCGGCATCGGCGACGATTGCGCAATTTTCCGGCCGCGAGGCGGCGAGGATCTTCTGTTCACCACGGATCAGATGATCGAAGGGACGCACTTCACCCGATCGCTGCCCGCAGCCGCGGCCGGGGAACGCGCGCTGGCGCGAAGCTTGAGCGATATCGCCGCGATGGGTGGCGAGCCGCGATTCTGCACCGCGGCCCTGGCGGTCCCGAAGAGGCATGAACGATGGATCGAGGAGTTCTTCACCGGCCTGTTGCGGCTGGCCAAGCGGACCGGCGCGGCGCTCGCCGGCGGTGATCTGGCGCATTCGGAAAAAATTTATTGTGACGTGATGGTCTGCGGCGCGGTTCCGCGAGGCCAGGCTCTGCGGCGCGATGGCGCGCGTCCCGGTGACGCGATCTTCGTCTCCGGCCGCCTGGGAAAATCCTGGACGCGACCGATCCGGCCGAGGCTGGCGCTGGGCATCGCGCTGCGCGGGCGCGCGACGTCGTGTATCGACTTAAGCGATGGCCTGTCGCTCGATCTGCACCGGCTCTGCGCCGCTTCCGGCGCCGCCGCGGAGCTCGCTCGCCTACCGGTCGCCAATGGTTCCACGCTCGATCGCGCGCTTCACGGCGGCGAGGATTACGAACTGCTTTTCACACTGCCCCCGCAATACGCTGCACCCCGCGGGACGTCGCGCATCGGAAAAATCGTGCGCGGCGCGCCCGGCGCCGTAAATTTCCGCGGCCGCCCCCTGGCCCCGCGAGGCTACGATCACTTCGCCCGGCGCGATTGAAGCTCCTTCCATCGGCGATAGAACAGCGCCAGCGGAAGGCCCATGACGTTGAAGTAATCTCCCTCGATGCGATCGATGAATTTCGAAGCCAGCCCCTGGATCGCGTACGCCCCGGCTTTATCCATCGGCTCGCCGCTGGCGGCATAATCTTCAATTTCGGAATCGCTCAACGCTGTGAAATGAACCCGGGTCAACTCCCGATCGGCGATCGCCCCGCCCGGATGACGCAAGCAGATCCCTGTGAGCACCACATGAGTCTTTCCGGAAAGCAATCGCAGCATCGCGCACGCGTCGGCGGCGTCCACCGGCTTTTCCAGCACGCGTCCGCCAGCGGTCACGATCGTATCGGCGCCGAGCACGATCTCATCCCGTCCTTCCCAGGCGGCTTCCGCCTTTTCTCGCGCGAGCCGCATCGCGTACTGCTCCGGCGATTCACCCTCGGCGCGCCGTTCTTCCACCGGCCGGGATCGGACCGTAAACCGGAATCCGGCGATCGTCAACAACTCGCGCCGCCGCGGCGAGGCGGACGCAAGAACCAGTTCGGGCACCTCCGCATCATACAATCCCCAATCGCGATTTTTATTCGGGGCGAAATTTAATCCGCGCAGGATGAATCCCGCCCTCCTTGGCGTTTGCCGGCGCGGTTAATATTTTGGAACGCGAGGGTCGACCTGGTCGCTCCAGGCCAGGATGCCGCCGGTCATGTTTTTCACTTTTTTGAACCCGGCCTGCTTCAGAAAATCGACCGCTTTCGCGCTCCGCATCCCGCTCTTGCAATGGGTCACGATTTCGGTTGCGCTATCGAGCTCATGGATGCGCTTGGGCAGCTCGCCCAGCGGGATCAGTTTCGCTTGCGGGATGTGGCAGATCTGCCACTCATGCGGCTCGCGCACGTCGATGAGCACAAAATCGTCGCCGCGATCGATCTTCTGCTTTACTTCGATCGGCGAAATCTCGCCGGGTTTTTCCGAAACCGGCTCGGGCTGATGGTGGGGCACGCCGCAGAACTCCTGGTAATCGATGAGTTTCGTGATCGTCGGATGATCGCCGCACACCGGGCACTGCGGATTGCGGCGCAGCTTCAGCTCGCGGAAGCGCATGGCCAGCGCATCGTACAGCAACAACCGGCCGACCAGCGGCTCGCCCACGCCGAGGATCAGCTTGACCGCCTCGGTCGCCTGAATCAGCCCGATGATTCCCGGCAAAATTCCGAGCACGCCGCCTTCGGCGCAGCTCGGGACCAACCCCGGGGGCGGCGGTTCCGGATATAGGCAGCGATAGCACGGCCCGCCGGGATAGGCGAACACGGTGGCCTGGCCCTCGAACCGGAAGATCGATCCGTAGACGTTCGGCTTCTTCAAAATGACACAGGCGTCATTCACCAGATAACGCGTCGGAAAATTATCGGTGCCGTCGATCACGAGGTCGTAGCTGGAAAGAATCTCCAGCGCGTTGTCGCTCGCCAGCGCGACTTCGTATTTATCGATCCCCACGTTGGGATTGATATCACGCATGCGATCCGCCGCCGAATCGAGCTTCTTTCGCCCGACATCCTTGGTTCCGTGAATCACCTGCCGCTGGAGATTGGTAAAATCGACCACGTCGAAATCCACGATGCCGATCCGCCCCACTCCCGCCGCCGCCAGATACAGACCGAGCGGCGCGCCGAGACCGCCCGCGCCGACCAGCAGAACCTTGGCGTTCTTGAGTTTTAGCTGGCCCTCCATGCCGACCTCCGGCATGATCAGGTGGCGCGAATAACGCAGAATTTCGTCCTTGGATAACTCGCCCGGCGGCGCGGCGACGGCGGCGCCTCCTGCGATACTGGGCACGATCGATAAAATATCGCCGTTGGCGACCGGCGTCGCGTCGCGCTTCAGATAGCGGATGTCCTCATCGTTCAGATAGACGTTGACGAAGCTGCGCAAGCGCCCGTCCTCGGTGAAAAGTTGCTTGCGGAGATCCGGAAATTGCGAAGTCAGCGCGCTCAGCACTTCCCCGACGGTCGAGCCCTCGAGCTCGACCGAATCTCTCTTTTCGGCGTATTGGCGCAGCGGTGTTGGAATCAGGACTTTGGCCATATCAATTCTTCTTTCTCCGCGGCGGTCTGATCGGCGTTTGGCAGAAAACTGGCCGCGTGGTCGAACTTTCCGCCCTTCACCGATAGTACGACGAATGAATACCAGGGGCAGGAGTTCTCCAGATCGGTTTTCGAGAAGTACGCATCGCAATCCGGATGCGAGTGAAAAATCCCGATCAGATCGAGCCCGGCCGCGCGGGCCTGGCGATCCGCTTCCAGCAGATCCTCCGGGCGCAGCTCGTAGCGCGCGCCGCGCGCGCCGGCATAGGCGTTCTCCAGCGGTACGGCGCAGGTCACGCGCTTGGCGCCATCGTCGATAAGTCCGATCATCGCGCCGCAGCACTCATTCGGAAATTGGGCTTCGGCGTGGGCCACCATCGTCTCCCATGCCTGTTTATCGATTTCGATCATTTGGAATCGGGCCGATGCCCGCTACCCTTCATCATTCCAGAACGGCTCGCTCAAATATTTGGTCGCGCCGTCGCAGAGCACCGTCACCACCAGGCCGCTCTTCCCCTCCGCCGCCAATCTCCGCGCGACCTCCCGGGCGGCGTGAACATTGGCGCCCGACGACATCCCCACCAGCAATCCTTCATGGCGCCCCAGCCAGCGCGTCATGGCGTAGGCGTCCTCGGTCTCGATCCACAAATTATCGTCGGCGAGCGCGGGATCGTAAATGCCGGGCACGATCGCCGTCGGCATGTGCTTCAATCCTTCGAGTCCATGAAATCCCGACGACGGCTGCGCGGAAATACATTGGATGCTCGGGATTTCATGCTTCAGCCGCCGCGATGTTCCCATGAAGGTGCCGCTGGTCCCCATGCAGGCCACAAAGTGGGTGATCGCGCCGCCAGTTTGCTCCAGCAGCTCGACCGCGGTGCCGTCATAATGCGCTTGCCAGTTCGCCGGATTATTGTACTGATCGGGATAAAAATATTTGTCTGGATCGGCGTCATAAACCTGCTTGCAGAGGCGGATCGCACCGTCGGAGCCCTCGCCGGGATCGGAAAAAACCATCTCGGCGCCGTACGCCTTGAGAATCTGCTTGCGCTCATGCGAGGCGTTCGCCGGCAGGCACAGCTTCACTCGATAACCCTTCACCGCGCCAATCATGGCGTAGGCGATTCCGGTATTGCCGCTGGTCGCGTCGAGAATAATACGATCGCGGGTGAGCCGGCCGGTGCGCTCGCCATCAAGGATCATGTTCAGCCCCGCGCGGTCCTTCACCGACCCGCCGGGATTGAAGAACTCGGCCTTGGCGTAGATTTCCACATCCGGGAACTCGGCATCGAGCTTGCTGAGCCGGATCAGCGGCGTATGCCCGATCTGGCTGAGAATGGAAGATTTAGATGCGAGATCGGGCTTCAGGGACGGCGCCGTCATAAAACCTTTCATGATTTTACCTAATGTCGGTCAACAATAGGGGCTACAACTATTAGAGCCGGCCCGGCTCATTCGGTTGCAGGCCATTGAGGAAGCAGCGGCTCTCGGTTAGCGAAAGAACGGCGCCAGGGTGTCGAATTCGGATCGGAAATGTTGGAGGACGGCGGCGCGGACCTGATCGTCTAAACCCAAGGTATGGATGGATTGCGAACGGTCCGAATCGCATTCGCAAATGGCAATGCCGGAAGAATCCACATGCTGATCGGCGGCCTGAACCGCGCGGCTGAGCGAGATTTGCTCCGCTTCCGAATGGTGATGGAGGACAGCCAGGCAAATCGGCTCGGGAATTTTCCAGACCGCGAGCGCGTCGGCGGAAAGCATCGGATGCGTGAAGCCGAGCACTTCCTGTTCGCATTCAAGAAGCGAGGCGCCGCTCGTGCGGTGAAGTTTTTGGATCTGCTCGTACTGCGGCGTGAGCGCCAGGGCGATGAGAAGACGGCCGACGTCGTGCAGCAGGCCGGCGACGAAGGCGCCTTCAGGATAATCGATGGGCAGGCGCTGGGCGAGCTCGTCGCTCAGGATCGCGACGGCGGAAGAATGCAGATTGAATTTCGCCATCGACCAGAATGGCGGCATCGGAAGCTTGCTCCACATGCGCGTCAGCGACATCCCGAGAACGGCGTTGCGCACCTTGTCGATGCCGAGAATCGAAAGCGCGTGCCGCACCGAGGTGATATCGCCGCGGCGCGCGTACAGCGCGGAATTGACCACGTGCAAAATATTCCCGGCGACCACCGTGTCTTTTTCGATCAAATCGCCGAGATGCGAAAACGACACGTCCTCGCCGGCGAGTGAGGCGGTCAGGCGCTGGAGCGTCGCCGAGAAGGGCGGAAGGTCGCCGAGCGCGCGCAGCGCCTTTGCTCGCAGACCTTCGACCGGCTGCTGGACGGTGTGAGTGAACGCGACCACGGAAAGCTTATCGGCGGCGCCAGCGCCAGTGTGAGGGATCCGCGATCCGGAAACGGCTCTACAATTTCCGCAGCAGCGATCGCCTGGCCCGGCCCAGCGTCCGGCGAACCCGCCTGGCGAATACGCGCGCCTGAGCTTTCCGCGCGGCCATCCATCCGTATTTAAAAAACCACAGGATGAAATACTGAGCGCCGGCGCCGTGGCGGTGCCGGGGCTCGAAACCGCAGCGCTCCGCCATATCGATGGTGTCGGCCTCGGAAAACGGCACGCCGAGCCAGGTATCGTCGGGCGTGGATTCGGTGCGCGTATCGCCCTGCACCCAAAATTTGAACAGCGCTCCGCCGCGCAGCAGGCGATGGACCTCGCGCACGTAGTTTTCTATAATTTCGCGGCTCGGAATATGCTGGAAAACGATGGCGGAATACGCAAAATCGAAGGGTTTTTCCGGCACGACGCGCAAGTCGCAGCCGTTGTTCTGATAAACGTGCGCGTTGGGAAAATCGGCCACCGCGCGCCTGGCCGCCGCCACCATTTCGCCGCTGATATCTACCGCATGGACCTCGCCGAAAACTTTGGCCAGCGCGCGGGTGAGTCGTCCGGCGCCGCATCCGATTTCGAGCACGCGCATCTGCCGCGGATCCTTGCCCTGGCAGATATTGCCCATATCGGTGAGGATGTCTTCGGCTACCTGCTGCTCGCCGGAAGCGAAAAAATCCTCGTCGGTCCAATCGGTGCGGGCGGTGTTGACGTAGTAGCGGGCGTTTTCGCGAGCGCGCTCATCCCAATCGCGGCGCATCTTTTCAAGCTGCTGCTCGACGGTCATTTTCCGCGGCTGCATGGAAGAAGAAATGGTGGACGGCATGGGATTCGAACCCACGACCCCGGCGTTGCGAACGCCGTGCTCTCCCAACTGAGCTAGCCGCCCACTTCAGGAGTTTTCATTTTATCATGCGGCGCTGAAGCTCCGCGCGCGTTCGGGTTTACCGCTTCCGCTGGCCCTTGGCCATCTTCTTTACCTTGCGCTTCTGCGAGCCCCGCGCGACATCGGCGGCTCGGGGGGCCAGGGGCGGACGCTTCTTGCGAGCCGCCCGCTTCAGCGATTTTCTCTCGGCTTTATCGGTGACGTGTTTTGTGTTCATTCAATCTTGATCCCTGCGTATTTCGCAACCAGCTTTTTCAAGCCATATCCCGGAAAACTCACGGTTAGCTTGGCGTCCTCGCCCGAACCTTCCAGGCGCAGCACCGTGCCGCGGCCGTACTTGGCATGCTCCACCGTCGATCCCGGGCCGAATTTCCTCGCCGCCCGTTTCGCCGGGACCTGCTCCGCAGGTTTTGCCTGCTCGCGCGGCGCCGGATTGCTCAAGCCCGAAGGCGGCGGCATGCCCCGCTCGGCGAAGAATTGTTTTATGTTCTCCACCGAGTTGTAAGTCTTCCCAGTATAAAGGTTTCGCCGCGCCGCGTCGCGCACCTCGTAGCGCTCCGCCATCAGATCGATGTGGCCCTGATCGCCGCGCACGCGCTCCAGTAAATTGGCCGGCACCTCGCGCAAAAAGCGCGAGGGGATCGATTGCTCCGGCTGGCCTCCGCCGAAGCGGCGCCGGAATCGGGCCCACGATAGATACAATTTTTTTTCAGCGCGCGTCATCCCCACGTAGCACAGCCGCCGTTCCTCCTCCATCGCCGCTGCGGAATCAAGCGACCGGCTGTGCGGAAACAAGCCTTCCTCCAGCCCGGCGATGAAGACGATGGGAAATTCCAGGCCCTTGGCATTGTGCATCGTCAGCAGCGAGACCGTGGCGCGCTCATCGGCCTGATCGGCGTCGGAAACCAGAGCCGCGTGATCCAAAAAATCGCGGAGATTTTCGCCACGCTCGGTGGCGTCCGCCGCGGCGTTGAGCAATTCTTCCAGATTCGCCAGGCGGCCGCGCGACTCCTCCGTGTTTTCCTGCTCGAGCATTTTGCGGTAACCGGTGCGATCGAGAACCGCCTCAAGCGTCTCGGTCACGCCCTTGCTTTGGGCGATTTCCGCCAACTCCTCCATCATGCGATGAAAAGCCTGAAGCGCGGCCTCGGCGCGAGCCGGAAACGCATGCTCCTCGAGCATTCGCTTGACCGCGCTCCAAAGTGACTCGCCGTGCTCCAGCGCGGCTTGCTCGACTTGCTCGATGGTGGTCCGGCCGATGCCGCGCGCCGGAACATTGATGATCCGGAGCAGGCTCACCGAATCCTGCGGGCTGACCAGAATCTTCAGATATGCGAGGACATCTTTAATTTCCGCGCGCTGGTAAAAGCTGAATCCGCCCACGACCGTGTATTTCCGCCCGTATCGCCGCAGCGCTTCCTCGATCTGCCGCGATTGCGCGTTGGTGCGATACAGCACCGCCACGCGATCCCGAGGATTCTGCGCCAGCCGGTTCTCGATCGTGTCGGCGATGAACAGCGCCTCGTTTTCCGAATCCGGAGCTTCGTACAGCAGGATCTTCTCGCCGCCGCCGGCTTCGGTCCACAACGATTTGCCGATGCGCTCGGTGTTGTGCGCCACCACTCCGTTAGCGGCTTCGAGAATATTCTTCGTTGAGCGGTAATTCTGCTCCAGGCGGATGATGGCCGCGCCAGGAAAATCGCGCTCGAAATCCAGAATATTTCGAATATTGGCGCCGCGCCAGCCGTAAATCGACTGGTCCTCGTCGCCCACCACGCAAATATTTCGCCGCTCGCCGGTCAGCAGCCGCATCAGCTCGTACTGGCTGCGATTGGTGTCCTGATACTCGTCCACCATGACGAATTCGTAGCGCCGGTTCAGCTTTTCGCGCGTCGCCGCGTCATGCTCGAGCAGCCGGACCGCCTCCAGCAGCAGATCGTCGAAGTCCAGCGCGTTCGACTCGCGCAGTTTCGCTTCGTATTTTTCGTAGACCACCGCCAGCCGCTCCGTCACCGGATCGCTTGCCGCGCGGGCCATCTCATCGGGCGATTGTTTATGGCTTTTCGCGTGGCTGATGCGCGAAAGGGCGGCGCGATACTGCATGAATTTCTCGTCCAGCCCGAGCTGCCGGTAGGTTTGCTTGAGAATCGACAACTGATCGTCGTCGTCGTAAATCGTGAATCGCGTGGTGAATCCGGGCCGGATCGCCGCCAGCGGGGCGCCTTCGCGGCGGAGCAGGCGGACGCAAAAGGAATGAAACGTTGCCACCGTCGGGGCGTCGCCGCCGATTTCGCCGGTGAGCGAGCGCACGCGATCGCGCATTTCAGCGGCGGCCTTGTTGGTAAAGGTGACGGCGAGAATCGCCCATCCCGGCACGCGATGAACGCTCATCAGGTACGCGATGCGATGGGTGATCACCCGCGTTTTCCCACTTCCCGCGCCGGCCAGAACGAGCAGTGGTCCTTCCCCATGCTGAACCGCTTCACGCTGCCGCGGGTTCAGCCCCTCCAGAAAATCCATGGAAACCTGATTTTATCACGCGCGGTTCGATCCGCATTCGCCGGCATTTTGCCCGGGACAACCATTCAGCTCGTATCTAAAAGGAAATACAGAATGATATGCCTTTAATGACTTCCCAGGCTGCCGCCCGGCTACGCGCCGCCCAAATCCGGCCGTTTCCCATGGGTCTCATTTCGAGGATGCCGCGCCGGTGTTGTAACCTGTCAGAGAAGTGGCGCGCCATCTCTATTGGACAGATTGGATTCTTGGGACCAGCGGCCACTTTGCCCGGAATTCGACGTCTTGTCAGATAGGTGGCCATGCTGGTTGACTTCGAACTCATTGAGCGGGCTCGAAGCGGTGACGACAGTGCGTTCAATCAGGTGGTGCAGACATACCGGAAGCGGATTCTGGGCACCATCGCCCGCCTGATCGGGCGGCCGGAAGACGTGGAGGATGTCGGGCAGGAGGTTTTCGTCCGGCTGTATTATTCGCTGGAGCAGCTCCGGACGCCGGAGGTTTTTGAGCCTTGGCTGTACCGGCTGACGGTGAACGCGGCCTATGATTATTTGCGGCGCCAGCGCCGGAGGCAGGAAAGCCGCATGTCGGATCTGAGCGAGCAGCAGGTGGTGCTCGCCGATGCGGCCGCCGGCGGGAAGAAGCGCGAGGAAGAAGAGCGCCGAACGCGGATTCGGGAGCTGGTGGATTCGTTATTGGGACAGGTGAGCGAGGAAGATCGGATTCTTTTAACTCTGAAAGAGGTCGAAGGGCTTTCTTTAAAGGAACTTGAAAAAATCTACAGGGTTAATGAAAATGCTCTTAAGGTACGCTTGTTCCGGGCGCGGCAGCGGGTTCTGAAAGCTTACGAATCGCGCCAGCAATGAGGCGCGGTGGTTGAGTTATGAGGTATTGAAATGGATCGGATGAAGGAGCAAGACAAGCTGGAAGCGCTCTTTGCGGAGTATCGCGCGGCATGTCCCGATCCGGAGCCAAGCGCCGGCTTCACGCCGGGCCTGTGGCGGCGGATTGAAGCGCGGCGCTCTTCGAACCTGAAGGTCTTCCGCATGCTCGCGCAGGTTTGCGTCGGCGCGACGCTGGCCCTGACCGTGCTGATCGGTCTGGTGCTGATCCCGCGCTTTGAACAGGCGCCGGTGGCGAGTACGACTTACGCCGACGCCCTGGCCGCGGAGCATCCCAATACTTACGTCGATATTTTCGCGGGCGAGATCAAATGAAGCTGTCGCGGGGCGCGATCGCCTTTTATATCGTGCTTGTTTTCTTAAGCGGCGTCGTACTCGGCGCCGTCGGGCATCGCTTTTATTTGGTTTCGACAACCCCCGCGCGTCCGAATCCGGAAGAGGTTCGCAAGCGCGTCACCGCCGAATATCGGGAGCGGCTGAAACTCACCGATGATCAGATCGCCAAGCTCAACATGATCATGGATGAGACTCGCGCGCGCATTGAAGAGACGCGGCGCCAGATGCATCCCGCCTATCAGAAGATTCGCGAAGAGCAGCAGGAGAAATTTCGCGAGATCCTCACGCCGGAGCAGCAGGCTGAATACGACAAGATCCGCAAGGAGCGGGAACAGCATCAAAAACAGGGCGGGCACGGTCCCGGCGGGCCTGGCGTGTAGCGGTCTATCCGACCGGCTGTTTCTTTTTGGCTTCCGCCGCCGCCCGGACCTTCTGATATTTCTTCTGGAAACGGTCCACACGGCCCTCGGTATCCACCAGCTTCTGCCGGCCGGTAAAGAACGGATGGCAGTTCGAGCAGATCTCCACGCGGATGTCGCCTTTGTGCGCCGAGCGCGTGCGGAACGTGTGGCCGCAGGCGCAAACCACGTTCACTTCTTCATAGGCGGGATGAATTCCGGCTTTCATAGGGGAACCCTCAGTTTAACACATTCGGCAACAAAAAACCCCGTTTCGCCGATTCGGCGGGAACGGGGTTTTTCAATCTGACTAAAGAACGGACTCAGTTCGCGTGAGCAGGCCGATGAGCAGGAACAGCGGCCCCGTCACTGAACGAAACCTGTACGTTAGGAGCGTCGACTTTAAGAGTCGGCCACCTCACGCGTATTTTGAGTGCAGTCTTTACTACCAGGTATCATTCGACTGGACCACCTCCTTTCTCAGTGATGCC
>JAJPHS010000021.1 GCA_021325175.1 Terriglobia bacterium
AGATCCCGCTGCGCGATCGAGTTGTTGGTGCAGGGATTGCAGTCGGGCGGCGGGAGATCCCGCTGCGCGATCGAGTTGTTGGTGCAGGGGTTGCAATCGGGCGGCGGGAGATCCCGCTGCGCGATCGAGTTGTTGGTGCAGGCGTTGCAATCCGGCGTTAAAAGAATCGGGTGCTTCGGCGCGGGGGCCGCTATCGTGACAACCGTCGCAACGATCATTGAACAAATCGCTTTCATCTGAACTTTTCCCTTTCTGCCGGAACTCCGGCGGTTTGCAGTATAACGCTGAAAGTTATATGCCGCTAGGTTTTGGAAGTACTAGAAAGGTTCTAGTACCTTAGATGGGCGCTTTCCAGAGCCACGAACGGGCATCTGTAGCGCGAAGATTAGGGAATAACCGAGGTAAACCGCCGGCCAGGAGAAACGTGTAACATAGAAAAGCTCCTCCCGTGCCAACCGAAATTTCCCATTTGCAAACTCTCGAGGCCGAAAGCATCCACATTATTCGCGAAACCGCGGCGGAATTTTCCCGGCCGGCGATGCTTTACTCGATCGGCAAGGATTCTTCCGTGCTGCTCCACCTGGCCAGGAAGGCCTTTGCGCCGGCGCGTATCCCATTTCCGCTCATTCACATCGACACCACCTACAAATTTCGCGAAATGATCGAATTTCGCGACCGCGTGGCGTGCGAGCTGGGCCTGAAGCTCATCGTCCACACTAATCGCGAGGCGATCGAGGACGGGGCGAATCCGTTCCGCCTCGGCACCGCGAAATGCTGCGCGCAGCTTAAGACGAAAGCGCTGCTGGATGCCTTGCGCGAGCAGCGGGTCGATGCAGCCATCGGCGGAGCGCGGCGCGAGGAGGAGCGCTCGCGCGCCAAGGAGCGCATCTACTCATTTCGCGACGCTTACGGCCAATGGGACCCGCGCAACCAGCGGCCGGAGCTGTGGAACCTGTTCAACGGCCGGATCGATCACGGCGAAACGATGCGCGTTTTTCCGCTGTCCAACTGGACCGAGGTCGATATCTGGCGCTACATCGAACGGGAGCGGATCGAGGTCGTGCCGCTGTATTTCGCCAGGGAGCGCGAAGTGCTGGTGCGCGGCGCGATGCTGATCCCGGTGGAGCACAATCCTCCGGTGGCGCCGGGCGAAAGCGTACAGCGCGTGGTCTGCCGGATGCGTACGATCGGCTGTACCTATTGCACCGGCGCGATTCGCTCGACGGCGGATACGGTCGCGAAAATTATCGAGGAATTGGAGCGGGCGGAGCGTTCGGAGCGGGAAAATCGCCTGATCGACCATGATCAGGATGGATCGATGGAACTCAAAAAACGCGAGGGATATTTTTGAATGAGCGGCATCTTACGCCACAGGGGCGGCTCACGGCGCGTCCAACATGGCTGAGCGCGAACTGCTGCGGTTTCTCACCGCCGGCAGCGTGGACGACGGCAAATCCACGCTGATCGGGCGCCTGCTGCATGATTCCAACGCTCTCTATCAGGACCAGCTCGCCAGCGTGCGGCAGGCGTCGCCGGGTTCCTCCATCGACTTTTCTCTGTTTACCGACGGGCTGCGCGCCGAACGCGAGCAAGGCATCACCATCGATGTCGCTTATCGCTATTTTTCGACGCCGAAGCGAAAATTCATTCTGGCGGACACGCCGGGCCATGAGCAGTACACGCGCAACATGGCCACCGGAGCGTCGAACGCCGATCTTGCCGTGCTGCTTACCGACGCGCGCAAGGGATTGCTCCCGCAGACCCATCGCCACGCCGCGATCGCCTGGCTGCTGGGAATCCGCCAGTTCGCGGTGGCGATCAACAAAATGGACCTGGTCGGCTTTGACGAGGCGATTTTTCAGAATATTGCTGCGGATTTCCGCCGTTTTGCGGAAAAATTAGGCCCCGTCGAGCTGATTTTCATCCCCACCTGCTCGGTGGACGGCGATAATATCGCGCGCCGGTCGGAGCGGACGCCGTGGTACCGCGGAGCGACGCTGCTGGAGCATCTCGAATCGGTTCCGGTTCGCGCGCCGCGGCGGGAGCAGGTGCGATTGGCGGTGCAAACCGTGCTGCGGACCGGCCGCGAGCCGCGCCGCTATGCCGGGCAAATTTCCTCGGGAGTACTGCGCCCCGGCGATGCGGTGATCGCGCTGCCATCGCTGCGCGGCTCGCGCGTGGCCTCGATTCGCGTCGGCGACCAGGAGATCGATTCCGCTGTACCGCCGCTTTCCGTCACCGTTTCGCTCGAAGACGATCTCGATCTCGGCCGAGGCGATATGCTGGCCGATCCGGCATCTCCGCCGCGCTCGGGGCGGCGCATCCGCGCGACTCTGCTATGGATGAGCGATCGGCCGCTGGCGCCGGGCAGGCCGTATCTGATCAAGCACACCACGCGCCAGGTTTGCGCCAGCGTCACGCGTCTCGATTGCGCGCTCGATCCGGCGACGCTCGAGCGGCGGCCGGCCTCGACGCTGGCGCTCAATGAATTCGGCGAGTGCGAAATCGAATGCCATCAGCCGCTCTATTTCGATCCTTACGCGGAGAACCGGCTGACCGGGAGTTTCATCGTCATTGATCCGATCGGCAATGGAACCCTCGCCGCCGGGATGATTCTTTCCGAGGCGGAGAACGCCGCGGCCGCGCCGCAACCGGCCTCGGGCCTGACGGTGTGGCTCACCGGGCTCAGCTCCGCCGGCAAGAGCACGATCGGCCAGGCGGTGTATGAAAAACTTTGGGCGCGGGGATACAAAGTGGAATGGCTGGATGGGGACGCGGTGCGGCGCAATCTCAGCAAGGATCTGGGCTTCAGCAAGGAGGATCGCGACGAAAATGTGCGCCGGATCGGCTTCGTGGCCGAGATGCTGACGCGCAACGGCGTGATCGCGCTGGTGTCGCTGATCTCACCCTACCGCCAGGTGCGCGAGGAAGTTCGCCGGCGGATCGGAAATTTTCTGGAGGTCTACGTTCACGCGCCGCTCGAAGTCTGCGAGCAGCGCGACGTGAAAGGTTTGTACCGCCGCGCGCGCGCCGGTGAAATTCCGGCGATGACGGGCGTAAATGATCCCTATGAGCCGCCCCTTGACCCCGACTTAGAGTGCCGCACGGACCGGGAGACCGCGGCCGAGAGCGCGGCGAAAGTGATCGCGGCGATCGAGCGGCGGCTGGCGCGAGCCGCGCCGGATCAGAGCTGATCGGGACGCAGGCAGCGCAAAAATCTTTCAAGATGCGGCTCGCACCGGAAATTCTTCGCGCCGCGCGAGTCGGTCCAGATCACCGCCGCGCCGGTGTGCTGGTAAATTTCGCGCGCGCCGGATGCGGCCAGTACGATCTCGATCGTGACGTCCTCAAGCTCCAGGCGCGATCCCGCGCCGGCGGGCGGATCGGGGCGCGATAAAAAATCGGCCAGCGGGTTCTTTCGCAGATCCGGATGAGCGCGGCGGTAGGATTCGCAATCGAAGAAGGGATGGGGATTGGCGGATTCGGTTTCAAGGAAATGCAGCAGCGGATGGGCCGCCTGGCGCGCTTCGGGACATCCGGCGATGTAAAATTCCGGCGCGAACCACGGATTCGGTTTTCGCCGTTCGGCGGCGCCGTGCAGGATATAGTGCAGCAGCGGATTGATCCGCGCTTTGGCGACGTCCGGATAGCGGCGCAGGTAGTGATCCGGATCGAACAGCGGATGCGGACGGCCACCGTTGCGCAGGAAATAAACGAGCGGATTGGTCTCCGGCGGGATTTTCGCGCAGCTCGAAAAAAATTCAGTGTCGAAGAAGGGATGCGGGTCGCGCCCCTCGAACGCGCCGCGGGTTACGTAATGCCACAGCGATCCGCCGTAATAGGCGGGGTCGAAGATGCGTCGGAACTGACTCCGCGGCCGGCTCATTTGAAGATCGAGCAGAAAGCGCAGACCGCGCCTCCAGCGGCGGAACACACCGGCCTTTACGGGCGTCTCCGGCATGGGCGCGGTGGCCCGGCGGCGCGGCGCGGGGGAACGCAAAATTCCTCTCTTGATCTGGCTCAGCCGCGCTTCGGCTCCGGGCGTCGATTCGAAGCGGCGGCGCACCTCTTGCTGCGCCTGTTCCAGCAGCTCGCGATCCATTTGATTGCGCCGCGACAGCTCCGTGAACAGATCCTCGCCCAGCGCGGCGCGAAATCGTTCGATGCGCTGCTCGACGCTGCTGTGCGGCGGAGCCGATTCGTTGACGCGCTCGCGCGCGCAATCGATCGCCGGAAAAATCGCCCGCATGGCGTACTCCGCGGCAACCAGGCTCTCCTCGAAACGGCCGACGACGCCGAGAAACGAGGTTTCCCTCATGCGGCGCAGCGCGATCTCCAGATCCGCGGGGCGCGGGCAATCATTCACCAGCCCGTGGGCCAATAGATTCACCTGCACGTCGGTGACGGTCCACGGCATTTGATCGATCAGGCCGCGGACGAATTCACGCAGCGAGTGGCGGTGCGCGAGCAGGCGAATCGGATCGGCGCCGGCGGGTTTGCCGCGAAAATAATCATAAATGGATCGAATTCGATCCAGGGGATCGCGCAAAAAGCACAGATCGAAAAACAAGAATCCGCGCTCTTTCGGAACGGGATAAAAAATCTGATGGCTGGAGAAAGCCGCGCACTGGGGATGGCGCTTCAGAAAATCGATAAGCTCGGGATTCTTGATTTCGGCGTCGGGATCGGGGTGGTCAAAGGAGATGAAGCGGTCGAACAAGCTGCGGCGCAAGATTTCCTCGAGCGTCGAGCCGCCATTTTTCAAAATGTGGTAATGCAGCAGAACGGGCCGCATTTATTGCGTTCTCGCCAGAATGTCCCGAAAGGCGGCGCCCACGGCCATGTATCCGTCGAGCTCCATCGGCTTGCGGAGGTAAGCTTCGACGCCGAGCGTCATGGCGCGATTCTTCTCGGCGGGCGAGCCCGAAGAGGTGAAAACCACCACGGGAACATGAGCCATCAGCGGATGCGCGCGAAAGCGGCTTAATACTTCGATGCCGTCGAGCCTGGGGATGTTCAGGTCGAGAATCACCAGCCCGATGTCGGGTTTGGCGCGCAGCCCCTCCAAAAATTGCAGCGCCAGCTCGCCGTCCTCGATGGCCACGATTTGCCCGGTCATTCCGTGTTCGAGGAAAGCGCGCCGGAGAAGATCCACGTCGGCGGGGTTGTCCTCGATGACCAGAATTTGCGCCATTTTCCCCAATTCCTATTTGGCTTCGCGCAGCAGCTCTTTTACTTCCCCGCCGATTTTCAGGAACCCGTCCAGATCGGACGGCTTTTGAATGTAGCGGCGGATGTGGAGCGTCTCCAGACGAGCGCGCTCCCGCGGCAGCGAAGATGAACTGAGCACGGCGACGGGCACCGCGGAAAGCGCGGGATTGGCGCGCATGCCATCGAGGACTTCGACGCCGTCGCGGCGCGGCAGGTTCAAGTCGAGAATCGCCAGGTCCGGGCGCGCGTCGGCGGGGGACTGGCGGCGCACAAAGTCCAGCGCGTCGCCGCCGTCGCCGATCACCGTAAGATCGCACTCGAGATCGGCTTGTTTGAAGGCCATGCGCAGCAACTCGACGTCGGAGGGATTGTCCTCCACGACCAGGATTTTATAGCGCTGCGCGCTCATTCGATCCCTCCCTGGCGGCGGCGACCTCGCGCGCCGGCGGCGCCGCTTCCGGCAAAGTGAAAATGAATTTCGACCCGGCGCCCACTTGCGACTCTACCCAAATGCGCCCTCCGTAGCGCTCGACCACGCGCTGGCAGATGGCCAAGCCGATTCCGGAACCGGGAATCCTGCGACCATGCAAGCGCTTAAACGGGACAAATATCTGCCGATGATACTCGGGCGCAATGCCGATGCCGTTGTCGGAAACCTCGATTCTCATCTCCCCGCCCTGGCGCCGGACCGCAATATGGATCCGCGGCGGGTCGTTTGACCGGTATTTTATCGCATTGCCGATCAGGTTTTGCAGCAGGGACACAAAATGTCCTTCGTGGCCGCGCGCGCAGGGCAGCGGATCGGAGGTGACTTGCGCGCCGCTTTCGGCAATCGCCGCGTTTAAGTTGCGTTTGGCCGTTTCGAGCGCGGCGTTCAAGTCGACTTGCTCGGCCGGCTGGTCGCTTTCCGCGTTGATGCCGGTGTAGGCCAGCAGATCAGAGAGCAGCGTTTGCATCCGCCGCGTGCCGTCGACAATGGTGTCGACGAACGCCGCCGCTTCTCCGCGCAGTTGGCCGCCGTAGGTCCGGATCAGCAACTGGCTGTAGGTGGTCACCATCCGCAGCGGCTCCTGCAAGTCATGGCTGGCCACGTAGGCGAAACGTTCCAGGTCCTCATTGGAGCGGGCGAGGCTGGAGTTGGACCGTTGCAGTTGCTGATTGATTCGCACCACGTCGGCCTGAGCGCGTTTTAGCGCGGTGATGTCGGACAGTTCGGCGACCCATCCATCCACCTGGCCGTTTTCGCGGCGCGTGGGGACGTAGGTTCCGCGAACCCAGCGCCGGCCGATGGTCTTGAAATCGGCTTCAACTTCGTATTCGACGCGCTCGCCGGTAAGTACGCGATCGATGAACGGGCGCAGCGCGGCGAAGGCGTCTTCTCCGATCACGGCGGCGAGCGGCTGCCCGACGATCTGGTCCGGGGGCAGATTCAGCCAGCGCGAATACTGGCGGCTGGCCCAGATCAAGCGATGATCGCGCCCGCAGCGGGTCACCGCCGAGGCCATGGTGTCGGTGATCATTTCGAGCTGCTCGCGGGCGTTTTTGGCCTGGGCCAGAGCCTGCTCGCGGTCCGCCAGAGCCTTCCGCAGATCGTCGTCGCGCGACTGGATGCTGAACAGCATGGCATTGAAGCTTTCCACCAGCACGCCCAGCTCGTCGCGGGACTGTTCCCGCACGCGAATCGTGTAATCGCGCGTTTCGGCGACGTGAGCGGCGTAGCTCGCCAACTCTTCGATGGGCGCGACGATGCGTTCCCGCAGCCGCACCGAAAAGCGCATGGCGATGGCGCCGGAGATCAGCAGAACCGCCAAAATGAGCACGCCGTAGATGCGCAGGCGTTCGGAGATTTCTCCCAGATCGTAGACGAGCACGAGTTTGCCCACCGGCCGGTCCTTTAGCGCGATGGTCTCGAAGACCTCCATGCGCCCGCCCAGGAAGATAAGATTGCCAGAGGTCCGCGGCGGCGGGCACGTCTGCCGGGCGGGCGAGTAGGAGGCGAGAATGGAGCCATCCAGGCGGTAGATGCAGGCCGCCGTCACGTGCGGCCGCTCGCGCAAGGAGTTCAGCGTCTCCTCGGCCGATTTTGCGTCGTCGAAGGCCACCGCCGCCGTGCTGTTTTCGGCGATGATCCGCGCCTGGGCGGAAAGATCCCGCCGCAACTGCTGCCGGAAAAACACGGTATCGAGCACCAGAAAGGAGAGGCCGGAAAGCAGCAGCGCCAGCGCCGTCGTCGCGAGAATCGTGACCAGCAGCTTTCGTTCAACCGGGATGTCGCGAAACGGGCGCATCTATTGGCCGCCCCCACTTTCAACGTACCGCGCGATTTTAAGCAGACGCGAACTGATCAGCAATCCCGCCCGGCGGGCCGCCGTTTGATTGACGTCGAAACGAACCCTGTTGTTTTCCAGAACGAAGCGGATGATGCCGCCGATGCGCAGGAAATCCTCGGTCTCCCCCACTGTAAGCACGCCTCGGCCCAGCCGCGGGATCAGCGCGGCCTCGTTGTTTTCCGAGCGCGGGAAGAAAATCATCGGGCAATGGGAGAACGAAACCTGCCCGCCTTCCAGCTTCTCGACCATGAGCGGATGGGAGTTCACCCGCTCGCCGCCAATGATGGCGGTGAGCGCCCCGCCGAAAGGGTCCCGTCCGGCGATACAGATGCGAAACGGAGCATTGGGCGAGGAAAACGCCGACCGCGGCCACTCGATAAATCTGGTGAAATTCAAAAGAAAAGCGGCCTTTACTTGGTACTCCGGCGAGACCTCGGCGGCGCGAGCCGGCCATGCCGCCAACCAGCAGAACGCGAGAATGCCCAAGCCGCGCTTCATAAAGTTAAAACACGGAGAAATGTTCGGGGCTAAGGGTTTTGAGGGTGGATCGATCCGCGGCGGCGCGCCGATGGGGGAGAGCACAACGGCGCGTAACTTGCCACACCTCCTTGCGCATGATTAGATTCAGACGGCGCCGTCACGTTACCCGGCTTTGCGGAATTGTTTCCATGAAATATCGCGGGTGTTATTCTAAGGGCAGAGTGTTCCCCAAGCTGATTCACATCGGAAGCTTTTATCTGCCGACCTACGGGGTACTCGTCGCGCTCGGGTTCCTGGCGGGTTTAAGCATCACCACCCGGCTGGCGCGGCGCAGCGGGCTCGACGCGGAAAAAATCACCAATCTGGCGGTGTATTGCGCGCTGGCGGGCTTGCTGGGGGCAAAGCTGCTGATGTTTCTGTTTGACTGGCGCACGTTCCTGTCCGATCCGCAACAGATATTTTCTCTTTCGACCTTGCAGGCCGCCGGAGTTTTTCAGGGCGGGCTGGTGCTGGCGTTCGTCACCGCGTTTGTTTATATGCGGCGCAACCGGCTGCCGTGGCTGAAGACGCTTGACGTGTTTGCGCCGGGCATCGCCATCGGCCATGCCATCGGACGCATCGGATGCTTCATGGCGGGATGCTGCTGGGGCAAAGAGTGCTCGCTGCCCTGGGCCGTGCGCTTCACCAATCCGGACGCGGCGGAGCTGACCGGAGTCCCGCTGAACACGCCGCTGCATCCTGCGCAGCTTTATGAGATGGGGACGGAGGCGCTGCTTTTCGCGTTCCTCTACTGGCGATTCGGCAAGGCGCACGCCGCCGGAAAAATCATGGGCTTATACCTAGTCCTGAGCTCAGCCGCGCGATTCGCCATCGAATTTACGCGCTTCCACGAGCAGGGGCTTTATTGGGGACTTTCCCTGACCCAGTGGATCGCGATCGCCGTCGCGGGCGCGGGCGCGCTGCTGCTGGCGCGAAACGAAGTCGCAACCAGAAAAGCGGCTCCCGTGGCTGCCTAGCAGGCCCTTCGAAGTTGTGCATCCGGCCTCGAATCCAGAAAAATCGAACCGGCGGCAAATCGCTGTGGCGGCCGCCTAATGTTCCGGAGAATTTCGGCCGTTATAGAGAATGGATGAAAATTCCACGCCGCCGCGGATTTGTGCTCATCGCCATGTCGATCACGATGCTGCTGCTGCTGGCCATGCTGGGGCTCGCCTTCGACCTGGGACGCGTCTACATCGCGCGAAACGAGGCGCAGGTGTTTACCGATGCCGCGGCAATGGCGGCGGCATCCCGGCTGGACGGCACCGTGCACGGGATCGAAAGCGCGCGCCAGGCGGTGGCCCGCGTGCCGATCAGATGGAACCTGGGCACCAGGGAGTTCACCGGCGTCGTCGTCGAATTTTCAAGCGACGGGACGAAGTGGGAGCGCGATCCGAAAGAAGCGGGCGCGACAATGGCTCGCGTGACCGCGCCGAACAATAGCGTCGATATCTGGTTTTTGCGCGCGGCCGGCGGACCCAATGTATTTACCGTGCCCGCGCGATCGGTGGCGGCCTCCAATCCCGTGAGGCTGACGCAATGAAGCGCGAACGCGGGCACGCCATGCTGGAACTGGCCGTGTCGGCGGCCGTGATGGTTTCGTTTCTCGCCGGGACTTTTCAGTTCGGATACACGTTTTACGTCTACAACCAACTGGTGACGGCGATCGGCAACGGAGGTCGCTACGCGGCGATGCGGACCTATCGCGCGGCATCGGATCAGGACGTCGAAAAAGGCCGCGCGGCGATCCGCAACATGGTGGTTTATGGCGATAGCCGCCCGGCGGGCGGCGCCGTGCCGGTGGTGGCCAATTTTTCGCCGGATCAGGTTGACGTCGAATGGACGAAGGGCGAATCGGGCGCGCCGGAGTGGGTTTCGGTCTCGATCCGCGAGTTCACGGTGGACGCGGTGTTTGCGAAATTCACCTTCCGCGGGCGGCCGCAAGTCGAGTTCCCGTTCGTCGGAAAATACGCGCCCACGGAGCACGAGCCGTGAAGAGGCGCGGCCAGGGATTAGTCGAAGCCGCGCTGGTGATGCTGGTTTTTCTGGCGCTGCTGATCGGAGTGCTCGATTGCGGGCAGGTGCTGTATTCGCACCAGGCGCTGGTTGCGCGCGTCGAGGAAGCGGCGCGCTGGGGATCGGTTCATCCCTTCGATGGAACTGGCGACCAGATCGCGAATTTAATCCTGTACAGCCAACCTGAAGAGCCGCGTACCGCTGCCGCCCCGTTCCTCGGATTGACGCGCGCCAACATCGTGGTCCGTTATCAGGCCGCCACTCCGGATCGGCCCGACGACGAGACCATCAGCGTCGCCATCGTGAATTACCAATCCCACTTTTTTTCGCCGTGGATTGCGCGGACCATCGTGAACGCCCGGCCGGTGCTGGTCACCGCGCCGGTGGCGAAGATCGCGCCGCGCTGGTAACCGGCGGCGCGAATGCGGTCATAATGTATCCTGAAATCCTTGGCGATCCTCAAACCGTTTCAGGCATACCGTTATTCGGCGGCGGCGGGCGATCCCGCCAGGCTGCTGACCCAGCCCTACGATAAAATCACGCCGGAAATGAAGGCTCGCTATCTCGCGGCGAGCCCTTACAATCTGGTCCGCATTATTCTGGGCGAAGAGCGCGACTCCGACAACGAGGCCGATAATGTTTATACCCGCGCGGCCCGGTATCTGGAGGACTGGATTCGCGAGGGCGTGCTGGCGCGCGACGCCGCTCCCGCATTTTATGCCTACTTTCAGGAGTTCGAGGCGCCCGAATCCAGCGAACGCTTGCTGCGCAAGGGCTTTATCGCTCTGGGAAAAATCGAGGACTATTCGGCCGGCATCATCTACCGGCATGAGCAGACGCTGACCGGTCCGAAACGCGGCCGCCTCGAATTGTTGCGGCACACGCGGGCTCACTTCGGCCAGCTTTTCATGCTGTATCCGGATGAGGAGGCGGCGGTGGAGCGCCTGCTGCCCGAGCCTCACTCCGCGCCTCCGGCGATGAGCGTAGTGGATGAGTTTGGCGCGCGGCATTCGCTGTGGCCGATCACGGACGCTTCGCGCATCGCCCGCATCGAGGAGCTGATGGCGCCGAAAAAGCTGCTCATCGCCGACGGGCATCATCGCTATGAGACGGCGCTGGCGTATCGCAATGAGCATCCCGGCGATCCGGCGGCGCAGTACGTGATGATGACGCTGATCAACATGCACTCGCCCGGCTTGCGCATTCTGGCGACGCATCGCGTGCTGCGCGGATTGCCGCATTTCGACACGGAGGAGTTTTTCGAGAAGGCGGTGAAGGCGGGGTGGTCGGTTTCGGCGTGCGATTCGGTGGAACGATTGAAGCAGCGGCTGGCGGCGCGCGAGGAGCGGCGGGTGCAGATCGGCGTGATTGCGGCCGGCGACATCCGGCTGATGCAGCGCGCCCGGCGCGACGGCCAACTTGACGTTCCGGTGCTGCATCAGGACATCCTCGGCGGGCTTCTGGGAGTGAGCGAGGAGGCGGTGCGCGAGCAGCGTTACATCGAATACGTTCGCGGCATCGACACGGCGGCGCGGCGGGTGAGCGAAGGCGCGCAGGTCGCGTTTCTGCTGGAACCTCCATTGATCGGCGATGTGGCGCGAATTGCGTTCGCAGGCGGAATTATGCCGCAAAAAAGCACCGATTTTTATCCAAAACTGCTCAGCGGGATCGCGATTTACAAACTATGAAAACCATCAGGGCGGCGGTGCTCGGCACCGGGTTCATGGGCAGGACGCACACCGAGGCGATCCGGCGGCTGGGCAATGTCGAGGTGACGGCCGTCGCCGGATCGAGCGAGGAAAAGGCGCGGGCCTTCGCGGAGGCGTGGTCGATCCCGCGGGCCTGCGGCTGGCGCGAGGCGATCGATACGGCGGAAGCGGTACACGTCGGCACGCCGAACCATTTGCATTATCCGATGGTGAAGTATGCGCTCGAAGCGGGCAAACATGTCCTTTGCGAAAAGCCGCTGACGCTGGCGGCGGCGGAGGCCCGCGAATTGAACGCGCTGGCGGAAGCGAAAAAAGTCGCGCATTGCGTGAATCATAATTTGCGCTTTTATCCGCTGGTACAACAGGCGCGAAGCATGATCGCGGCAGGGGAGCTGGGCGAGATTCTGGTGGTGAACGGCACGTATTTCCAGGATTGGATGTACTACGACACCGACTGGAACTGGCGCGCCAGCGCCGAAGAAGGCGGCGAGCTGCGCGCCATGGGCGATATCGGATCGCATTGGATGGATATGATCCAGCATGTGACCGGCCTGCCGATCACGGCGCTGTGCGCGGATTTGCAGACGTTTCACAAGACGCGCAAGCGGCCGAAAGGGTCCGTTGAAACGTTCGCCGGAAAGAAGCCGCGGGCGGACGAATATGAGACCGTCCACGTGGCGACGGATGATTTCGGGATGGTGCTGATTCATTTGGGCGATCGCGCGCGCGGATTTTTCGCGGTGAGCCAGGTTGCGGTGGGCAGGAAGAATCGATTCGATTTTGAAATTTACGGCAGCAAATGCGGCCTGGCGTGGAATCAGGAGCGGCCGGACCAGTTGTGGATCGGGCGGCGAAGCTCGCCCAACGGGCTGCTGATCAAAGATCCGGCGCTGATGGAGGCGCGCGCGGCTTCGTTCGCAGACCAGCCGGGCGGGCACAGCGAGGGATACGACGATACGCACAAGCAGATGTTCAAACGATTTTATGCTCGCGTGGCGGATTCGTCGGCGCCGGTCGAGTATCCGACGTTCGCCGATGGCGCGCGCGGGATGGAGCTGCTTGAGAAGGTGATTGAAAGCTCCCGGCGGCGGAGCTGGGTGAGCTGCTGAGCACCGTTTGCGAACTATAATGAGCATTGCGCTATGAAGAACCTCGTTTTTGCGGCAATTGTTTTCAGCGCCTGCGCGGCGGCGCAGACGCAGCCGGCCTCGATTGCGATCCGCGGCGTAAAGATCGTAACGGTAAGCGGGCCGGTAATCGCCAACGGCGCCGTGGTGCTTCGTGACGGCCTGATCGAGGCGGTGGGCGAGAACGTTCAGCCGCCGGCGGGCGCGGAGATTATCGACGGCAGCGGGCTCACCGTCTATCCCGGCCTGATCGACGCGCTGAGCACCTGGGGCATTCCGCAACCCGGCGGGCGCGGCGGGCGCGGAGGAACAGCGCCGGCCGAGCCGCGCGCCAACGGTCCGGAAGATCGGCCGCGCACGACGAGCTGGATCAAGGCCGCGGAGGAAATTCAAGCGAACGACCGGCGGATCGAATCGGCGCGCAATGCCGGATTCACCACCGCGGTGGTTTTTCCGACGCAGGGAATTTTCGGCGGGCAGGGATCGGTGGTGAACCTGGCGGGAGCCAAAAGCGAGGATATGGTGCTGGTCCCGTCGGTGGGGCAATACATCGCGATGAACGCCGGGCGCGGATTCGGCGGCGG
>JAJPHS010000116.1 GCA_021325175.1 Terriglobia bacterium
GAACCGGCTCTCTGGCCGGAAAGTTCTAAGGTCCGGACAACGGTTACAATGATTGAAGATGCTCGAACGGCTCCTGACAGAGCAGCCCCATCCGGCGGCCACCCGCCTCGATCAGCTCGCCACCGGGGACCTGATCCGATTAATGAACGAGGCGGACGCCGAAATTGCCGCCGCCGTCGCCAGGGAAATTCCCCAAATCGCCCGGGCAATCGATGCAGTGGCCGAGGTTCTCAAAAACGGCGGATCGCTCGTTTATATCGGGGCCGGAACCAGCGGACGGCTGGGGGTGCTGGACGCCTCCGAATGCCCGCCGACGTTTAACGTCCCGCCGGCGCTCGTCCGCGGATTGATCGCTGGCGGCGATCGCGCGCTTACCCAATCTGTCGAGGCGGCCGAGGACGATCCCGCCGCGGGCGGGCGCGACCTGGACGCGGCAGGATTCACATCCAAAGACGCTCTGATCGGAATTTCGGCCAGCGGCCGCACTCCCTACGTGCTCGGCGCCATCCGGCGGGCGCGAGAACTCGGAAGCGTGACCGGCGGAATCAGTTGCACGCCCGATTCGGAGCTTTCGCGCCTGGTCGATTTCCCGATCGAGCCGGCGCCCGGTCCGGAAATTCTCACCGGGTCCACTCGCCTGCGCGCCGGAACCGCGACCAAAATGGTTTTGAACATGATCAGCACGGGAGTGATGATCCGGCTGGGGCACGTTTACGGCAACTTGATGGTCAACGTGCAGCCGACGAATAAAAAACTGGAGGATCGGGCGCGCCGCATCATCGCGCAGGCGGCCAATGTTTCCTACGAGCGCGCCACGGCGCTGCTCGACTCGGCCGGGCGCAGCGTGCGGACCGCCATCGTTATGGAAAAGCGCGGCGTCTCGCGCGAGCGCGCCGAGCAGATGCTCGCCGCCGCGCGCGGAAACATCGGAAAAGCGCTGGAAATGAATGGATAAATTTTCGATCACGGGCGGGGTGCGGCTGGAAGGCGAGATCGCCATCAGCGGTGCTAAAAATTCGGCGCTGCCGGCGCTGGCCGCCTGCCTGCTCACCGCCGATCGCGTGACGCTCCACCGCATTCCGCCGGTACGCGACGTCGGCACGATGCAAAAGCTGCTGGCGCACATCGGCGCGAGCGTGACGCACGCGGATGGACGGGTGATCGTCGAAGCGGGCGCGATCCGGGCTCCGGAAGCTCCCTATGAGCTGGTAAAGACGATGCGCGCTTCGAGCCTGGTGCTCGGACCGCTGGTTGCGCGCTGCGGGCGGGCGCGCGTGTCGCTGCCCGGCGGCTGCGCCATTGGCGCGCGGCCCATCAATCTGCACGTCGCCGGCCTCGAGCGGCTCGGCGCGCGCGTCACGCAGGAGCATGGCTACATCGAAGCCGAGGCGCCGAACGGCCTCGAGGGCGCGATGTTCGCCTTCGACCGCATCAGCGTCACCGGAACCGAGGACCTGCTGATGGCGGCGGCGCTCGCGCGGGGCGAAACGATCATCGACAACGCAGCGCGCGAGCCGGAGGTGGTGGATGTCGCGGCTCTGCTCATCCGGATGGGCGCCGATATCGAGGGCGCCGGCACTTCGACGATTCGCATCCGCGGCGTGGCGGAGCTGCACGGCGCCGAACACGAGATCATTCCCGACCGGATCGAAGCCGGCACCTTCCTGGTCGCGGGCGCCATCACCGGCGGCGATCTGCTGCTGCGCAACTGCGTGGCGGAGCATCTGCGCGCGCTGATCGCCAAGCTCAATCAGGCCGGAGCGGAGGTGACCGAGCCCGCGCCCGATACGCTTCGCATTCGCCGCCCGGGAAAGCTGCGCAGCGTCGACGTCACCACCGAGGAACATCCCGGCTTCGCCACCGACCTCCAGGCGCAGTTCATGGCGCTGATGACCCAGGCCGAGGGAATCGCCATCATCACCGAGACGATTTTCGAAAATCGCTTCATGCACGCGCTCGAACTGGCGCGCATGGGCGCAAATATTCGCGTCGACGGCAGGCAGGCGATTGTCGCCGGCGTTTCCCGCCTCAGCGGCGCGCAGGTGATCGCCAGCGATCTGCGGGCCAGCGCGTCGCTGGTGCTCGCCGCCTTGGCCGCCGAAGGCGAAACGATCATCGACCGCGTCTACCATATCGATCGCGGCTATGAGAAAATCGAGGCGAAACTGGCGCGTACCGGCGCCCGAATCCGGAGGATTCCGTGAGCACTGCTCCTAAACATCACAGCCCGGGATTTCTCAATCTCGTCAACGACGCCAGGTCGCGAATCCGGGAGATCAACATCGACGAATACCGCAAGCTGCCGCGAGAAGGCCATCTGCTCATCGATGTGCGCGAAGACAACGAGTATGCCGCCGGCCACGCCGCCGGCGCCATTCACTTAAGCAAAGGAATCATCGAGCGCGACATCGAGACCCGCGTGCCGGATAAATCCACGACGCTGGTGCTTTATTGCGGCGGCGGATTTCGTTCCGCGCTGGCAGCCGACGCGTTGCAGAAGATGGGTTACCAAAATGTGATCTCTCTCGACGGCGGATGGCGCGCGTGGAATTCGGCCGGCTTGCCGGTCGAAAAATGAGCCCCATAGGCCGCCTGATTCTCTGCGTGGTGATCGCCGCCACGGCCGGCGTCTACGCGCAAACCGCCGCTTACGGCTTCGTTTACGACGACCCCCGCCAGATCGAGATGAGCGCGTCGCGCTTCACCTGGGCGCAGGCGCCCGGCTATTTTACAACCGACGTCTGGGATTACGTCAATGGTAAGGCCGGCAATTATTATCGCCCGGTTTTTCTGCTGTGGCTGCTGGTGAATTATCAGCTTTTCGGATTGAGCCATCCGTTCTGGCACCTGAGCACCGCGGCGATGCACGTTGCCGCCACCGCGCTGCTGTTTTTCCTGGCGCGAAAACTCACCGGAAACGACATAATCGCGGGCATTACCGCCCTGCTTTTCGGCCTGCATCCGGCGCACGTGGAAGCGGTCGCCTGGGTGAGCGGCGTAACCGAGCCGTTGGCGGCGGCGCTGGTTTTCGGCGCGCTCCTGGCCTACCTCGATGGCCGCCGCTCGCTCGCGCCGGCGCTGTTTGCAGCGGCCGTTTTCGCCAAGGAGACCGCGATCGTTGTGCCCGCGCTGATTTTCGCTCTGGAGGCGCTGTTCGCAACAACGGCGCCGCGCCAACGAATTAGAAGCGCGGTCCGCGCCGTTGTGCCGTATGCCGCGGTGGTCCTCGTTTATCTGGGGTTCCGCTTCACCGCCCTGCATCGCTTCGAGGACCCGTCGAAATGGCGCCTGCGCGAGGTCCTGTTGACGATTCCAGGCGTTGTCTGCCTCTATCTGAAACAACTCGTGTGGCCCGCGCGGATGGCGCTTTTCCACGATCTCGATCCGGTCACGCGCGCGAGCTGGATGAATTTCGGGCTGCCTCTGATCCTGCTCGCGGCGATCGCCGTGGGAGCGGCCGCCGTGAGCCGGCGTAGCCGCGCGACGGCGTTTGCCTGTGCTCTGCTGGCGATCCCGCTGCTTCCCGTGCTCGACCTGGCGGCGTTTTCGCGCGAGGATTTTTTCCACGATCGCTATCTCTACGTGCCGTCGGCGGGATTGTGCCTGTTGGCCGCGCTGGCGATGCGGAAGATCGCGGCGGAACGGGCCGTTTGGCTCGCGCTTCCAGTCGCCGCCGCGCTCGCCTGGGTCACGGTTCACGAAAGTCGCTTTTGGAGCAGCAACTCGGCGCTGGCCTCGCGGGCCGTGGAGATTTCTCCCGATAATCCGACCGCGCGCGAATTTTACGCCGCCGATCTGGTGTTAAACGACCGCTTCGCCGATGCCCTTCCGCTACTGGAGAAAAACGAGGCCGCGCATCCCGATGACCCGGACCTTCTCTACGCGATCGGCATCTGCCGCTATCGGCTGGATGAATGGCAGGAGGCCGCGGACACATTACGAAGGGTTCTCGATCTTCGGCCGGATTACCCGCACGCGCGTCTTTTGCTGGGAATGGCGGACGCCGAGCTGGGCCGGCTGGATGAAGCCGAATCGGAGATGCGCGCCGCTGTTCGCGGCCGCCCGCGAGTGTCGGAGCAGTATCGCGGCTATCACGCCGCGCTGGCCGCGCTGCTCGAAAAGAAAGGAGATTTTCGCGGCGCCCTCGAAGAATATGAAGCCGAGCTGCGCGAATTTCCCGACGACTCCGGCTCCTTCGACCGCGCCGAGCACCTGCGCGCGCAATTTTCGCATCCGCCGCCGCCGGCGCCATCGCGCTAGCGTTGGACGATTATTGCTGCTTGCCTTCGTAGGTGATGGACGTCTCGGCTCCGAATTTGCGGTAATTGCGGAACTCGATCTTGTTGCGCGCGCACGTGCTCGAGCCGCGAACACAGCTTAGAACTTCCGCGTCGACCGGCAATAAATACTCCTGCGGCGTCGAAAGGCGGACGAACCCGTAGTCGGTGGCGGATTCGACCGTGTCAAACGGAAACAGCGGGGGCAGGTTCCTGGCCTGCTGTTCGATGCGCAGCACGCGCGAGGTTTGCTTGTCGATCCAGATCGAACCGCTGTAGGCGGGATAGTAAAGCTGCGCCGGAGCCTCGATCCGCCAGCGCGAATTTTCGCGCGAAACATCGAAGTGATAAACGTAAGTGGAGCGGCCGTCGAGCGTATCCGTGCCCGTTCGCCGGAATACCGCCGCGGTGTACGGATTCAACAGATCCTCAAGCATGGTCGCGAACTCGCCCGTCGAACGCGTGCCGGAAATATCCTCCATCGATCCGTTCACCGGCTTGCCCCCGACTTTGATGTTCTTGTACGACTCCTGCCCATTTTCGTAAGCGACATCCGCGGTGACGGTGTCGAGCACGTCCCAGCCGGTTTTCGGATGATCGCTTTCATAGCGCGTGGTGATCTGCTGGCAGAAAAAGTTCGGCAACTGACCGGAAAATTGCGCGGCCACCTCGCGAGCTTTCGCGATAATCGGGTCTTCCTGGAACGGAACCGCGGAGGACTTGGCGGCCTCCGGCGGAACGGACGTTTCGGGAACCTTAAGATGCCGCGGAACAGGCGCGGCCGAAGCCGTTTCCCTAGCAGCGCCCGGCGCCGGCTCGCTCCGATCGGAGGAAGGCGCCCCGCGCTTCAGCTTCGGCGGACCGGAATCGCCCGGATCGGACGGAAGATTCGGCGGCTTCATTTCGGTCGCCGGGCGATGATCGGCAACGTCGTCCGGATTGGTCTGTACCGGAGCCTGATCCTGCGCTGGGGGTGGATTCGCGGAAGCATCGCCGGAGGAGTTGCGCTGCCGACGCAGCACCGGCCGGTCGTCGCCGGGATCGCGCGCCGGCGATGACGCCGAGGCGGAAGGCGCGCCGGCGAGCTTTGGCAAGTCCCATGTCTGGGCGGCGTGCGCGGCATCGGCCTCCGAAGCGGCGTGATCGAAACGAACCGCGCTTGCCGTGTAATATCCCTGCTCGTCTTCGGTGGCATCGACGATCACATGATCGCCCGGGACGAATTTGGAAATTTCGGCGGGTTTGCCGTCCTTTTCGACGCTCATGTTGGGACCTATCTTATACGTGATAATCCGGTGATCGTCGGATTCGATCACGAACTGACGCCCGGCCGCAATTCGCAACATGCCGTAAGTCGTGCTTGGCGCGCCCGCATCGGGATTTCCCCCGCGCGGTCGCCTGCCGGGCGGACCCGGCTGCCCATTCGGCTGCCCTTGCCCCGGATATCGGCCTGGAGGATAACTCCCCGGCGGATACCCTCCTGGAGGATATCCCCCCGGCGGATACTGACCTGGATATTGTCCCGGATACTGGGCTTGAGCGGCCCAGCCGAGCGCGCATACAGCTATCATCAGGCGAACAGCTTCCATATCCACCCATAATGACGCTTTCTTAACCGGGCGGAGTACGGGAACTTTTCCACCAGTTCAAGACGTCTGATGTTAACGATGGCCGGCGCGCGTTACTTTTTTCTTGTATTCGCCGCTCTATACGCCTTCGGGCAGCCTGCGGGAACGGGCGTGATCGGCGGAGTGGTGATCGACAAGGCGAGCGGCGATCCGGTTCGCAAGGCGATCGTCACCGTTACCTGGCATGGCGAGCCTCGCTCCTGGGCGACGGTGCGCACCGGGAGCGATGGGCGGTTTCGCGTCGAAGGATTGCCCGCCGGCAATTACGAGGTGCGGGCGCAGAAGCCGGGGATTGGATCGGCTATTTATGGCGTGGACCGGCTCAGCGAAACGGGCGAGCTGATCGCGCTTGAAAACGGGCAGACGCGGGACGATCTAATCCTGCGATTCCTTCACGCCGCATCGATTTCCGGACGCGTGGTCGATTCCGACGGCGATCCAATCCCGGCGTCGGTGATGCTTTATCGGCAGGGGCGCAATCTCGGCGAAAAAATCCTGGTGCGGGCGGGCAGCGCCCAGGCGAATGAACGCGGCGAGTTCAAGCTGGCAAATATCCAGGCCGGGCATTATTATCTCAGCGCCACCGCCATGGATCCGAACGGCCGCCGCATAAACCGGGATTCGGCGTTCTACGGAGACACCGCCGATTGGAAGCAGTCGAACGCGGTCACGGTACATGATGGCGAATCGTTGACAGGTATTGATTTTCATATTCCAAAACAGGTGGCGGTCGAACTGCACGGGCGTATCCGCGGGTTGCCGCCGCCGGAGACGGAGCCGGCGGCGCCACCGAATCGAATCAAGCCGACGCTGGGTACTCCGCGCGCGCGGGTCACGGTGTACGAGATGGAAGGAGCCATGCCGTTCAACATCGGCGCACCGGTCGATGCCGAGGGCCAATTTCGCATCACCCTTTCGGCGGGCCGCTACCGATTCGACGTGAACGCCGGGGCCGAGGGCGAAAAAACGTACGCGGGTTCGCAGATCGTCGATGTGCAGCCGGGGATGGGCGATCTGGAACTGGCGGTCGCGCCGGTCGGCGATTTGAAAGGCCGGCTGAAGATTGAAGGCGGAACACCGCAGCAGCCTTCGGGAATCCAGATCAACTTGCAGCGCTCGCCGGGGGCGACGTCCGGAGTTTACAGCGCGCGTCCGGCCGAAGATGGCAGCTTCACGATCGAACAGGTTTCTCCGGGCGAATGGTCGTTGAACGTGGCGCAGATGCCGCGCGGAGCATATTTGAAATCGGCGACGCTTGGCGAAAAAGACGTTCGCTTCGAGAGATTCGCGATCGAGGCCGGATCGGACGCGGCGCTGAATATCGTGATCAGCATGAACACCGCCAGTATTTATGGGCAGGTGAGCGGGCGCGCGGGCATATTGCTCGCGCCGGTGGGCAAGTATCACGATCTGGCGCGCTTTTATTTTTCGGTGGCCACGGGCGATGACGGAAAATTCAAGATGATGGGCATCCCGCCGGGAAGATATAAGGTTTTCGCGCTCGAAAAAATCGCCGCGGCGAGCTTCCGGACTCCGGAAGGGGCCGATGCGCTGGACGCGCTCGGCGGCGCCGAAGAAGTCGATCTGAGCGAGGGCGCATCGGTCGAGGTCCATCCAAAACTGATCCCGTATGAGCGGCTGAAGGAGGTGCTGCCGTGATTGCCGCCCGCGGGATGCTTTATCTCATCGCGCTGGCGATCGCGTTCGCTCAGGATCAGACCGGCGGAATTCGCGGCACCGTCACCGATGCGGCGACGCACCAGCCCGTGCGCCGGGCGACGATTTCTCTTCAACCCGCCCGCATGATGCGGCGCAGCACCGGACCGCTTTCGGCCACTTCCGACGCCGCGGGCGCGTTCGCGCTCGATTCGATCCCGGTTGGCGAGTATTTGGTTGCGGTGACGCATCGCGAGTATCCGCCGGCGGCCGCGGATCGGAAAAAGATCGAGGTCAAGCCGGGCGAGATCACTTCCGGCCTGGCCTTTGAGCTGATCCCGGGCGGCGCAATCGGCGGCCGCATCGTCGATGAAGACGGCGATCCGCTCACCGGCTGTAACGTGCTGGTGCATCCGGCGCAGCAGCCGCGAAATCAAAGCGGATTCGCTCAGAGCGATGAGAACGGCGAATATCGGGTATCGCGGCTCACGCCGGGCCGGTATGTGGTCTCGGCGAATTGCTTCACGCTGCCGTTCCAGCCGCGGCCCTTTTCCGCCGGACCTGACCCTCCGCCGTCGCTCGCCTACGCGATGCAGTATTACGGCGGATCAACCGATCCCAAAACGGCGGAGACGATCGAGGTGGCCGCCGGCTCGGAAAAGCCAGGGATCGATTTTCGGATGCGGCCCGCCGCGGTGACGCAGATTTACGGCGCATTTTCTCCGTCGGGAGCCGATTGGCACGGGGCCGGAACCATCGTCCAGTTGTATCCGGCCGATTCGGTTCTGCCCGGCCCTGCGGTTGGCGGAGCGCCCATCGATCAACAGAAGGGCACGTTCACGCTACAGCGCGTTTTTCCCGGATCGTACATCATCGTGGCGATTTCGAATACCAGCGGGAAACGAAATGCGGCGCTGGAGCGGATCGAAGTGAAGGACAGGCCGGCGCAGGTGGTGCTCACGCTCGCCCCCGGCGTGGACGTGAGCGGATCCATTCAGGTGGAGAGCAGTGACAGCTCGGCGAAGATCGCGCTGAATCAGTTCAACGTTCAGGTGACTCCGGAGCTGCCGGTCGCCGGCGGCGGATTCTCGCAGATCCAGGAAGACGGCACGTTTACGCTCCAATCCCTGCTTCCGATAAGGTACAGGCTGAATGTATTCGGACCGGCGTACGTAAAATCGGCGTGGCAGGGCGGCCGCAATCTCGCCGATAAGATGTTTCAGGGTTCGGCGGAGCCGTTGCGCATCGTGCTCGGCACGAATTTCGCGACGATCACCGGAACCGCCCCGCCGGGAGAGAACGTATTTGTGCGTCCGGTGGATGACAGCGTTCCCTTCAGCGCAGGCGCGCCGGCCGACGCGAACGGAAATTTCAGGATCTCCAATGTGGCGCCCGGCAAGTATCGAATTTTCGCGGCGCCCGGGGGCGCCCCGCCGGTGCAATTGGACGCCAAGGGCCAGGAAGTGACGGTCGGTGAAGGCGAGACCGCCAGCGTCGAAGTCAAGCCGGCGAGCGATTGGCGGTAATCGGAAATACCCAACGGGAACAAACCCGGCGCGACTCACGTATTCTAAAGACAAGTGCGGTCGACGGCATCCTTTATTGAAGCGGCGGCGGTGGCGCTCGATTCGCTGCGAGCCAGCAAACTGCGCAGCTTCCTGACTCTGCTGGGGATCATTCTTTCCACCACGACCCTGATTTCGGTGATGTCGGTGATCCACGGCATGGACGTATTCATCGCCACCACCGCCTCCAGCATGGGAAACGACGGATTCCGCGTGCTGCGCGTCGCCTATATCGGCAATCGCGATCCCAAAAAATTCCTGGAAGCGCTGCAAAAGAACCCGGAGCTGAGCCGCGAGGAATACGCCTTCGTCCGCGGCCACGCGACGCTTTTAAAAGAAGCCGGCATTTTCGATCAGCGGAGCGTGAAAGTGACCTATTCCGGCGATCTGGTGGATGGCGTGGTGTTGATGGGCGCCGGCCCTTCGACGCTCGGCATGAGCAATACGCAGGTGGAGTTGGGCCGCATGTACACCGACACCGAGGATGAGCGCCACATGAACGTCACGTTCATCGGCGCCGATCTGAAAGCGCGGTTTTTCCCCAATGTCGATCCGGTGGGGAAAATCGTGCAGATCGACGGGCGGCCGTTCGAAGTGGTTGGCGTCGCGAAGGCGAAAGGCAGCGTTTTCGGGCAGTCGCAGGACAATTTTTTGGCCATCCCCGACGAAACGTATTTCAAAATTTACGGCGCCCGGAAAGGCATCAGCTATAACTTCGAAGCCCTGGATCGCGATCATCTCGAAGAAGCCGAGGATGAAATTCGCGTATTGATTCGCGCCTTCCGCCATCTCCGGCCCGCGCAGGACGATAACTTCGCGATTCAATCGTCGGACACGCTGGTTTCGGCCTGGGATCAACTGACGGGCGCGATTGCGGCGGCCGCGGTCGGCATCGTGAGCGTGTTCATGGTTGTCGGCGGCGTGGTGATCATGAATATCATGCTCGCGGTGGTGAGCGAACGCACGCGCGAGATCGGCGTGCGCAAATCGGTGGGCGCGCGGCGGCAGGACATTTTGAATCAGTTCCTGGTGGAGTCCTCGATGCTTGCCGGATGCGGCGGGCTGATCGGCGTGCTGCTTTCCTGGATCATCGCGGCGCTGGTGCGCAACTTCACCCCGGTGCCGATGGTGCTGCCGGTCAGCGCGGTGATTCTCGGCGTCGCGCTTTCCGCCGCCGTGGGGCTGTTTTTCGGAATCTATCCGGCGCGGCGGGCCTCGCGGCTCGATCCGATCGTCGCGCTGCGCGCGGAGTCGTCATGAATCTGCTGATGTCCGTGATCGGGCTCGCGCTGGCGACCTTGCGCGAGAACAAAATCCGATCCTTCCTCACCGTGCTGGGCGTGATTATCGGCACCGGCACGATCATCGCGGTCGGATCCATTCTGGCGGGCCTGGACGGCGCCGTCACCGGCGTCATTCGCAGCATGGGAACGAACACCGCGGTGGTCTTCAAGATGCGCATGGGACCCGGCGTGAACGGCCGCACCGCGGAGGAGCGAAACCGCAAGCCGCTGACCTACGCCAACGCCGCCGCCATCGCCGAGCGCTGTCCCTCGGTCGAGCGCGCCAGCGCGTACCTGTTCCCGAACTTCATGGGACGGGTGCGCTACAAAGGCAACGACTACCTGGGACCGAATATCGGCGGAACCAACGCCGGATACGCCACCAGCGGCCAGGCCGAAATGCTCTACGGCCGGTTTTTCACCGAAACCGAGGATCAGCATCATCTGCCCGTGGCGGTGATCGGCGAGGACGTGTATAAAGCGCTGTTCGGAATGGAAGATGCGATCGGCAAAAAGATTTTCGTCGCCGGAGCCGAAGTGGAGGTCATCGGCGTGATGAAGCATCCCGCCGCTTCGATGCCGGGACAGGACGATAATCGCATTCTCCTGCCGTACTTCACCATGCACAAGCTGTTCCCCTCGGCGCGGGAAAACATGCTGATCGTTCAGGCCAAGGAGGGCCAGCTTCCGGAAGCGATCGACGAAGTGCGCGCCGTGCTGCGCCAGGAACGGCACGTTCCGCTTTCGGCGCCCGATAATTTTTTCATCTCCACCGCCGATCAGTTCGTCGAAGATTTTCGCTCGGTCACCGCGATGGTGACGCTGGTGATGGTGGTGCTCAGCTCCATCGGGTTGCTGGTGGGCGGCATCGGCGTGATGAACATCATGCTGGTTTCGGTCACCGAGCGTACGCGCGAGATCGGCGTGCGCAAGGCGATCGGGGCGCGGCGCTTCGATATCATTGTGCAGTTCCTGACCGAAGCGGTGGTGCTCACCGGCCTGGGGGGGCTTCTGGGGATGATGCTCGGCTGGCTGGTATCGGTCGCCGCGCACATCGCATTCCCCAGCCTGCCGACCATGGTTCCGCTCTGGGCGGCGGGCTTGGGAATTGTCGTATCGGTCGGGATCGGGCTGTTCTTCGGCATCTGGCCGGCGAGCAAAGCCGCGCGCCTCGATCCGGTCGAAGCGCTGCGCTACGAGTAACCGCAATCGTCTCCGGCGATACTTTACTTTATGCAAGATCTACCCGTCGCAGGTGCAGGCTCTGGTTCCGGAATTGAAGCGGCTCGGCACATCCAGCGCGAACGCGAACGTCCGGCTCGGCACCGAGAGCCTGCTCGGCGCGAGCGCATCCGATGCGGCGGCCGCTGATGATCGTCCGGCGGCGCGAGTAGCGTCGGCTGAACCCGGTAGATACGCTCCGCGGCGATTGAAAAACGCCCAGCCTCGATATCGTATTGGGGTCAATGGATTCAGCAACTTTCCCGACCGTCCAGGTTTTCCTCCAGATTACGCAACCCGGATTGCGAGATGATCGTCTGAGATAAAGTGAGTACCCGCGCGCTCACTGGGAGGAGAAGGCTCGGATGTTCCTGAAGCTTTTCGCAGTTTGCGCGGTGTTTTTTTATGTACAGGGCGCTCTCAGGGCTCAGCCGATCCGCATCCACGGCAGAATCGACAACACGCAGCGAGTTGTGCTGCGCGGTCACCTGCGGCCGCAGATCAGCGCGGCCAACGATCAGGGGCGCGTGGCGCCCTCGCTCGAGCTCTCCTATGTGAGTCTGATCCTTTCCCGGACCGATGCGCAGAAGACGGATCTCGAACAGCTTCTGCGGGCGCAGCAGACCCCGGGATCGCCCGATTATCATCGCTGGCTGACGCCAGAGGAGTTCGCGGACCGTTTCGGCGTAAGCCAGGCCGATATCGATACGGTGAGCGCGTGGCTGCAAGCCCAGGGATTAAAAGTCGTCAATGTCGCGCGCGGGCGCACCTGGATCGCCTTTGAGGGATCGGCCGCGCAGGTGGAGAGCGCATTTCAAATCGAGCTTCATCATTATCAGGTGAACGGAGAACTGCACTACGCCAACGCGAGCGAGCCATCGATTCCCGCGGCGTTCAGCGGAGTCGTCCAGGGGATTCGCGGGCTGAGCGATTTCCGGATGAAGCCAAAGCTGGCGACGCGCGACGCGGGCCAGTACACCTCGGCGGCGGGCAATCATTATCTCGCGCCGGACGATGTGGCGACCATTTACGACATCGCGCCGCTCTACGCCGCCGGAATCAATGGCTCGGGACAGTCGATGGTGGTGGCGGGACAGACCGTGGTGAATCTCTCCGATATCCAGCAGTTCCAGTCGAAGTTCGGGCTGCCGTTGAATAGTCCGGCGCCGATGCTGGTGCCGGGATCGCGGAGTCCGGGGACCAGTTCGTCGGATTTGCCGGAGGCGGATCTGGACCTGGAGTGGTCGGGCGCGATCGCGCGGCAGGCCACCATCCTTTATGTTTACGCGACCGATGTGATGACCGCGGTGCAGTACGCCATCGATCAAAAACTCGCGCCGGTGGTGAGCGTCAGTTACGGCGATTGCGAGCAGGACACGCCCAGCTCGGATCTGGCGGCGTATCAATCCTGGGCGCAGCAGGCAAATGCGCAGGGCATGACATGGTTTGCTCCTGCGGGCGACAACGGCGCGGCCGATTGCTATGGCGATACGAATCTGAGCGCCGCCATTCAAGCGGGCTTGGCCGTGGACGCACCGGCGAGTGTGCCGGAAGTGACCGGCGTCGGCGGGACGGAGTTCAATGAAGGTGGCGGCACGTTCTGGAACGCGTTCAATTCGGCGACCGGCGCGTCGGCGATTTCGTATATTCCGGAAACCACCTGGAACGATGGCTGTGATGCCGCCAATGGCTGCTCGGCGACGGGTGGCGGGGCCAGTATCCATTTTTCGAAACCGACCTGGCAGACCGGGCCGGGAGTTCCGGCGGATAACGCGCGCGACGTGCCGGATGTCGCGCTGAGCGCTTCAGCCAATCACGACGGCTACTTTGTTTTTACCGGCGGGAGCCAGCAGGTTTATGGCGGAACCTCGGCCTCGACGCCGCAGTTTGCCGCGATCGCCCTCTTGCTGAATCAATATCTGATGTCAAATGGGACACTGAGGCAACCGGGGTTGGGAAATATCAATCCACAGCTTTATGCGCTGGCGGCATCAACCTCGGATGTGTTCCATGATGTGCCCACCGGAAGCAACGTCGTGACCGTGCCGTGCAGCCGTCGCAGCATCAACTGCTCGGCGCAGCCGGTGGGATATACGGCTCATGCCGGATATAACCAGAGCACCGGCTGGGGATCGGTGGATGTTTATCATCTGGCGAGCGAATGGAATGGATCGGGCGCCGGCGCGGCGCCGCCGCCCACGGCCGCTTCGATGACGCTGATCTCGAATCTGACCACGGTCGGGCCGACCGACACCATGTACGTCGTCGCCACGGTGACGGGCGCGAACGGAGCGACTCCGGCCGGAGTGGTTTCGTTCAGCGGAAACGGAAGCAATCTGGGAACCGCAACGCTTGAAGGATCCGGCGGCACGGCGACGGCGACGCTGGTGGTGACCGGCAGCGAGTTGCAAGCCGGCGCGGGGACCATCACCGCCACCTATAACGGCGGCGCGACGGCGACGGCGTCGGTGAACGTCAACGTGATATCGAGATCCGTCGCCAATGGCGCGCCGGCGATCGCCGCGGTGACCAATGGCGCGTCCTACCAACAGGCATTCGCCCCGGGCGCGATCCTGACGGTGTGGGGATCCTCGCTTGCGCCGTCATCGCAGACCGCATCGAGCACGCCGCTTCCGCAGACCATGTCGGGTGTTGCGGCGACGGTGAACGGCGAGATCACGCCGCTTTACTACGTCAGTCCGACCCTGGTGAATCTGCAAATCCCGTACGAGATCAGTCCGGGATCGGCGACCCTGAGCCTGAACAACAACGGCCAGGTGACCACGCGCACGTTTACGGTCGCTCCGGCGGCGCCGGGAATTTTTATCGACGCGAATGGCTTCGTGATCGCTACCGAATCGGTGAACGGAGTGCTTACCAACGGCAATAGCGCCTCGATCGGGCAGCAGATCGCAATCTACGTCACCGGAGCCGGCGCCCTTTCCACCGCCGTTGCCGATGGCGTTGCGCCCGCGGCCACCGGCATTCAGCCGGCCGCCCCGGTCACGGTGACGGTGGGCGGCGCGCGGGCCACGGTCAACGCCGTCGGGCTCACGCCGGGCGCGGTGGGAGTGATGCAGGTGAACTTCACGGTGCCCTCGGGAATCACGCCCGGTAAGCAGCCGGTGGTGGTCGGCTGTGGCGGCGCAACGAGCCCGCCGGCGTTTTTGACGATTCAATAATCGGCTATTCGGCCAGAAACTTTTTCGTCTCGGCGAGAAATAATTCGAGCTGATCGTGATGCACCCAGTGGCCGGCGTCGGCCACTTTCACCAGCCGGTAATCTCGAATGACGGACGCCCGCCCGTCGATTTCCGGGTCCTGCGCCCAGCTCTCCCGGCCCCAGAACAGCAGCGCCGGTGATGCGATATGGCTGAGCACGTCCTTCATGTCGGAAACGTTCACGTTGTAGGGAGCAAAAATGCGCGCGTAGTTGTCGAATTTCCAGATCAGCGATCCGTCGGCGTTCCAATTGGTGCCGTGCAGCGTCAGATGCTCGGCCATTTCATCGCTCAAAAACGGATTCGCTTCTTTCATGCGCGCGACGGCGGCGGCGAGATTGGGATAGCTGTGCGGCGTGCGGTGCTCCAATTTCCGGATCGATTCGATAAACTCGCGAAGACGCTCGGTTGCGGGCTGGCGGACCAGGCGGTGACTTTCAGGCAGACCCAGTCCTTCGATCGCGACGACTTTTTTTACGCGCTCCGGATAAAGGCCGGAATAGAGCAGCACCAGCGTCCCGCCGAGCGAGTGTCCGATGAGATAAATCGGGAACGAGTCGATAATATCGGCCAGCGCGGCGAGATCCAGCAGATGTTCGGCGATGCTATACAGCGCGCCCGGCGCCCACGCGCTATTGCCGTGGCCGCGCAGGTCGAGCGCGTAGACGTGAAAATCGTCGCGCAGAGCGCGGGCGGTCCAGTCCCAGCTTCGCGCGTGATCCAGGCCTCCATGGACCAGGATCATCGCCGGCTTGCTTTCAGTGCCCCAATCCCAGAACTGTAGTTTGAGGCGGTCGGAATAGAAGTAGTGAGAGATGGGTTCCAATTCCCTAGGATAGAAAATGTAGGAACTAGATTTTTTCCCGGACCGGGCCGGCGATTTCCGCTTTGATTCCGGCCCCGCGGTAGGCCTCGATCAGCGCGCCGGCGGCGGGGCCATGTTTCGGCGCGACGAGTTCGCATCCGGCCGGATCGATCATCGCCGCGAAGCGCTGGAGCAGCGGAGCGCTTTGGAACACTCCGCCGCTGTAAGAAATCCTCGCGGGTTCTTCGGCCGAAAATAATTGCGCGCGAACCGCCGCGGCCAACGTCGCCAGCGATTGCGCCGCCGTATGGAGGATCTCGCGCGCGATCGCATCGCCCGCCCTGGCGGCTTCATCCACGATCGAGGCCAGGCTGGCGATGCGCGAGCGCGGAAATTCCTCACTATAAAAAAGATGAAGCAGCTCGTTTGCGTTCGCGGCGCCAGTGGAGGCGAGCAGCGCGGCCCGTAGCCCGGTGGGAGGTCCCCATCCTTCCTCGTATCGCAACGATGCGCGCAGGGCCTGGCGCACCAGATCGAATGCGCCGCCTTCGTCGCCGAAAATGTAGCCCCAGCCACCGGCGCGAGCGGTGACGCCGCGCCAGTTTTTGCCGTAGGCGATCGATCCGGTGCCGGCGATCACCACGATGCCGGGCTCGCCCGCGAGCGCGCCGGAAAGAGCGATCGCCGCATCGTGCGTGAAGATAAATCGCTTCGCGCGGATCGTCTCGCGCGCCAGCGCTTCCTTGTCGGCGGGACCGCCGCTCAGGCCGAGGCAGGCGCACTCGAAAAAATGATCCCCACCGGCGGCGCGGATCGAATCGCTGATCGCGCGCAGAAATTTGTCCCGGCCTTCCGCGCGCCGCGCATGATTGCACGGACCCGCGCGGCCGATCCCGATCACGCGCCCGTTCTCATCGCCGATGAGCGCGGTGGTGCTCGATTGGCCGCCGTCGATGCCCAGAAAAAATTTCATGGCAGGATTTTGTAGAGCGTCATTCCCGGGACCCGCCCGGCCTGTTGCAGGCCCCATTCCTCGGGATGCTCGTTATAAGCGGTTGCCCCCAAATCCTGATCGCCGACGGCGATATAATGCACGCCGCGGCGATAAAGCTCGTAGGTCGCCGCGCGGCGCAGACTGCTTCGCACCCGGTTCCGGCGCTCCCGGTAAACAGCGGTGAGCGTGATCCAGCGCCCCTGCTCGAATTTTTCGACGCGAAACTGAAGCGAGGAAGGGCTGTCGAGCGAGGTTTCCATGCGTACTTCATCGATCCGTTCGGCGCGGCCGAAATCGACGTCAACGTACATGCCCGGCGCAACGGTTTGCCACGTTCGCCAGCGCGTGGCTTGGGAATTGTCGAAGGCCAGTTGCACCTCAAACGGATCGGGCCAGGCGCGAAGGCGCCATTCGCGGCGGCGCGGGATCTCATCGCCGTTATTGAAAAATCGAAGCTCGTGAACGCTCCACTGCTGGTATTTTTCGGCCCGCCCGGTTTGCAGCAGCCGGATGCGCGAGACGGAGCATTGCGGAAAACGAAAAACCAGCAGGCGCGCCGGATCGCTGTCGCCGATCCATCCGGTGTTTAGAATATCCCACAGCGTATTGCCGTAAGCACCGCGAAAACGGTCGATAATTTCCCGCTTCGAATACGCCACCGAACCGATTCCGCCGGCGAAAAAGACCGGTTCTCCCGGCGGAGTCCGGTCGTTGATCATCGCCAAAGCAGCCCAGTCGCCGATCTTCTGCCGCAAATAATCGCTTTCCGGCGTGATGCGAAGAGCGGCTTTCCACGGGATATCGTCGATGCGCCACACGTAGGGGTTTGCGTAACGGGGAATAATCGAGGGCCAGGAGAGCACCGCGTGCGCCGCCGCGAATCCGGTGAGCAGCCATCGATTTTCGATCGCCAGCGCCATTCCCAGCGCGAAAAATGGCAGCGCGGGAATTAAAAAACGCGTGCCGATGTTGCCGAAATAGACCGCAAGCAGCAGCAATCCGGCAATCAGCAGACGCCGCCCCACCGGGCGCCGCAACGTGAGCAGCGCCAGCGGCGCGGCAAGAAAGACCGGTCCAACGATGCCTTGCGTGTAGTCGCCGCGCACGGTTACCTGGATGGGCAGACTTTCGAGTTTCGGAAGATCGTAGCGCCGCAGCCACTCCGCCCACCGCTGCTCGACGGCGGGGTGCACGTACGGATTGGGAAAAATTTCGTTGGCGAACGGCGCGACGGGATTACGGAAAAAAATCCAATTCTTGAGCATCCACGGCGCGATGACGAGCGCGGCGAACGCCGCCACGGTAAGCGCCGGGCGCAAGCGGCGCGCGCGCACGGCAACAAAGGCGAGCGCGTAGAGAAGGATCACCGCGGCCGTATACTTGGCGGCGTACGCATATCCGGCGAGAAGGCCGGCGGCCATGAGCAGGCGCCGATCGCGGGAGCCGTCCCAGATTTCGAGCCAGTAAAAAACCGCGAAGACAATCGCCGCCGCCGCGACATCGATGTAAGCCGTGGAGCCATCGCGGGCCGCAACCGGACTGAGCGACACCAGCAGCGCCGCAGCGGCGCCCATCCATGGTTTTCCGAGGCGCAGCCCATAGGCGAAAATCAACCAGGCGAGCGCGATCCAAAACGCGAAATGTACCAGAGCGGCCGACGAAAACCCTCCAAAGGCGACCGCCGGAACGTAAAGAAGCTCGATTCCCTGTCCCAGCGCCGCATACATATTCGTCTGAAGCCCTTGGAATCCGCGCGCACGAAGATAGTGCGCCACGACTTCCAGATGATAGCCGGAGCCGTCCGCCGATGTTTCCGGCGCCCAGCCGTTAAGGAACACGACTCCGGAGAAGACCGCGAAGATCGCGAATAAAAAAACCAGAGTCCAATGTTTTTCAAAAAAGCGTCCCGGCGGGCGGCGATATTTGCGAATGGCGGCTCCGATGACCGCGGCGCAAACTGCCAGCAGCACGGGTTTGTAGGCGATCCTCGCGGCGAGAATTGCGAATATCGCAAGATGAAATACGCAGGCGCCGGTCAGAAATTCGAGGGGGATCGATTCGACGCGCGCCAGTTTCACTCCGCATCGCGAAAGCAGCAGCACTCCGGCGGACCAGCACGCGGCAACTGTCAACGCGGCGGCAAAAAGCGCGGTCCAGGCGTGAATCATTTCTCAACCAACCCGAGTCGGGAAACGATGAATCCGAGATGCGCGCCGTCCGTTTTCGAGATCCATACTTTATCGATTTCGGCCGCGATGATCGCATCCCGGTGCGGTTCTATCCAGGCGGGCGGCACGGATTTTTCGAAATGATGCGCGCCGGGCGAGTCGTAGCGGACGCGCTCCAGCAACTGGCCGTTCACGGTGAAGGCGATGGTCACCGGACCGGTGGCCGAGAAAGTCGCGCGGGGAAGGGTGAAATCGGCGACATAGGTCAGATCGCGGCTGGATCCGATTCTTTCCTTCACGGCGGGCCGTTGAAATGTCCAGCGCCAGCTCAGATCGGAGCCGGGAATAATGTCGCGCACGATGTGCGCATCGGCGTCAGGCATCGCGAAATCGACGGCGCAAGCGTCGCGCACTTTGAAATTCTCGAAGGAGGGGCTTTGCTCGGGAACGGGATAATCGGGCAGCGCGCAAGCCGATAGAACGAGAGACAGAAGAATCGGCGCGAACTTCATTCGTTTCGTACTATAGCAGCCCGGCGCTCGCCGGCGGCATGCTAAATTTGAAAGAAAGTTCCGCGTCCGAAGGACTCCAGATGAAGGTTTTTTTGTGTTTCATGGCGTTGGCCGCCGCGATGCCGGCGCAGACTCCGCCCCCGCCGCTTACGCCGCAAACCGTGGTGGCGAAAACCAGCGACGGCAAGGACATTACCGTCGCCGATGTGCAGAAGATGCTCGAAGAAACGCCGCCCGTGGTGGGGCAAACCATGATGCGCGATCCGGCCGCGGCGCTGACGGCGGTTTTTCTGCAACGGGACATGGCGGCGGAGGCGGATAAACTGAAGCTCGGCGAACTGAGCCCGTGGAAGGAGCAGCTCGAAACAGCTCGCGAAAATATTTTGGGCACGGCCATGATGCGCTACGTCGCGGATACGTATCCGGTGACGCCGCAGCAGACCGAGGCTTACTACCAGCAGCATCTTAATGAGTATCAGCAGATCAAAATCAAGGCGATCAAAATCAATTTCAAGCCGGAAGTGAAAGCCTCCCCAACGGATTTGGAGAACGCCGCCAGACAAGCGCTGGAAGCGGCGCACGCGCCGACGGACCGCAGCGAGGCCGAGGCCAAAAAGATCGCCGACGAAGTGGTGAAGCAGGCGCGCGGCGGAGCCGATTTCGGCGCGCTGGTGGCGAAGTACGGGGAGAGCGAATCCAAGGACTTTAACGGCGATTTCCCGCCGGTGAAGCAGAACAGCATGTATCCGGCCGAGATCAAAAAAGCCGTTTTCGCGATGAAGCCGGGCCAGGTGAGCGATCCGATCCGGCAGTCGAACTGTTTTTACGTGATCCGCGTGACGGAAGTGGCGGCGCAGCCGATCAACGACGTTCGCGAAGACATCATTCATACCCTCCGCACCATGCACGTTCAGCAATATGTCGAGGAGCTGCGGGCGAAGTTCCGGCCGAAAATCCTGCGGCCGGATTATTTCTATCAGTTGAACGGCGCGCCGGCGCCGAACAAGCCCGGAAACTGACATTGCTGCCCGCGTTTTCGGGACAGCCGATTCGCGTGGAGCTCCGGCGGCCGCTCGGCCCGCATCTGGCCGCATCGTCGATGAAGCGCCGCGTGATTCTTCTCGATCCGGCGGTGCTCGACGGCCGCGGCGAGTTCGAACGCATCCTGATCCACGAAATTTTCCACTTCGCCTGGCTTCGCTTGGGTAACCGCGCGCGCCGCGATTGGGAGCAGTTGTTATGCCGCGAAATTCGCGCCCGCGCCCGCGGCGAGCTCGGTTGGAGCGCGGAATGGCGCAAGACGAAGCTGCGCGAAAGCGACATTGCCGGCCGCAGCCCGGCATGGCGCCGCTACATTTGCGAAAGCTTTTGCGATACGGCGGCCTGGCGATTCGCCGGACTCCGGCGGCACGCGGAATTTACGCTTCCCCGGCGGTTTTGCGGCGCCCGCCGGCGCTGGTTTGACGCGGCTTTTTCTCCAAGCCGAACGATCCCGCTATAATCGGTGTAGATATGAAGCTCGTTTTGGCGGCCATCGCGATTCTTTCCGGGCTTGCGTTTACCGGATGCTCGAGAACCTCAGGCGTGGTGAAAGCGGAAAGCACGCGCAAGATGGCGCCTGATTTCGCCCTGAAAGATGCGGCCGGCAAAACCGTCAGGCTCTCCGATTATCGCGGAGACGTGGTGCTTCTGAATTTCTGGGCCACCTGGTGCGGCCCGTGCCAGATCGAAATCCCCTGGTTCATCGATTTTCAGAAAAATTATAAGGACCGAAAATTCGCCGTGCTCGGCGTGTCCATGGATGACGACGGCTGGAAGTCGGTGAAGCCGTACATCGAGCAGAGAAAGATCAACTATCCGATCGTGGTGGGAACCGAGGAAACGTCGCAGCTTTACGGCGGCATCGATTCGCTGCCGACGACGTTTATCATCGATCGCGGCGGGCGCATCGCCGCCGTGCACACCGGGCTGGTTAGCAAGAGCGTATATCAGGATGAAATTAACAAACTACTCGATGACAAGGACGATGGCGGCGTTCTTCAGGAACCGGCCAGGCGCAGCGCTCTTGTTGATCCTCGCCTCGCCGCTGTGCTTTTCGCAAGGTAACGTCTTAACCATCGCCGCGCCCCCGAAAGTAATCGCGAAAGCCGGCGCCACCGTGGAGGCCAAAATCACGGCGCAGTTGCGCCCCGGCTACCACTGCAACAGCACCACACCCTCGGACGATTATCTGATCCCGCTGAAACTCACCTGGACGGCCGCGCCCCTTTCGGTTGCGGAGGTGGTTTATCCCAAGCCGCAGATGGAAAAGTACGCATTCTCCGATAAGCCGCTGTCGGTTTACACGGGTGACTTCGACATCGTCACCAAATTTAACGTCCCGGCTTCGGCGCCGCCGGGTCCCACGGTCATTTCGGCGAAGCTGCGCTACCAGGCGTGCACGGATCGCATGTGCCTGCCGCCGAAAACCGTCGATGTTTCACTTCCGATCGAAATCGTAAAATAGCCGGAAATGGCAAAATTTCGCTTGGCCGCGGCGCGGTATGGGCGCGAAGTTCTCGCGATTCTCCCGCTTTTTCTCGCAGCGTGCTCCCCTTCGGCGCCTCGCGCCGCCTCCGTCGATCCGCAGATTCGAGATGAGATCGCCAGGATCAAGGCGATCGACAATCACGCGCATCCGGTGCGGCCGGTTGCCGCCGGCGACAAGCCGGACGAAGGCTACGACGCTCTCCCGGTAGAGACGCTGGAGCCGCAGTCGGATCCGGTGCGCGATCGTCCCGGCGCGCCCGACCTGGTGGAAGCCCACAAGCAGATGTCCGCGATCAAGGCCCAGCAGGCGCAGCTCGGGATGGGTTATGCCAATCGCGTGCTGGATGAGTTGAACATCGAAACCATGATCGCCAACCGCGTTTTCCTCGGGCCGGGATTGCAGCCGCCGCGGTTTTTGTGGGCGCCGTTCGCCGACGCGTTGATGTATCCGCTGCCCACCGGCGCGCTGATTCACAATCCCGACCAGAAGGCGTTTTTCGCCGATGAGGATCGGCTTTTGAAGAGATATTACGCGGATTTGGGAATCGCCCGGAAACCCGCGACGCTCGACGAGTATTTGAATCAAGTGGTGCGGCCGACGCTGGAACGGCAAAAGCAGGCGGGCGCGGTCGCCGAAAAATTCGAAATGGCCTATCTGCGAACGCTGGAGGTCGGCAATCCTTCCAAGGAGGAAGCGGCCCAGGTGTACGCAACGGGCAAGGGCGATTACAAAGCTCTTCAGGATTATATTTTTCGATTTATCGCGGCCGAATGCGGACGCCTCGGCATGGCGGCGCATATTCACGCTGCGGCGGGCGGCGGAGGCTACTTTAATGTTTCCGGAGCCAATCCGCTGCTGCTGGAGCCGCTGTTCAACGATCCGGCGCTGCGCAAAACGAATTTTGTTTTGCTGCACGGCGGATGGCCCTTCGGCCGCCAGTTGACCGCGCTGCTGACCAAGCCCAACGTCTACACCGATTTTTCCGAACAAACTTTCATGAATTATCCCCGCGACGTGTCCGAATCGATCCGCGCGTGGCTCGAATACGTGCCGGAAAAAGTGCTGTTCGCCACCGATGCCTATCCCTTCGATCCGCCGAACAACGGCTGGGAAGAAGCGGGATACGTCGCCAATCGAACCGGACGTGAAGCGTTGGGGATCGCCTTGACGGAGATGATGCACGACGGCGAAATCACACGCGGGCGGGCCATCGAGCTGGCGCGCATGGTAATGCGCGAAAATGCGCGAAAGCTCTACAGGCTGAAATAAAGTTACTACAGTTGCGCCCAAATGGTTGCCGAGGCTTGTTATCTCATCGAGGATCAGCGCCGGATGGCCGAGGCGAAAAACTATTTCGCCTGGCAGGCTTCCCTGATCAAGCCGCACCTCGGCCAAAGAGTGGTGGAGGTCGGATGCGGCGCCGGCAATTTTACAAACTTCCTGCTGGATCGCGAGCTGGTGATCGCGCTCGATCCCGACCCCGGCGCGCTCGCCGCGCATCGGGAGCGATTTGGCGCGCGGCCCAATCTGCGCCTGATCCGCGCCGCCGCCGCGGACGTTCGCGGCCTCGATCCCTTTTCGCCGGACTCCTGTGTCTGCCTCAACGTATTGGAGCACGTCGCCGATGACTTTGAGGCGATCCGCGCCATGGCCTCTATCCTGCCGCGCGGCGGAAAAATCGTCCTGTGGGTGCCGGCGCTGCCCGCTTTATACGGTCCCATCGACCGCAATCTGGGCCATCATCGCCGCTATCGCAAGGCGGATCTGCATGCGCTGGCGCGCGACGCAAGTCTCACGATCGCCAAATTGCATCATGTTAACCTGGCCGGATCGCTGGGCTGGTGGATGAACGCCCGCATTTTGAGACTACAGGAACAATCGCCCGCGCAAATCCGTTTTTTCGATCGCTATGTCGTGCCGCCGATGGCCGTGCTTGAACGCATTGTCGCGCCGCCTTTCGGCCAATCGCTTTTCGCGGTATTGTTGAAGCCGTAACAAAATCATGAAAGCTTCGGCCGCGAAAACTCATCCAATAGCCTAAAGATCCCGAAAGAGAGCGCTGAGCTCTATCGAAAGGAGCGAGAATAGTGCCGGCAGGTGTTTCCCCTCTTCTGCAAGACAAAGCTACACAGCTTCGAATCGACGCGATCGAAGCCACTTCGCAGGCGGGCAGCGGCCATCCCACCAGTTGCGCCTCCGCCGCGGAGATCATGTCCGCGTTGTTCTTCTCCGTGATGCGATACGATCCGCGCAATCCCGCCGATCCGCGCAACGATGTGTTCATTTTGTCGAAAGGCCACGCCGCGCCGATTCTCTACGCGGCCTGGGCCGAAGCCGGTTTGTTCCCACGCGCGGAGTTGCTGAAGCTGCGGACCTTCGGATCGAAGCTCGAAGGCCATCCGACGCCTCGGCTGCCGTTTGTGCCCGTAGCCACGGGATCGCTCGGCCAGGGGCTGGCCGCCGGACAGGGCATGGCGCTGGCCGCGAAACTGGACCGGTCGGCGCGCCGCATCTATGTTCTGATGGGCGACGGCGAAACGGCCGAAGGCTCGGTTTGGGAGGCCGCGCATACCGCCGCGCACTACCGGTTGGATAATTTATGCGCCACCGTCGATATCAATCGCCTCGGCCAGAGTGATGCGACCATGGAGGGTCACGATATCGACGCCTATCGCCGCCGCTTCGAGGCTTTCGGCTGGAACGCGATCGCCGTGGATGGCCACGATCTGGATGCGCTGCTGGCGGCCTATCGGCTGGCCGGGGAAACGCGCGATCGCCCCACCGTGGTCCTGGCGCGCACCATCAAAGGCAAAGGAATCGCGGGCCAAGAAGATAAGCCCGGCTTTCACGGCCGCGCCCTCGATCCGGATGAGGAACGAAAAGTGGTGGCGGAGCTTCGCCGCGAGCTTCCCGGCAACGGCGATTCGTGGCAACCGAACCTGCCCTCCGGCGCGGCGCCGGTTACCCCAAAACCCACCGCGGCCCCGGATCCCCCCTGGTCGCCGCAGTCCAAACCCGAAGCCACTCGCAAGGCCTTCGGCGACGCTTTGGCCGCGCTCGGAAAGGCGAATCCGTCGATTGTCGTGCTCGATGGCGACGTGAAAAATTCCACCTACACGGAGGAGTTTCAGCAAGCCGCGCCGGAACGATTTTTCGAGATGTACATCGCCGAGCAGAACATGATCGGCGCCGCGATGGGCTTCGCGGCCGCGGGAAAAATTCCGTTCGCCTCCACCTTCGCCTGCTTTCTCACCCGCGCCTACGATTTCCTCCGCATGGCCGCCATCAGCGGATCGAATATCAAGCTGGTGGGCACGCACGCCGGCGTTTCGATCGGCGAGGATGGTCCGTCGCAGATGGGATTGGAGGATCTGGCGATGACCACCGCGCAGCCGAACTACACCGTACTCTATCCCTCCGACGCGGTGAGCGCGTGGCGCGCGACGGAGCTGGCGGCGGCGCACAAAGGGCCCGTCTACATCCGCACGAGCCGTCCGAAGACGCCGGTGATCTACGAGCCGGGCGAACGGTTCGAGATCGGCAAAGCCAAGGTGCTGCGCCGCGGCGATCGCGCGCTGGTGATCGCCGGGGGCGTTACGCTGTTTGAAGCGCTGAAAGCGGCCGACCAATTGAAAAACATCTGCGTGGTGGACCTGTTCAGCGTGCAGCCCATCGATCGCGAGACGCTGGCCCAATGCGCGCAGGCTTGCGGCGGCCGCGTCCTCACCGTCGAGGATCATTACGCGCACGGCGGAATCGGCGACGCGGTCAGCGAAGCTTTAAATGTGAAGGTTCATCGCCTCGCCGTCCGCGCCATCCCGCGCAGCGGCAAGCCGGAGGAGTTGCTGGACGGTTTCGGCATCTCCGCGCGAGCGATTCTCACCGCCATCGAGCGCCTGAACGCCTGATATTCTTTAAAAGTGTTCTCCACCGCCCGGCAATCGCTTCCGGCGGCCTGCGCCGACTGCATCGAAACCACGCGTTTCGCGCAAGCGGGCCTCGCGCCGATTCAAAACGCGATGCAGCAGTTCCGCTCCGCCGAGGGAAAAATCCGCATCGATTTCGGTACCATGTCGATCATCTCCAACCCGCTCACGCAGGCCCGGATGATTCTGGATCACCCGGCGATGGAGGCGCGAATCCTGGCCGCTCCACAGCTTCCCCCACTCCCCAACATGGCCGGCGCGCAGCTCCCACACCTGCCGGCGCTGCCGCCCGGATTGCTGCAAATCGCGGCCGCGGCGGCGATGGCCACGCGGATGGAACAGCTCGGTAAGGCGCTGATCGAGGGTCACGAGGTCCAAGGCATGCGATACGCCTTCGGCGCCGGCGCCGCGCTCACCAGTTGGGAGGTATGGACCAGCACCAAACTCGCCCTTCCCGTGCTGACCAAAACCATCGGCCCGTTCGGCGAGCGCGTTTGCGTGTGCAAATGCGCCGCCGTGCAGACGCCGGCCGTCATGTTCGAGCCGCCCTCGGGTTATAAAATCATTCACTCCTGATCGTTTTTTCGATTGATCTCCCGCGCCTCATGGTAGAATCGAGGTTACTCCCGCCTGGACCGCACGTTTGGTATAGCTATGCCCAATCATCGAATTCTGGCCGTTGTCGAGGACCTTTTCTTCACGGTAAAAATCAATGAGTCCGCCAAGCGCGCCGGCATGCCGATTCAGTTCGTCAAGACCGAGCAGGACGCTCTGGCGCAAGCCGCCGACCGCCCGGCTCTGATTATCATTGACCTGAATCTGGCGCGCATCGATCCGCTGAAGCTGATCGCGGAGTTGAAGGCCAATCCCGAGACTAAGGACATCGGCTTGATCGGTTATCTTTCGCACGTCCAAGGCGAGCTGAAGCAGAAGGCGCAGGAAGCCGGCTGCGACCGCGTGATGGCCCGTTCCGCGTTTTCACAAAATCTGCCGCAGATCCTGAAGCGCTATTCCTCCGGCCCGGCATCGTGATCGTTTTGCCATTGGAGCAAATGAGCCGGCGCGGCTTTGTTATCCGCGCGGGGCGTTCGCCCGGCTTCGTACAAGCGTGCAACGTTTGTACGCGCGGGAACTTCTTACCTGCCCGATCGCCCGTATCTTGAAGGTTTTGTTTGAATCACGCATGGACGCAAACGTGCCAGCCATACTGCGGGAGGCGATTTATGATCGGGTTGCTGCTACTGGTGGTGCTGATCATCCTGCTTCTCGGGGCTCTTCCCACGTGGCCTTACAGCCGTGAGTGGGGCTATTATCCGAGCGGCGGAATCGGCACCGTGCTGATTATCGTGATCATTCTCGTTTTGCTCGGCTGGATCTGATCACTGCCCGGCGGGCGGGATCGAAAGCGCGTTCATCAGCATCGCCATCTGATCGGGCGATCCCGTGAATACATTCGCCGGCGAGTGCCGGTAGCCGAGCATCTGCCGGTACATATAATCCTCCAGGCTGGCGTTAATGCCCCAGCCGGCGAGATATTGCAGGCGCAAATCGCGATCGTGATTGATCTCGGCGCCTTCAAGCCACGGATCCAGATCGCTTTTTTGCGCCGTGTAGGCGCTCAGCAGATCGATCGCCGAATGGACGCCGATTTCCCACAGCGACTCCGCCACCGGCGCGTAATCCGGCCGCGCCAGGCGATCGCGAACTTCATCCAGATTGATCTTCAGCGGCTCAGTTTGCCCCATGAAAACCATGTCGTAACCCTGGCCGCTGCGCGTGTTCACCCAGATGGTCGCGTTCGGAAACGCGGCGAAAAACGTGGCCAGCTCGCTCTTCACCGTCTTCTCGTCGCTTTCATATAACGGAACGTAGAGCGTAAAATACCCGCCCGGATTCAGATGCGCCTTCACCGCCTCGAAATATTCCCTCGAGTAAAGCGCGGCGGTGCCCTTCACGAAAACATCCAGCGGATCGGAGGCGATGATATCGAACTTCTCCGGCGTGGTCAGAACGAAATGCCGCGCGTCGTCGTAGACGATCCGCGTTTTCGGATTGTGCAGCACGTCGTAATCCTCGCGCGCGAAAAAGCGGGTGGAGGTCGGCGGGATCACCGGCTCGATCTCGCAAACGGTGATGTGCTCGATTCCGGGATAGCGCGTGAATGTTCCGGCGGAAACGCCCGCCCCGAATCCGATTCCCAGCACCGATTTCGGATTCGCATGCAGCAGCGCCGGCAAATGCCCCACCATTCGCTGGAGCTTCATGTCGTATGGCTCCGTGGTAGCCTCCACGTGGCCGTTGACGTCGACTTCCATCGCGCCGTCGTTCCACTGCGTGATCGCGACCGACGAATTGCGGCCCTCCGCCGTGTAGATCAGTTTGGATTGACCGGCATAGATGGCCACGCGGCGTCCGTAGGCGATCACCTCGCCGGGAATCGGATCGACGAAGGCCACCAGAATCCCGCCGATAACCAGCGCCGCCGTGAATCCCGCCGCGACCGCTTTCGATTTCAGAAAGGGCGCGAGCACCAGCACCCCACCGGCGATGGCCATCACCAGCAGCACGCGCTGCGAATCCCGCGTCCCGATCCAGGGGATCAGCGCGAGGCTCACCACCAGCGCGCCGAGAATCGAGCCGAAGGTATTGGCGGCGTAAATTCCGCCCACGACGCTCGCCGAATCCTCGCCCCGGACCGAGGCGAGCGCCAGCGGAAAGCTCGCCCCCCACAACAGCGTCGGCGGGAGCAGCGCCCAGATCGTGCGCATCAGATCGATTTGAAAGGTATACCAGGGATTGCGCGCCAGCAGCGGATTGATCGGCCAATACGGCAGCGAATCGGCGATCATGAACACGCTCCAGGCGATTGCGCCGATCAAAAAGACCTGGCACCATCCGAAGGCGATTCGCGCGGCGCGCGCATCCTTCAACGACGATGCGGCCATGGAGCCGAGCCCGCTCCCGATGGCGATGCCGATCAGGAACACCGCGAGAATGATCGAGAACACGTAGACGGTCGCGCCCAGCAGCATGCCCATCAGCCGGGTCCACACCACTTCGCCGCCCAGCGCGCAGGCGCCGGAGATCGCGATCGCGGCGTAGATGGTCCACTGCTTCGAAACCACCTCGCGCGGGCTTTCGCGCCGGACGTACGGTGCGCGTTTGGCCAAGGCCGTAGCCAGCGCGGCCACCGCCATATTAATGAGGAACGCAGCGATGGTCGCCACATGAGTGTCCCAGATCCGCAGCAGATAGAATCCCGCCCACAGGCAGCCGAAGACCGCGCCGGCGGTATTGGCGCCGTAAAGCATTCCCCACCAGGACGCTCCATCGGCGGACGATTCCGCCCACATCACAATGGCGGGCAGCGACGCGCCCATGAGGATGGTCGGCGGCAGCAGGCAGATGGCGCAGATCAGGCCGCGCAGCAGCATTCCCGGCATTCCGGCCTGCGATCCGGCGATGTAAACGCGATCGATCAGCGGCAACCCCACCAGCACCAGCACGCCGCAGACGGCGATGCCGGCCTCCAGCCGCGCGTAAATCTCGAACGGGTGCAGCTTCGTCCGCAGGCGCGGCAGCCACAAGCTGCCGATGCAAAGGCCGCCCATGAAGGTCGCCAGCAGAATGCCCAGCGAGATCGCGGTCGATCCGATGGCAAGCTGAAGCAACTGATACCAGACAATCTCGTAAATGAGCGCGGCGCAGCCGCTGGCGCCGGAGAGAAGCAGCAAAAACGGTTTGGTATTGGTCGACTTCACGGCCCCTCAGTATGACATACGCGCCGCCGAATGTCAGAGAACCGGCTGGCGGATTTCCGCTTCCATGGCGGCGGCCACCGGCTGCTCCGCCGGCGAGGAGGAAAAAATCACCAGCGCGATCCACAACAGATCGGCCAGCAGCAGATGCACAAGCTGCATCCATACCGGCGCGAGCAGCTCCAGATTCACCGCGCCCGCCGTCAGTTGCAAGGCGACCAGGATCGCCACGGCCCGGCTCCACGGCCGCCGCGCGGATAAGGCGAGAATCCCGATATAGGCGCCCGCCGCGACCGCGATCAGCGGATGCCAGATCCGCAGCCGCACCAGCCACGGCGCCGCGCTCGAAAAATCGGCCGCGATTCCCGCCCGAAGCGATGTGGCGGGGAAAAGCGTATCGCTCAGCGCCGTAATCGCGCCCGTCACCGCGATCGCCAGCGCCGTGGCCAGCGCGCCGGCCGACTTCGCATCCACGCGCATCGCGCGATGACCCGCGCCCCACCACGCCGTCAGCGCTATCGCCGCCAGCATCAGCAGGGTGTTGATCAGATGCGCCGACAAGTACACGGCGCGCCCGACCGAGACGTTTTCGCCGGTGTAGCGGAACAGCACCAATCCCGCGCCGAGCAGCGCTTCGCTCAAGATCAACAGCAGCGAAGCCGCCGCCGCCTTTCGCACCTTCCCGGGCGGGAACGCGCGAAACGCCCAGACCACCAGGCCGATCATCGAGATCAGCGCGAGGGCTGTGGTCGCGCGATGGGTAAATTCGATAATGGTGGCGATCGCGGCCGCCTGCGGCGCTATCGCGCCGTTGCACAGCGGCCAACGATCGCCGCATCCTTCGCCCGATCCCGAAGCTCGCACCAGCGCTCCCCAGGCGATCACCAGAAGGTTGAAGCCCAGCACGGCCCAGGCGTAGCGCGAAAATTTTTTCTCCACGATCCCTTCCGATTATCTCACCCGCTCTCCCCTTCCGTTGCGGAGCTCAAGCCCGGCCATTGAGCCCGCAAACGACTATGCCATAATCTTATTGGGCTCATCGCTTGGACGACCGACCTGTAGTTCTGCTCCTGAACAGGGCGAGGCGAAGGTGTTTCACCAACCTCGTGGTCGAACAGTGCGTCCTGGCGTTGGCCATCGCCGCCGGCGGAACGATTCTGCTGCTTCTGGCCGGCACGCAGATCCTTGATTGGTACTGGATCGCTCTTCTGGCCGCCGCGAGCTTCGGCGCCGGCGTCTACCGGCTTCGCAAAACAATTCCATCCACCTACCGGCTGGCGCAGCAGATCGACCGCCGCCTGACGCTGGCCGACGCCCTTTCCACGGCGACCCATTTCTCCTCGCCGGACGCTCATGGCGATCCCGCGATTCGCCGCCGCCAGCATGAGGAGGCCGATGCCATCGCGCGCTCGATCCAGCCGGAAACCGCCGTGCCGTTTCGCCGCCCGCGCTACGCCTATCACGCCGCCGCGCTGGCCGCCGTCGCCTTCGGAATGTTCGCGCTGCGTTACGCGGTGACGGGCAGCCTGAACCTTCAGCCGTCTCTGGTAAAAATCGCCTTCGATACCTTCTTCCCGCCGCAAAACCAGATGGCGAAGGCCAAGCAGCCGCGCGACGACCGCAAGCCGCCGCTCGATCAGGGCGATCCCGATTCGACGGTGGTCCAAAACGATAAAGCGCCCGATACGCCGCTCGACGCGCAGAATACCCAGGAAGAGAACGATCCCAAGGCCGCCGACACCTCCAAGGAAAACGCGCAAAAGGGCGACAAGCAGGAGCAGCCGCCGGATCAGGCCGCCGACAGCGCCGACAAAAAAGACGATCAGCCGCAGAACGGCAACGACGCCGATCCGCGAAATTCACAGCAGAACTCGAAAGACGGCAAGCAGGCGGACAAGCAGGATTCCAAGCAAGGCTCGCAGAGCGAAAACGCCTCGCTGATGGACAAACTGAAGGACGCGATGTCCAACATGCTGAACAAAATGAAGTCGCAGCCGAAGGACTCCGATCCGCAGAACGCGCAGACTCAGAAATCGCAGCAGGAAAAATCCAGCCAGACCGCCAAACAGGGCCAGCAGCAGAAACAAAATTCGTCGGCCGATGCGCAAAGCGATCAGCAGCAGACCAACTCGGGCGACCCCAAGGACTCCTCGGAAGCCAAGAGCGGCGAAAAATCCTCGGATAAGAATGCCTCGGACGATTCCAAAAGCGGCATCGGCTCGGCCGACGGCGACAAATCGGCCAAGCTGGCCGAACAGCTTCAGGCCATGGGCAAGATCAGCGAAATTTTAGGCAAGCGATCCCAGAACGTCAGCGGCGAAGTGATGGTGGAGGTCGGACAGAGCAAGCAGCAGCTCAAGACTCCATGGGCTCAGAAGCAGGCGCAGCATGCCGAGGCCGGCAGCGAAGTGCAGCGCGATGAAGTCCCGCTGATCTATCAGCAATTCGTGCAGCAATACTTCGAAGAGATCCGAAAAACGGCGCCGCCCAAGCCGTCTAAAAATTAGATCGCGATTGACGCCCTAAACGCGGAGATAATCCGGCCGCCAGTTTCGAATCGATTGTTTAATCGCCTTGGGCTCGAGATTCGCGCCCAGGGTTTTTTCGACCAGATCCGGCAGCTCCGCGTCGGAGGCGAAGCGCAGCGCGATCAACTGCGCTTCGCTCAACTCCGGAATTCGCGATTTCCACGGCTCCGGCAGCAGCTTTTCCATCCGCAGCCGCTCCTCCAGCCGGATCACCCGATCCTGCACCTTCAGCGGATACAGCCGGAGCTTGAACAGCGCCACAAAAGCCCAGATCGCCCCTACCACGTGCGCGCCGCTCACCCAGCCCGGGTCTCTCACCAATTCGTAGACCGATCCGATCACGATCAGCAGCGCCACCGGCGCGAGGAAGAAATGAAACAGCGGGTCCACCCTCGCGTGATTCTGAAAATTCTGCGTTTTTTGTTGAGCCATGGGTCTCCTCCGGAATTACGGAAACAATCGTAACATTGTTAATCATGAAGTGGCTTATGCTCCTGGCGGCGGCCGCCGCCGCGTACGCCGCCCCGTTTCCGGCGGCCGTTGAAGGCGACTACACGATTCACAATTTCAAGTTTCACGATGGCGAAACGCTCGCCGATTTGCGCCTGCATTATTACACCATCGGCAATCCGTCCTCGCCGGACGCGGTTCTGATCATGCACGGCACCGGCGGAAGCGGCAAGGGATTCCAATCGCAACAATTCGGAGGAGAATTGTTCGGAGAAGGCCAGCCGCTGGACGCCGCCAGATTTTTCATCATCATGCCGGACGCGATCGGCCACGGCGGATCGTCCAAGCCGAGCGACGGCATGCGCGCGCATTTTCCGAAGTACTGCTACCACGACATGATCCATGCCGATTACCGGCTGCTTGCCGAGCATCTGGGCGTGAAGCATCTGCGGCTGGTGATGGGCACCTCGATGGGCGCCATGCATAGCTGGCTGTGGGGAGAAATGTATCCGGACTTCATGGATGCGCTGATGCCGCTCGCCAGCGCGCCGGTTCAGATCGCCGGGCGCAACCGCCTGCTGCGCGACATGATCATGGACGCGATCACCTCGGACCCGGAATACAACCACGGCGATTACACCCATCCCATTCACGGCCTCCGCGCCGCGCAGTACGGCCTGACCATGATGACCTCCAGCCCGCTGCAAATGCAGAAGCAGTGGCCCACGCGCGACGCCGCCGACGCCGGCTTTCAAAAACTGATGGAGGCGGCGATGCAAAAAGACGCCAACGATATGCTGTACCAGTTCGCTTCCTCCTCCGATTACAACCCCGAGCCGGATCTGGAAAAGATCAAGGCTCGCCTGATCGCGGTCAACTCCGCCGACGACGTGGTGAATCCCCCGGAGCTGGGCATCCTGGAGCGGTGCATAAAACGGGTGAAGAACGGCCGCTACGTCCTGATTCCCACCAGCAGCGAAACTCGCGGCCACGGCACGCACTCCGTGGCGAAGCTCTGGAAGCAGTACGTGCTGGAGCTGCTGGCCCGGTAGGGCGGAATTCTGGCGGCTCAATCAGCGCCGGAGAGCGTGGATTCGAAACATCCTGAGTTCGGACCCACGCTTTTCGCGCTCCGTACTAAATGCGATGGAAACTCTTTAGAATGTCGCGCGTTGCGTAGCGCAGCGCGATGGGGCGGCCGTGCGGGCAGCTCATGGGACACGATGTCGCCGCCAGCGAACGCAGCAGCCAGTCCATTTTCGCGGGCTCCAGCCGCATGTTGATTTTTATAGCGGCGCGGCAGGCAATGGAGGCCGCCATCGCGCGGCGCAGATCATCGAGCGAGGCGCGGCGCAGCTCGCTTTCGGAAATTTCCAGAATCTCGAACAGCACCTTTTCGAGATCCGCCGGACCAATGCCGGCCGGCGCCGCCTTGAGCGCGATAGTGCGATTGCCGAACGGCTCCGTTTCAAATCCGAGCGAGTGCAGCTCGTCCGCGATCCTCGCATATTCAAGCTGCTGCGCGGCGGTGAGGCCGACGACGGCAGGAACCAGCAGGCGCTGCGAGGCAACCCCGCCGTTGGATCGCGCCGCCAGCACCTGCTCGAACAGGATGCGTTCGTGGGCGACGTGCTGATCGATGATCCACAGCCCGTCGCGTCCGGCGGCGATGATGAAGCTGTCGTGGAGCTGGCCCAGCGGGCGAAGGTCCTTCAGCGCTTCCAGCGTTTCCGGCTCCGGCGCAAAGGAGCCTTCGGCCAACGGGCCATGCGTTTCGGGAATCGCCAGGCGCGGCGCGGAGGCGGTGGCGACGGTTTCCGAAAAGTCCAGGCGCGGCGCGGGGGAAAGCGGCCGGCGCAACTGAAATTCCGGGAGCACGGCCGTGTCCGGCGGCGTTTCGGCGTAATCGATCACCGCGCTTGCGAACTGCATGTTTTCCATGCGCTGCGTGAACTCGGAATAAGGGAGCGCGGCGCCGGGCTGCGGCGGGGTCGCGGCCGGGATGCGCGAGGCGGGACGCTGGTCCATTAACGTCTGGCGGATGGCATCGCGAACGAAGTCGTGCACCAGCGATCCATGATGAAAGCGCACCTCGGTTTTGGAAGGATGCACGTTGACGTCGACCTCTTCGGCGTCGCAATCGAGGAACAGCAGCGCGAAAGGATAGCAGGCCGGCGGAATCAGGTTGTGATAGGCCGACGAGATGGCGTGCAGCAGCAGGCGATCGCGAATCAGCCGCCTGTTGACGAACAGGTAAATCGAATTGCGGTTGAGCTTCTGCACTTGAGGCCCGCTCACGAAGCCGCGCAAACGAAAGCGCCGCTCGATCGATTCCTTGTCATCGATAGGCAGCTTCAGGTCGCGAGCCTGATCGCCGAGATCGATCAGATCTTCCAGAATCTGGCCGCCGAAAACCTGAAACACTCGCTCGCGCAGCGTCGCCACGGGCGTGACGGAAAGAAGCTCGGCGTGATTGTGGCGCAGCGAGAACGTTTTTCCCGGATGAGCCAGACTGTAATGCGTGATCAGCGAGGCGATGTGCGCGATTTCGGTCTGCTCGGATCGCAGAAATTTTTTGCGCGCCGGAACATTATAAAAAAGGTCGCGGACGGTGATCACCGTGCCGCGGGAAAGCACGGCGTCCTCGCACTTCAGAATTTTTCCGCCCGCGAGCTCGACCAGCGTGCCGACCTGCTCTTCGCTGGTCTTGGTTTCCAGCACCAGCCGGGACACGGAGGCGATCGACGGCAGCGCCTCACCGCGAAAGCCGAGCGTGGCGATCGAAACGAGATCCTTGACGTCGGAGAGCTTGCTGGTCGCGTGCCGCTCAAACGCCAGGAGAGCATCGTCGCGCATCATGCCGCAGCCGTTGTCGGCCAGGCGAATCAGCCGCCGTCCGCCGGCTTCCGCTTCCAGGCGAAGCTCAGTGGCGCCGGCGTCCAGCGAATTTTCAAGCAGCTCCTTGACGACGCTCGCCGGACGCTCCACCACCTCGCCGGCCGCGATCTTGTTGGCGACGATGTCGGAGAGAATCCGGATGCGGCCCATGCACGATCATTGTAACCGTCCCGGCACATCGGCCTTGTAGAGTTTTTTTTCGATGGTGAGAAGAAGCTCCTGATACGGCTCGGCAAACAGGCGAATCGCGTCGCGCGTGAGCTGATCGGTCACTTCCCTCATGGAGATGCCGACCGCGTCCACCTTGGCCATCACCACTTGCGCTTCCTCGATGTTTTCCTCAAGCGAGGAACGCACGCGGCCGTGCCGCCGGAACGCTTCGAGCGTCGCCGGAGGAACCGTGTTCACCGTGTCGGGGCCGATCAATTCCTCGACGTACATCACGTCGCGATAGCGCGGATTTTTGGTCGAGGTGCTGGCCCACAGCAGCCGCTGCGTCTGGGCTCCGCGCGCGGCGAGCGCCTGCCATCGCGGGCTCGAAAAAATTCGGCGGTAGCGCTGATAGGCGAGCCTGGCGTTGGCGATCGCGGCGCGGCCCAGCACGCTTTCCAGACGCAGCCGTTCGCTGATTTCCGCGGTTTTCAGTTTCTCCTCGATGATTTTGTCGACCATCGTGTCCACGCGGCTGACAAAGAAGCTGGCGACGCTGCCGATGCGCGTAGGATTCGCGGCGCGCTCCAGCCCGCGTATAAACGCGGCCGCCACCTGCTCGTAAACGTCCTGCGAAAACAGTAGCGTTACATTGACGTTGATCCCTTCGCTGGTCAGCTCCTCGATCGCCGGAATCCCGGCTGCGGTCGCCGGGACCTTCACCATCAGGTTCGGCCGGTTCACGGCGCTCCACAGTCGGCGCGCTTCGGCGATGGTCGCCGTGGTGTCGTTGGCGACCGTGGGAGAAACCTCCAGGCTTACATAGCCGTCGCGAGCTCCGGTGCGGTCGTAGACCGGGCGCAGCAGGTCCGCCGCGTCCTGGATATCGCGCATCGCCAACGTTTCGTACACGTCGGCGGCCTTGAAGATTTTTTGGCCGCGAAGCTTTTCCAGCACATCGTCGTATTCGTGGCTTTCCGCGATCGCTTTTTCAAAGATCGCGGGATTTGAGGTGAGGCCGGCGACGCCTTCCTGAATCAATTCCGCCAGCTTCCCCGTGGTGATCAGGTCGCGGCGAATGTAGTCGAGCCAAATGGATTGTCCCAGCCGCTGAAGTTCCGCAAGCGGGCTTTCCGTATGGGTTGCGAGCATAATAGCCTCCCTCTGTTAGATGCGAAAGGCGATAGGCCCGCGCCAGGATTATCTTGCGCGATCAGAGAGGAACTGGCGCAGCATGTCGCGCCGCGCCAGCAGCGCTTTTTTGTCGTAATCGCGCTCAAAACGGCAAAGCGCCAGCGTTTTCGGCACTTCGGGATTGCGCATAAACCAGCGCCAGACGCCTGCGCCGCGCAGGTTTTCCGCGCTCAGCAGCGTGATTCCCTGATCGATGCCGAGCACATCGGTGTCCACCCATCCGGTGGTCGGATTGAAGGCGTCGCAGAAGCCGTAGCGGCCCCAGATTCGTTCGCCGAAACGCTCGCGCATGGTCATGAGCGCGGGCACGCAGATATCGGGAGCGAACATCAGCGACCCGCCGGCCGCGCAGGGAACCACCGTTCCATCCACTTCGACGCGCGCCGGCGATTCTCCCCAGGCGACGTAGCCGCGCGCGCTATCGGAGGCCGTGATTCCCCACACGTTTTCCGAGTAACTGCGCGGGAACCTTGACGCCTGCTCCAGACAGAAAGCGCGATGCGCGCGCGTCGCGGCGGTGGAGTTTTCAAAGTAGTCGATCCCGGAAGGATCGGCGTCGCGCATCGCGCGCAGGTCGAGCCAGGCTTGCGGATATTGCTGGCAGAACAGCGTCGGCGCGGAGTTGAAAGTAAATCCGGCGTAGCGCACGCTTGGCCGCTGCCACGCATACCAGGCCGCGGGCGTGATGGGAGACGAAGGCGATCCGATCGCCAGAAAATAAAGCAGCGGCAATTCGGAAAATCGATCCCAACGATTCTTGAGGAATCCGGCTTCAGGCGTCCAGCCGTGCGAGAGCAGGTTCGAATCGCCGTCGAGCATCCACGGAAAATCGATGCGCTGGTAGATTCGCGCGGCCAGCGCGGAAATCTCCGGATCGGCGAAGCGGGCTCGCACCGTCAGGATGCCGGCCAGCAGCAGCGCCGTATCGATGGAGGAAATTTCGCAGTTCCAGGCGCGCTCGCCCGTGGTGGCGTTCAGAAAATGATAAACCCAGCCGCGGTGATGCGGCGCCTCATCCGCGAAGAATCGCAGCGCGGTGCGGGCCCGGTCGCGCGCTTCCGATTCCGGGAGCCAGTTGCGATCCGCGGCGATCGCCAACGCGGTCAATCCGAAACCAGTCGCGGCGATACTGGCGATATTGGCGGCGAATCCGTAGACCGGCTCGCCCCAGGAGCGGGCGCGATCCAGCACCAGGCCGGTTCGGGTATTCGATTGCTCCAGAAAATAACGCACGGCGCGGCGGGAGAGATCTTCCAGGAACAAATCCTCGGCCGAGCGAAGGGGAACGGAGGCGCGAATTTTTTCGGCCAACGGCAAACCGAGCATCGCCATTATGGCGGCACGTCGCTGCATCGATACACCTCAGACAGCGAGGCGGTAAACGCAGCGCGAGCATCCGAGGGATGCGCGCGGCTTCCCGCGCCCTGCTACTGCTAGTCTTTATAGGACTAAATCAGTATGCCATAGGTATCGTTACGCGCGCTACTCTTTTTCCGAAATTCGGGAAATTTTACTCGACGCGAAGCCGCACGGCGTTCGAGGTGATTCCGTCGATGGTGACGCTGGCAGTCAGCTCGCCGTGCAGATCGCGCGGCAGCGGAAAATCGATCCGCTGTTCGCCGGGCGAATCGAGTTGCGAGCCGGCATAGGTCGGAGTCACCTGCCGCCCGCCGATATTCACGGTCACATCCGCCAGCGTGGAGACTCCGCGGATGCCCGTTCCAAAAAGCGAGATATAAATTGTCGAATCGATCTGCTGCGACATCGGCGTGAGCCTGCATTGCGCTCCGCGGCATTCATACACGGAAACCGGCGTCTTGTCCAGCGAAGGAAAGATGACGCGCACAGCCGTCGCGGCGGCGATTCCGGAGCGATCCGCGGCAAAAAGCGCCGGCGCGATTTTTTCAATTTCAATTCGAACGGAAACGGGATGACGGGGGTTCTCAATCGCCACCGTGGCCGGACCCAGGGCGCTATCCTCGGGAATTTCGAAGTTAATTTGATCCGGCGACGCGTAGGAGAGCGGCGCAAGACGGGTCTGCTTCGCCGAATCGGTGACTCGAACGCGGATTCCTCCCAGCGTCACCGGCCGCGGGACGTAGTCTGAGGCTTCCGTCATCGGCGCGAGATTTGTTCCATAAATCGCCGCGAGCACGCCCGGGCACAACCCCGCCCGCGGATCGGCCGCATTCTTCACCGTCTGCGCCCATCCGCATGAGATCAGAAATAGCAGGGTCAAGTACCTCATGGCAGCCACCAGTTGAGCGAATCCGACGCGGCGGCGAAAAATTCGGCGGCGGCCGGCCTGGTTTCGCCGGAGCGAGAATGCGTGGTCCAGGAGCCGGCGGGTTTGTAATCGGGAAGATGCAGCACCCAAAGCTGCCCGCTTTCCGGACGCGTCAGGATGGGCTGCGAAGTGGTGCATTGGTACTGATCGTTGTCGAGGAAAAACGTCGCGCGGTTGCCGTCGATCACGCCCGCCTTGACGAATCCGTGCCCCGGGTCGGCGGCGGCAAGAACATATCCGCCGCGTCCGGGAAGATAGAACATCACGAAGCGGCCGGAAACCGGCTGCTGTTGAGCGAGGGGAAGCGGCTTGCCGTTGATGGCGATCTGCAAATCGGCCAGGCGCAGAGGTCCGGCGGAACGCTTGGAATCAATTTCCACCGAAATTGTTTCGACAACATGCAGGCCCATGCCGGGAATTTCGAACAGATCGAGGGTCGCCGATTGGCCTGATCCGATCGGCCCCAGTGGCCGTTCTTCGGCCAGCGTCGGCGTCGGTTTCCCTCCGTCGGCCAGCGGGAACTGATCGACAAACGCCGGCCCGTAAGGCCGCGCGCGGGCCGCGACCGCGGCGCCGCCTCCGGATAAATCGAAAAACAGCTCATAGGCGTAGACCGCGAGCTGATTCTGGTCGCGGAAAATGCGGTAAAAACTGTTGCCCCTCGCGCGGACCATCTGTACGCGGAGCGTTTCCTGCCCGGTGGGATTGCCGAAATTCGCCTCGACCCTGATCTGCACGCCGTTATCGAGCGAAATCGTCGAGGAATCCTGAGCTCCGGCGGCGAAGCAGAGAACAAACAGTGCCGCCGCGGTCCTCACCCTTTCATTATGCCCGGCAGGCTTCTCACCGGGCGCGGCGAGTCAGAAAATCGCTTTGACACTCGATTGCTTTCGAACGAATGCTCGCGAACTCGCGATGGCTGCGCAGTTTCAGGAGAAGTGGATCAGAGTCCATCGCCGGATAGGAGCAGTATCCTCCTTGAATCGCGCTGCTCAGCAGGTTTAGCGCGGCTTCGCTCTGGCCCGCGTAAGCCAGATGAGCGGCCGCGAGATAATTCGCTTCCGCATCGCCTTCCGGTTTCGCATCGCGCGCCAAGGCTTCGATTTTCCATCCGGGCTCACCCTGGAGAGCGGCATACAAGACGTCGTAGGCAGCCCATCGCGGAACGTACTTCGGCCCTGCGGATAACGCTTCGCTCCCCTTGCCCTGACGCAGAAGATTTTCCAAAGTAAAGCTCCGGGCCCAGTCCGTTCCGGCGTCGAGATTAATAAAGTCCATGGCGCGCCGGAATTTGCCATCCAGGATGAATGGAGTGCCGCAGGAGCGATTGCCGGCATCGAGAGAATCGAGCTCGAACGCCGCGTCGCACTCGCGCTCGGCATCCTGGAGCAAGCCGGCGTAGCGAAATACGTAGCTCAAGGCAAAGTGCGCCTGGTCGTTATCCGGGCGGCGCTTCAGCAAATCGGCCGCTTCCTGGTAGGCCGCCCATGTTTTGCCGCGGCCGGTGCGACTCACGATCAGCCCGCGGGCGGCATCGATGTTATTGCGGTCTAGCGCAAAGGCACGTTCCGCGGCAGCCTCGGCTCGATCGAGACTCGCCGCGCCGCCCTTGGAATACCAACCCTCCAGCCGATAGTGGACGGCGAGCCACGACCACGCCGGGGAATAGTTCGAGTCCAGATCGAGCGACTTCCGAAGGAGCTGAATGGCCTGTTTCACGTCGGGTGGATTCGAACCGAGCGCGGTGGCCCTCAGGAACAAATCGTAGGCTGCCTCATTTTTCGGCTGCGCGGATTCCTTAAACTCCGCCGCTCCGAGAAGCGGACCGAGGCTTTCGCGTGTTTTGGCCGCAATTTGCGCCTGCAATTGGATGCTATTGCGAGCGGGTACGCGAAATGTCTCGCGCCAGAAGTAGCGTCCGGTTTCGACGTCCATCGCCGTAAGCACAAGTTGGAGCTGATCGACACCCTTGGCGTAACTGCCGGTGACGACTGTCCCGACATGCAGTTCCCGCCCAGCCTCTTGCGGACCGCCGCGAAAATCCGCATAACGGCGCGTGTTCTCGAACGAGCGCACCGAAAGCGATTCCGCGTAGCCCAGCACGCGCGCGACCTCGTCGGGGATGGCCAGCGCGAGATAGTCCAAATCGGGGTTGGCCGCGGACTTCGAAAAGGGGAGCACGGCTACCGTTCTCGCTTTCATGTGCCGCGGCAACATCCGGGAGCGCAGCACAGGCGCGAGAGCGAACGCGAAGAGCAACACTGCCGCCGTGAGCGCCATCGCCGTGATGGTCTGCGCGTTTCGCCTGGCGAATTTTCCCATCTTATACATCGCCGAATCGGGCCGGGCCTCGAGTGGCTCGTGATTCAAGTAATGATCAATGTCGACGATCAGCGCGGCGGCCGACCGGTATCGGCGTTGCGCTTCCTTGTGCATCGCGCGGAGGACAAGAACGTCGAGATCCGCCCACGACGCCGTTCCCGTTTCCGCATAGAAGGACGGCTTTTTCGGAGTTTCCGCGGCGATCGCAGCCGCGGCTTCAAGCGGGCTCTTCGAAGAAAGATCGTACGGGAGGCGTAATGTGAGTAAGCGGTAGAGAATCACGCCGAGCGCATACACGTCCGTGTAAATGCCGGTAGGTTCGCCGCGGACCTGCTCCGGAGCGGCGTACGCCGGGGTCAGAAGGCGCAGACCGGTACGCGTGCGATCAAGAATCGCGCCGTCGCTGCCGTGACGTTGCGCGATCCCGAAGTCCAGCAGCCGCACCGAACCGTCCGGCTTCACCAGAATGTTGGACGGCTTCAGATCCCGATGGACCACGCCATGCTGATGCGCGTAATCCACCGCTTCGCAAACCGTTCGAAACAGCTTCAGACGCTCCTCGATCGGGCATTTGTGTTCCGCGCAATACTGATCGAGCGGGGCGCCGTCGACATACTCCATTACGAACCAGGGAGTGCCATCCGCGTGCGTGTTCGCATCGTAGAGCCGCGCAATCGAGGGATGGTTCATCTGAGCGAGCGTTCGCTGTTCGGCGGCAAAACGGCGCAGGCGCGCCGGCGACAGGTGCGCGTCTCGCAGCACTTTGATCGCGACCTGATTTCCAAGATCGACGCGCTCGGCCAGGAAAACGGCGCCCATCCCGCCTTCGCCCAGCAGCCTCTTGATCCGATAGGGGCCGAACTCCTGGAATGGCGGATGCGCCGGCGCCCCAAGCATGTTTGCGGCCAGTTGTGCGATGTCGGAATCCAGAATAGAAGAGCCGCGGGAATCCTCCTCGAGCATCCCCAGGACGTCGTTGGCCAGCGTCGAATCGTCGCCGCAGGCGCGATCGAGATAGGGCCGCCATTCATCGCGGGAAAGCTCGGCCGCCGTTTCAAACAGCGTCCGGATTCGCCGCCAGCGATCTTTGTCCATGGGATTACCCTCGAACCTTCAGGGCCAGCCACGCGCGAGCGGAGCGCCAATCGCGAACAATCGTGGCCGGCGAAAGACGCATCAGCTCGGCGATTTCCTGGATTTCGAGGCCGCCAAAAAAGCGGCCCTCGACGATCATTGCCTGGCGCGGCGCGACTTTGGCAAGCTCGTCGAGCGCGGTATCCAATCCCAACAGATCGCGCTCCCCGGCGGCGATATCCGTGGCCTCATCGAAGACGACGAATTCAGCGCCGCCCGCCCGTTTTTCAGACGCGCGGCGGCGGGCTGCGTCGACCAGGACCTGCCTCATGGCCCGCGCCGCGATTCGCTTGAAATGCAGCGGCGAGGCCGCGGAAAACTTTGGCGACCGCGACAGCTTGATCCAGGCCTCATTGACCAACGCAGTGGGATTAAGCGTCGCCGAACCGGCGCGAATCGACGAGGCCAGCCGCTTCAGCTCCTCGTAAGTGACGCTGAACAGGTAATCCAGATCCTCGCGCTGAAAATTTTCAAGCCGCATGACTCTTCGCGCTTGCGGGTTGCGTATTGCCGGGTGACGTAGGAAATTCTAACACGCGCCCAAAGGAGACCTGGCTCAATGAGGTGGTTTTACTTGCTGCTCGCGATCGCTTCCGCGGGCGCCGTGGGAGCGCAGCCTACAATCGCTGCCGGCCGAATTCTGAACACCAGCGGGGATCAGCCCGTGCTTGCCCCCGGCGCCGTATGGGTCCTCTATGGAAACAACCTCGGACCCGCGGTGATCGCCACGGCAACGGGTCCGGATTATCCCACTTCGGTGAGCGGAACGTCCGCTACCTTCACGCCGGTTTCCGGCGGATCCGCGATTCAGGCGAAGATTTGGTACGCGCTGAGCACGCAAGTCGGCGGATTTCTTCCCTCTTCGGCCGCGCCGGGCAACTACAACGTCACCGTGACCTATAACGGCCAGACGAGCGCGGCGCAGAGCGTTACGGTGGCCGCCCGCAGCATGGGAATCGGGACCTCGAACGGCCTGGGAACCGGATTCGCGCAGGCGACAATCGCCAATGTCAATGGCGGAGTGAGCCTGGTCCGGCTGACCAGCGGGAATCTCAATTACGGCGGCCTGAACTGGGTCCTCGGTCCGGCTCATCCCGGCGACGAGGTGGTGCTTTGGGGAACCGGCGGCGGAGCGGACGCGGCGAACGATCCCGGACCGGCCCCCGGGTCGTCCGGCGATCAAACAAAATCGGGCAATTTTGTAGTGACGGTCGGCGCGCGGCAGATCACGCCGGATTACGCCGGCACCGTTTCCGGTTATCCCGGGCTCTGGCAGATCAACGTGCATCTTCCCTCCGACATCGAGCCCGATTGCTTCGCGCCGGTGCAGGTCACGGCCGGAGGGAACGCCGGCAACCTGGCCTCGATCGCGATCGCCCCGCCCGGCGCGGCGAATTGCTCGGACTCGCAGTTTCCGTTGTCTGTGCTGAGCGCCATGGACTCCGGCCGGAATCTGGTGGTCGGCGCGTTCGCTCTTGCCAAAATTACCGCAGCGACCGGAACGACTCAGGAATCCGGCAGCGGGTTTTTCGGCAGCTACACGCCGCTTGAACTAGCCCTACCGAGGATCGGCCCGAAATTCAACGGCTGCGAAATCTTCGACCGGACGTATCCGGTCAACGGCCTGGATCCGGCGAGTCCTGATGGATATCTCGATGCCGGACGGCTCGCCATCGCGGGACTGAACTTTGCCGCCGGGTCCTCGCTGACGGAAACCATAAGCTCTAGAGGACCGACCTATTCGATCCTGCCCGCAAGCGGAACGATCACGCCGGCCACTTACACGATGAGCGGCGCGGGCGGAACGGCCGTCGGCACGTTCACGGCCACGACGATTCCGGGCAACTTCACCGCAACCAACTGGAACTCGATCGCCGTCGTAAATCGCTCCACGCCCTTGACGTTCACGTGGACGGCATCGGGGCTAAGCAGCGTTTACATTGAGGTAAATTCTCTGACGACCACCGGCTCGACACGACGCATTGTGACCATGAATTGCGTTGTACCGGCCGCTCCCGGGACGTTTACGATTCCAACGACCGCACTGGCTTACTTGCCTCCGGCGCCGGCCTCGGGATCGAGCTTTGGGACCATTGCACTCGAAGGGCAGTTTTCGAATCCGTTCACGGCTCCGCTCACGGCCGGTGGACAAATCGATCTCGGCTTGTTTGTGAGTGATGTCGGGTATAGCAAGAACATCTCGATTCAATAATTCTCACGGAGAAAGAACATGTGTTCAAAATTTGCCCGTCTCGTGCTGGCGGCCGCGCTGGCCGGTTCCGCCGCCGCCCAGACCATCACGACCATCGCCGGCAACGGCGCCATCGCCCAGTCCAATGGCAATGGCGGACCGGCGATCAAAGCCGCCATCGGGGAGCCGAAAGGCGTCGCCGTCGATTCAGCCGGTAATGTGTATTTCGCCGACGCGCTGTTTGGCGACGTGCGGAAGGTCGACACATCGGGCATCATCACCGCCTTCGCGGGAGGCGCAATCTCTCTGAACGGGATCGGCGATGGCGGACCCGCCACCAGCGCTTCGCTGAGCTTTGTCGGAACGGCGCTGCATACCGGAATCGCGCTCGACCCGCAGGGCAATATGTATATCGCGGACACTTCTCACAATCGCATCCGCAAAGTGGATACAAGCGGAACGATCAGCACCTTCGCCGGAACCGGCGTGTTCGGGTTTTCCGGCGACGGCGGTCCCGCGACCAGCGCTCAACTGAGCTCGCCTTCCGGAGTCGCTTTGGATAGCGCGGGCAATTTGTTTATCGCCGATCAGTCCAATGGGCGCATTCGAAAGGTGGACCCCAGCGGCACGATCACCACGGTCGCGGGGAGTGGCACGGGATTCGTGCTCGGCGACGGCGGTCCGGCCACCGGAACGAAGTTCCAGCCGATCACGGTGGCTGTCGACAGCGCCGGCAATCTTTATATTTCCGATTTCGCGAATAATGCGCTGCGAAA
>JAJPHS010000076.1 GCA_021325175.1 Terriglobia bacterium
AGGACAGACGCCGCGAGCCGCGGGTGAGGGTCGACATGGCGGCGACCGTGACCATTCTCGACGCCACGAAAAATTTGATCACCGCCCGAGTCGCCGACATCTCCGGCAGTGGATTGCTTCTGGTGACTTCGCGCCCGATCCCCGTCGATTCCCCCGTTCGCATCGAAGCACAGGACATCCTCCTGCTGGGCGAGGTCTGCCGCTGCCAAGACGACGGCGGTCAGTGGCGCGTCGCCGTGCAAGTGCGGCATTCGCTCAGCGGCCTGAAAAAGCTGGAGCGGCTGAACCGCGCTTTGATGGGCTCGAACAGCGAAGTTCGGGAACGCGCGCCAAGCGAAGATAAGTAAGGCGAACATAAACGCGCATCCGGCCCGGAATGAAGTAGACGGCAAGACGAGGGATCGCCTCCTCTGCCGCGCACTTTGCGATAGTACGGACTAGAGATGCTTCGCTACGCCGCGGTCGACATTGGAAGCAATTCGACGCGAATGCTGGCCGCCGAAGTGGTTCCCGGATCGACGCCGCGGGTGCTTGCCTCCGAACGCGAGGTGACGCGCCTCGGCGCAAGCGTTTTTCACGACGGCCGCATCAGCGCCGCGGCCATGGCGGGAACGCTCCGCGTGCTCGCGCGGATGGCGGAGATTTACCGCGGGCTGAACGTCGCCGGAGTTCGGGCGGTGGCGACCAGCGCCGTGCGCGACGCCTCCAATCAGAGCGAGTTCATCGCGCGCGCCTCGGCGGCGCTGGGAACGCCGGTTGAGATCATCACCGGACGCGAAGAAGCGCGCCTGATTCATCAAGGCGTGATCAGCCGCTGGCCTCAGAACGGCCGGCGAGTCCTGATCGTCGATATCGGCGGCGGAAGCGCCGAAATTATTTCGAGCGAAAACGGCGCCCTGCTTGACGCGGTCTCAAAGCCGCTGGGCGCGGTGCGCATTCAGGAGATGTTCCTGCATCACGACCCGCCCGCGGAGCGCGAATTGCACCAGATGGCCGAATTTATCGACGCCAAGCTGGAAGGCGCGGTGGCCCGCCTGGGCTTGCGTTTCGACCGGGTGATCGCCACATCGGCCACGGCGGCGGCGGTGGTTTGCGCGGTGAATCGCGTGCCGCGCTCGCGCCGCGAAAAGGCGGATCGTTTGCGCGCGTCCACCGCGCAGATCCGCAAGCTGTATCGCAAGCTGGCGTCGCTCGACTTGGCGGGCCGCAGAAAGGTGGCCGGCATCGGACCGCGCCGGGCGGAGATCATCGTCGCCGGAGCAGGCACGCTGCTGCGCATCCTCGAACGTTTCCACGCCGCCGGTCTGTATTATTCGGCGGCCGGCGTGCGCGACGGCATCATCGCCGATATGGTCGCCCGCGGCGTCGGCGGGGAGCTGGCGCGGCTCAACCGCGAGCAGCGCAAGGAAGTGGAGCGAATCGCGGCGCGCTTCGGCGCCGGCCTCAGGCACGGCCGCCGCGTCGCGTCATTCACTCACTTTTTGTTCGCCCGGTTGCAGAGCCTGCACCAGTTGCCGCTCAATTACGGACGCCTGCTCGAAGCCGCAGCCTATTTCAGCGAAACCGGCCACTATATTAACGACTCGGCGCATCACAAACACGCCCACTACATCGTTTCCCACGTCGATTTTTCCGGATTTACCAATCGCGAGCGCGAATTCATCGCGGCCTTGTGCCGTTATCATCGCAAGGCGATGCCGTCGCCCGCGCATCCGGAATTTCAATCGCTCCATGCCGAGGAGCGGCGGCCGCTGCTGCTGCTGATCCCGATACTGCGGCTGGCGGGAAATCTGGCCCGCGGGCCGGAGGAGGAAAATATCGAACTCGTGAGCTGCGAAATTCAGCCGGCGCGAATCCTGATTCGCCTTCGCGCGCGCCGCGAGCCGGATTTAGCAGAATGGGCGGCCTCGCGAGTGTCCGATGTGTTCGATGAAGTGTACGGCCGCGCGGTGGACGTGAGCTATGAGAAGTCGTGAGGTTTCGCACCCGGCCGCTCCGGCGATGATTTACCGTCGCCGATCCCTCCTGGCAGGCAGTGCCTGAGTTGCCACTGGAATGTTTTCGCCACGGGCGGCCTGAAAAATCCGCGCGTTCGTTGGCAACGATTCGCCTTCCTTCGGAGCGTCCTGTACTGGCCTTGATCCGTTTTTCGTGGATCTGAAGAGAGTATCGAATCCCCGCCAAATCGGTTTTCAGCTTTTGCGTTTCCCGGTGGGGGCGGTTAAACGCTCCGCCGGTTACGTTACGCTGAAATCTGAATGCATGTCCCGTTTCTCGACCTGGCGGCGCAGACCGCGGCCATCCGCGATGAGGTCCTCGCCGCCATCACCAGAGTGGTCGATTCGCAAAAATTTATCCTGGGCGATGAAGTCCGCCAATTCGAACAGCAGGCGGCGGAATACTGCGGTGCGCGATTTGCGGTGGGCTGTGCCTCCGGCTCCGACGCGCTGCTGCTCGCGCTGAAGGCCGCCTGCGCCGGCGCGGGCGATGCCGTGCTCACCGTCCCGTTTACCTTTTTCGCGACGGCCGGAGCCGTTGCGCTGGCGGGCGCGCGGCCGGTTTTCGTCGACGTGGATCGCGACACCTTTAACATCGACGTGTCGCAAATCGAACCCGCGCTCAAGCGATACCCGAATATCAAGGCGATTCTTCCCGTCCATTTATTCGGCGGTTGCGCGGATATGGATCCGATCCGCGAAATCGCCCGTTCGAGAAAAATCGCGGTGATCGAAGACGCGGCGCAGGCGATCGGCGCCGAATACAAAGGCCGGCGCGCGGGCAGCCTCGGCGACATCGGCTGCTTCAGTTTTTATCCGACCAAGAACCTCGGCGCGTTCGGCGACGGCGGCTTATGCACCACCAATGACGAAGCTCTGGCCGGGCGCCTGCGCGCGCTGCGCGTCCACGGCCGCACCGCAACCTATTTTCACGAGCGGATCGGATTCGCCTCGCGTCTGGACGCCATCCAGGCGGCCGTGCTCGCCGTCAAGCTCAAATATCTCGATCAGTGGAGCGATCGGCGGGCGTCTAACGCGGCTCTTTACCTGCGGCTTTTCGACGAACACCAAAGCTCGGTGATCCCGCCGCGGCCGGCGCCATATCAGACCCGTCATATTTTTCATCAATTCGTGGTGCGCTGCCCGCGCGATCGCGATGAAGTTCAAATGCGGCTACGGTCTGAAGGCGTCGCCAGCGAAGTTTATTATCCCCTTGCGCTGCATGAGCAGCCCTGTTTCGCGGATTTAGGCTATAAGCGCGGCGATTTCCCAGTCAGCGAGGAACTGGCGCGGACCGTTCTTGCCCTGCCGGTTCATCCCGATTTAAGCGAATCGCAGATCCGGCATGCCGCGACTACATTGACACGATTGCTACCATAACAATCGTGCGTAACGTTATTATTATTGGCTCCGGATGCGCCGGAAACACCGCCGCTATCTACACCGCGCGGGCCAATCTCAACCCGCTGGTGGTGATGGGCCACGAGCCGGGGGGGCAGCTTTCCATTACTTCGCTGGTCGAAAATTTTCCGGGGTTTCCCGAAGGCATCGATGGTCCGGTGCTCGTCGAAAACATGAAGAAACAGGCGGAAACATTCGGCGCCGAATATGTTTACGGCGTCGTCGAGGAGGCGCAGCTTTCTTCCCGCCCCTTCCGGTTGAAAATCGACGAGGAATGGCGCGAAACGCGGACCCTCATCATCGCCTCCGGCGCCTCGGCGCGCTGGCTCGGATTGCCGAGCGAGCAGAAGCTGATCGGCCGCGGTGTCAGTTCCTGCGCAACCTGCGATGGCGCTTTTTATCGCGGCCGCAAGGTCATGGTCGTCGGCGGCGGCGATTCGGCTATGGAAGAGGCCAATTTCCTGACGCGCTTTGCCAGCGAAGTGACCCTGGTGCACCGGCGCAAGGATTTCCGCGCGTCGAAGATCATGCTCGAACGGGCGCGCAATAATCCGAAAATCAAGTTTCTGCACAGCGCGGTGGTGGACGAAATTTACGACGTTTCGAAAAATGAAGTGACCGGCGTGCGGCTGCGCAATCTGGAAGACGGCCGTAGCTGGGATCAGCAGGTGGACGGATTTTTCGTGGCCATCGGCCACATCCCGAACACCAAGCCGTTCCGCGGCCAGATCGACCTTGATCCGGAAGGATACATCGTGAGCCACGGCGGCGCGCGCACCAATATCCCCGGCGTCTTTCACGCCGGCGACGTGCAGGACCGCATCTATCGCCAGGCGATCACCGCCTCCGGCGCCGGATGCATGGCGGCAATCGAAGCGGAGCGGTTCTTAGAAGCTGAGGGTCACTGAACACCAGCCAAGGATTCAGGCGGGACAAAAGGCAGGATAGCGGAAGGAGCGGCAAATCGTTTTGGCCGCTCCCTCCGGAAAAGAACGTTTGTTGTTTAGCTGCCGGTGTTGGCGGCGCCGGACATGACCGAGCTGATCTTCGAAAAAATCGTGCTGATGCTGGTGGCGACATTCGGCATGATCGCGCCAGCAGCCACGGCCACAAAACCGGCCATCAAGGCATACTCGATGAGGTCCTGACCGCGCGTGTCCTTCCAAATCTGCAACTTCAAAATCAGATTTTTCATTTCTCCTCTAAATCTCCTCTCCCTGTGGTGCGCGACAGGTCCCTGTCGCTGATATGAAGTTATCATTGGGCTGGTTTGATTCAAATCAGGCTTACCGCCTAAGGACGGGTTCAAAAACTCTCAGACCCCTATTTTTCAAGCTATTTGTAAGACCTTAGAACTATCCTGGTACCTCGGCCGAAGGCGTAGTACTGAAGCGCCCGCCTGCTCCATCCGATATCCGTTTAGATTGCTCAAACGACTTCTTAAGCCGTTCATTCTGGCCGTCCTGCTGCTCCCCGCCGCCAGGTTCGCCTGGCAGTGCCGCTATATGCCGGAATTTGGTTATCTGCATGACGATGCCATTATGTTCGTCTCGGCGAAAAGCGCCGCGCATGGCGGCTATCGCATTGAAAGCCTTCCGGAATCGCCCGCTCAGACGAAATATCCGCCGCTGTTTCCTTATTATCTGTCGCTAATCTGGCGTCTCAATCCGCATTTCCCGGAAAATCTCGAATTGGGCACCTGGTTTTGTTTCGCCCTTTTGCCGCCGTTTCTCGGAATGGCCTGGCTCTACTACCGCCGCGACCTCACCGAGCCGCGCGCCTGGATTCTCACCGCGCTGCTCGCCGTGAATCCCTATATCGTGCTGTTCGGCTGCATGATGTTCTCCGAGATTTTTTTCACCTGCTGGCTGCTGGCGACCTTTCTGGCCATTTCAAAGCCCGGAGTCCACATGGCGATTTTCGCCGGCCTGCTCGCCGGATGCGCGTATCTTTCGCGAACCGCCGGCATCGCCCTGCTCGTCTCTGTGCCCGCGCTGCTGGTTTGGAAGAAGGAATGGCGACGGGCGGCGGCTTTCGCCGCTGCGATGCTCCCATTCATCGCCGGATGGATGATCTGGAGCCGCGTCTACGGCCTTCATGCCAGGGACACGACCCTCATCTACTACACCGATTATCTCGGCTTCCAGTTTTTAAACGTCGGATGGAACAACCTTTTCAAGGTCGTCTGGAAGAACGGCGATCAGATCCTGTGGGCCATGGGCGAGCTCATTTTCCGCGATTTTCTTCCGCTGTTCGCGATGAATCTTCTAACGCGCCTCACCGCGGTGGCCATGATCTCCGGCGTGGTCCGTCTGGTGCGCCGCGGAATCGCGCTGGATTACGCCGCTTTTGCCGTGCCGTCGCTCGGCATTCTGCTCCTCTGGCACTATCCCCCCACCGAACGTTTTGTACTTCCGTTGTTTCCGCTGCTGCTCGCCGGACTGATGACGGAGCTGGCGCATCTCGGCTCCATGATCAAGGCCGGTCTTCGTCATAAAGACGCCGGGCAGCGCGCCGCCGCGGGATTCCTCGGCTTGAGCGCCGCTTCGCTTTGCGCCATCGCCGTCTTCTTTCAGCTTCAAACGTCGCTGGTCAATCTTCGCCGTTTCGCCGAAGCGAAAAGCGCAAAACTGGAGGAGTTCCACGCGGCTTATTCCTGGATCAGCCGGAATCTGCCGACCTCGGCGACCGTGCTTTCCTACGACGATCCGCTGCTTTATCTCTACACCGGCCGGCGCGGCAATTATCTCCCGATCCTCCCCAAGTGGTGGTATGACGAGGACGAAAAATCGATGGTCGGCGTCTATCGCGACCTGAACGCTTACTGCCATCGGCGCGGTTTGCAATACGTTTACTTCAGCAAGAATGACCTGGACCGCGAATACGGCGACGTGATGCGCAAGGAAGTCCAGGATGAGATCCAGTCTGAAGCCGGATTGACGCCGCTGCACGCCACGCCGCGGGGCACGATTTATAAGGTCGATTAGGATGGCTCTCCAATCATCGCTCGATCCGTCGCAAGGACCAGCACAGGCGGAATTCCCCGCCCCGCCGCAAACCCGGACCGAACGCGGCCTGCGTCGCGTTCTGATCGTGTTCGCGATTCTCGCCGCGGCCGCGCTCGCAGTTCATCTCGCGCTGCTTTTGTGGGCGCAAAACGCCTTCTCCGGACCTGAATCCGTCGTCGCCGGCCAGGCCCTCACGCTCGCGCACGAAGGCAAGCTCTATAACGATCTCAACCGTTCGCCATACACCGTCTGCGCTTACACGCCGCTGTTTTATGCGGGCGAAGCCGCCCTCAGCAAAACCGGACTGCCAACCGAAACCGCCGGGCGCCTGATCAGTTTCGCCGCGCTGCTTGGAATCATCGCGCTCAGCCGGCGCATCGTGCTTCACTACACCTCGGACCGTTATTGCGGCTGGCTCGCCGCGATTCTGGCCGGATCGACCTCGCTGCTGTCCTATTGGGGAACGATCGGCCAGGTCGATACGCTCGCCGTCTTCTTTTCGCTCGCGGCTTTTTATTTTTTCTCGCAAAGCTCGCTCGCGGCGGCGGGAATTTTTGCCGCGCTCGCTTTTTTCACCAAACAAACGGCGCTCGCAGCGCCGGCGGCAATCTTCGTTCTGCTCTGGCTGGAGCGCAAGAAAATCGCGCTGCGCTTCGCCCTGGCGCTTTTCGGCGCCGTCGCCACCGCCGCAGCGGCCATCGATTTTGCAACCGGCGGGCGCTTTTTTGCAGACACGATTCGCGCCAACATAAACCCGTTCGCCCTTCAGAAATTAAAGCAGCACGCCATCATTTTTGTCGGCGCGGGACAGCTCATCTTGATCGCCGCCGCCGGATTCAAACCGGCCTGGCGCGCCGCCCGGCCCTTATTCGTCTATCTCGGTTTCGCTCTCGCCGTTTTTGCGTTGACCGCCGCTAAGGTCGGCTCCGACACCAACTACCAGATCGAATCCACCGTGGCGCTGATCCTGTGCGCCTGCCTCTCGCTTCACGCCCTCGATTTTTTCCCGCTGACTTTCGCCGGGAGCAAGAAATGGGTCACGCTGCTGCAAATTCCACTGGCGATCCATCTGGTCCTCAATCTCCGCATGACGAAAAACCTGCTGCTGGAGCGGGTCGCGGTCGAGCAGCAGTTTCGCACCGAAATTTCCGCCTTGCGTTCCTACGCCGATAGCGGGCGGCTGCTTTCGGCCGACTATAACGCATCCCTCCAGTTGCGCGGCGGAATGGAAGTGGAACCATTGATCTACAACATGCTGGTGCAAACCGGCGTGATCGATCCGGAACCGTTGCGCCGCGATTTAGCCGCGCAAAAATTTTCGACCATTCTGCTCTTCGAGGATCTGAACCATCCCGGTCCCGCGCCGGACAGGGAAACCTCCACTTTGCCGCCGGCGCAATTGCAAGAAATTCGCCGCCATTATCGTTTGCTGGCGCGCATCGAAAGCCCCTACCCCAGCCGTGTGTTCGTCTACAAGCCGGTTCCGTAGCCGCCGCAAGGTTTCTGGAATCCTGAGACACCCAGGCTTGCGCGCTATCCCTCGCTCGATGTCGGCTTTACTGCTTGGTTCCTGGCCCTTAACAGCCGTGCGTCACGCGGTGCAGGTCGATCTTTTCCCGCAGTCGATCGCACTTCTCACGCGCTGCGTCCGCCATTGCAAATTGCCTCGGAAACTGATCGCGATTGGCGTGTTTCAATTCGCTGACAGCGTTTGCATAGGCCGCCACTGCCTGATGATACGCTTGCAGCAGTTGCTCCCGTTCCGGGCAGGTCATAGTAAGCTCGCGGGCTCCCGCCGCCAATCGTTTCTCTATGTGGTGATGCGCAAGACGCATTTGTGTCCTCTCGCCTGGGGCAAATCTGGCTGCCCGGCCGTTTTTTCCACAATCTTTTCAGCGCAGACTATGCAAAACGGCGATCCATTAAAATACAGTTCGGTTTCAGCCTGGCAGCGCGAGCACTTCGTCATAGGCATCTTCCATTTCAGCCGGGAAGTTCCGGGAACACCGAAACTCAGCTCTAAAAATATTGTAGGTCTTCATCCTACCCCGGCGACGGACTGGAGGCAAGGAAAAAGCAGTGTTCTGTTGAAAAAAAGTGGAAAAAAAGTGAAAAAAATCTATTTCTTCTCGGGTAGAAAACCGCTGCGCGCCAAAAAGCCCGTATCGAGTTTTCCAGCAACAAAATCCGGGCTCGCCAGGATTTTTTGGTGCAACGGTATCGACGTGTAAATTCCCTCGACGACGAACATACCAAGGGCCCTGCTCATTCGGGCAATCGCCTCCGTGCGGTCGCTGCCATAAGCGATCAGCTTCGCCACCAGCGAGTCATAATAAGGCGGAATAATACCATCCTGATATGCCGCGGTATCGACGCGAATGCCCGCTCCGCCGGGCAGGTTGAGCCCGGTGATGCGCCCTGGCGAAGGCGTAAATGTTTCGGGGTGTTCGGCATTGATCCGGCACTCAATCGCGTGGCCGCGCAGTTCCACCGGCCCGCGTAAAATGTCCGGGAGTTTTTCGCCGGCCGCGATTCGAATCTGCGCCTTCACTAAATCCACGCCGGTCACCATCTCCGTTACCGGATGCTCCACCTGAATGCGGGCATTTACCTCAATAAAGTACAAGTTCCCGTCCGGGCCCATCAGAAATTCGACCGTTCCGGCGTTGGTGTAGCCGATTTCCTTCAGCGCATTACTCAATTTGCTTGAAATGCGCGCGCGCAAATCCTTGCTCACCGCCACCGAAGGCGCTTCTTCGATCAATTTTTGATGACGGCGCTGGATGGAGCACTCCCGCTCGCCCAAAACCTCGACGTTTCCATGCTGGTCGCCCAGGATCTGAAACTCGATGTGGCGCGGATTTTCGACCAGCTTTTCCATGTACATATCGCCGCAGGAGAACGCCGCGGAGGCTTCGGCCTGCGCCTGCGCCAGAAGGGCCGCCATCTCCTCGGCCCCGCGGACGATTCGCATTCCCCGGCCTCCTCCGCCGGCGGAAGCTTTGAGCATTACCGGATACCCAATCGAGGCGGCGAGTTCAAGTGCCTCTTCAACACTCTTTAGTACGCCCTTGGATCCAGGGAGGATGGGAACGCCGGCCTCCTCCATCGCGGCGCGGGCGATCTGCTTCAGGCCCATACGGCGGATAACCTCCGGCTTGGGTCCGATAAAAGTTAAACCGCTGGTTTCACAAACTTCCGCGAAATCGGCGTTTTCAGAGAGGAATCCGTAGCCGGGATGGACCGCGTCGGCGTTGGTGATCTCGGCCGCGCTGATCACCGCCGGAATATCCAGGTAGCTGCGCGAGCTCTTCGCAGGGCCGATGCAGATCGCTTCATCGGCAAAGCGGGTATGCAGGCTGTGGCGGTCCGCCTCGGAATAGACGGCGACCGTTTTTATGCCCATCTCTTTGCAGGCGCAGATCACGCGCAGCGCGATCTCGCCGCGGTTGGCGATCAGAATTTTTTCAAACATTTAGGCGGTGCATTATCTCGGCCGGATGGCGAACAGCGCCTCTCCGTATTCCACCGGACGCCCGTTTTCCACCAGCTTGGCGACGACCGTTCCGGCCACTTCCGACTCAATCTCATTCATCAGCTTCATCGATTCGATGATGCACAGCACCTGCCCGGGCTCGACCGAATCGCCGACCTTCACAAACGGCGCGGC
>JAJPHS010000080.1 GCA_021325175.1 Terriglobia bacterium
ACCAGCGCGAACAGCGCGGTCATCAGGCCGCCGACGAAATCCACCAGGCCGGTGCCGATCAGGTTGCGCACGCCTTCGACGTCGCTCATGATGCGCGCCACCAGCACACCGCTTTTGTTGGCGTCGTAATAGGAAACGGGCAGAAGACCGACGTGCTGCTGCACTTTTCGGCGCAGCTCGGCGATGAGGCGCTGGCCGGTCTTGGAAAGAAGCTGGGTCAGCGAAAACGACGTGACGCCCTGAATCATGGTGGCGAAGACGATCGCCAGAACCATCGGTCCCAGCAGGCGCTCATTATGCGCGCCGATGATGCGATCGACCATCGTCTTGGTCGAAATGGGCAGCACCAGGCCGCTTACGCGATTGATCACCATCAGAAAAAAGCTGGCGATCAGCAGGCCGCGGCGCGGCAGAATCATTTCGCGCAGGTCGGGCCAGACGGCGCGCAGGCTTTCCGACGCCGATTTTTTCGGCTTGCCGGCCTCGCGCGCCTTGTGGGGCGTCCTCTCGGCTTGGGAACCTTTCGGAATCACTTCCTTTCAGTGTAACCTGCACCTATGGCGCGGCTTTACTGTGGAACCAGCGGGTTCGCATATCCAAGCTGGAAACCGGACTTTTATCCCGCCAAAGCCGCGCAGAAAGATTTCCTGAAACATTACGCGGCGCGGCTGAACGCGGTGGAGATTAACTATACTTTCCGCCAGTTGCCCGCGGCTTCGACCCTTCAGAAATGGGTGGAAGCCACGCCGGCCGGATTCCTTTTCGCCTGCAAGGCGCATCAGCGGATCACCCATATTTTGCGATTACAGGAATCGGAGTTTACCGGCGCGTTCTTCAAGGCCATCGATCCGCTCCGCTCGGCGCGGCGATTGGGGCCGGTGCTGTTCCAGCTCGCGCCGAATTTCAAGCGCGATGTGCCGCTGCTGGCGGCGTTTGTCGAAAAACTTCCGGGCGATTTGCGCTATGCTTTCGAGTTCCGCCATCCGTCCTGGCTGGACGCGGAAGTATACCGGCTGCTGGAGAAACACCGCGTGTCGTTGTGCCTGGCCGAATCGGACAAGCTGGAGATCCCGCGCGTGATCACGGCGGATTTCGTCTATTCGCGATTACGCAAGGGCGACTACAGCGCCGCGGAGCGGGCTGAAATTCAGGAGCGGGTGGCCTCGCTGCTCAGCGGCGGCCGGGATGTTTATGTATTTTTCAAGCACGAAGAGACCGCGGCCGGCGCGCTTTACGCCGAGGAGCTGCTGAATGCGCCGCGTTGAGACTCGCCTGCGCGTCCGCTACGCAGAAACGGATCAGATGGGCATTGTTTATTACGCGAATTATCTGGTCTGGATGGAGCTGGGGCGCGTCGAATATTGCCGCGCGGCGGGGATCCGCTATCGCGATATGGAAGAGCAGGATGGTATCCTGCTGGCGGTCGCGGAGGCGAACTGCCGCTACGCGTCGCCGGCGCGATACGACGAGGAAGTGATCGTGCGCACCTGGATCGAACACGCGCATCCGCGGATGATCCGCTTCGCCTACGAAATGATCGAGGCGGCGACGTCGCGCGTGCTGGCGACGGGTGGGACGAAACACGTCTTCAGCGGCCGGGATTTGAGGCCTTGCAAACTGCCGGAAAAATATCGCGCCGCGTTTGGGATTGCCTAGGAGTGAAATTTAGCGGCCCCCGCGTGGGCACGTCGGCCGGGAAAGATACTTTACACATGACCTCAGCGAAGCGTTTCCATCAGATGCGCGCGATCGCCGGCCGATAGGCCGCTGTTTTTTCGAATATCGTCTCGCGTTGTGAGCTTCTGCCGATAGCGCGCGAAATATTCCGCGATATCGCCGCCGAATTGAAAACTGTACATAATGTCGGCGAAATTTCGCGTGTGCGCCAGACCCAGCGCGTGGCCGGATTCGTGGAGGCAGGTGAGATAGACGATCGTGTCGCGCAGCAGCCGGTCGCCGCCGCCGGCCGCGACGATTCGCACATTCACCTGCGCGCCGGGCTTTCCGTTCACCTCGATCGGCACGGTTTCGCCATACAAACCTTGCTCGGGCAGCGCCCAAACGATGCGGAGACGCGCGTGATCGCGGTCCGCGGCGACGAATCGGAGGCGCCCGTCCGATGCGCTCTGCCAGGCTTCGAGGGCCCAGCGGCCAAGCTCGACGTCGCCGGCGGCGCAGCCGGTTTCCTTATGCTCGCAGGGCTCGATCCAATACGGCAGGCCAGCGGCGCCGAGCGTGAGCGCGAAGCTAACGCTTAGAAGGAATTTTTTCATCCGTCATTTTTTCAGCAAGCAAGGCCCGCACCATCGATTCGAGCTGGGCCACGCGGTTGGCGAGCTCGCTGATCGCCTGGCCTTCCGGATCAGGCAGTTTGCCGTGTTCCAGCGGCTCGGTGGCGTCTTCTTCGCCGACCACGCGACCGGGCACGCCGACAACGGTTGAATGATCGGGAACCGAATGCACCACCACCGATCCCGCGCCGACCTTCACATAATCGCCCACTCGAATATTGCCGAGAATTTTAGCGCCCGTTCCGATCACCACGCCGTTGCCGATGGTGGGATGGCGCTTGCCCGTATCCTTGCCCGTGCCGCCAAGGGTAACGCTTTGATACATCAAAACGTCGTCGCCGATTTCCGAGGTCTCGCCGATGACGACGCCCATACCGTGATCGATAAAGCAGCGGCGGCCGATGGTGGCGCCGGGGTGAATCTCGATGCCGGTGGCGGCGCGCGAAATTTGCGAAATCACGCGCGCCAGCGTGAACCATCCTTTTTTGTATAGCCGGTGCGCCACGCGATGCAGCAAAATGGCGTGAAAGCCGGGATAACAGAGAATAATTTCGAGAACGCTGCGCGCGGCGGGATCGCGGCGGAAGACGGTATCGATCTGCTCGCGAATCACGCCCATACGTATATTATCCTGATGTTGTGCGCAATACGCTGATCGCGGCAGTGCTCCTGCTGGCCGGCTGCTCCTCGCCGGATACGAACGCGGCAAAGAAAACCGGTCCGCCGGAGCCGCCGGGCGCGGCAACGGCGGCGGGAAAAAATCCGCTGGCGAAATATCTTGAGGTAGCCGGCTTCCGCCTGGCGGAGGAGACGCCGGGAAAATTGAAGGTCACCTTCGCGGTGGTGAATCACTCGCAGGCGGATATGGGAGATCTGGTGCTGAAGATCCGCCTGACAACCATCGCCGCCAAACCGGACGAGCCGCCAATCACCGAATTCGAGGCGAAAATTCCCAACCTCGGCCCGCAGGAAATCAAGGATGTCACCGCGACCGCGCCGACCAAGCTCCGCATCTATGAACTACCGGATTGGCAGTTCATCCGCGCGCAGTTCGAGATTATTTCGCCTCCGCCTCAACAATGACCGAAAGACTTTATTACAACGATTGCTATCTGCGCGAATTTGAGGCGCGCGTGGTCGAGCGGGCCGACGAGGGGCGGCGAATTTATCTCGATCGCACCGCGTTTTATCCGGCCTCCGGCGGCCAGCCCTTCGATCTGGGCGAGCTTGGCGGCGTCGCGGTGAAGGAGATCGTCGATGAAGAGGAGCGGATCGCGCACGTGCTGGAAGCGCCGCTGGCCGATACCCAGGTTCGCGGGCAGATCGATTGGCCGCGCCGCTTCGATCACATGCAGCAGCACACCGGCCAGCATCTGCTTTCGGCCGTGCTGGTGGAGCTGTACGGCATGCGAACCGTCAGTTTCCACATGGGCGCGGCGTCATCGACCATCGAAGTGGAAACGCCGGCGCTCGAATCGAAGCAGTTGGAGCGCGTCGAGGAGCGCTGCGCGGAAATTGTATGGGAAGCGCGGCCAGTGACCATCGCCTACGAAGATTCGTCGGCGGATTTGGGCTTGCGCAAGCCCTCGGCGCGGGCCGGAACGCTGCGAATCATTTCCATCGACTCGCTGGACCGCAGCGCCTGCGGCGGAACGCACCTGCGATCGACCGCCGAGATCGGCCCGATTCTGCTGCGCAAGCTGGAAAAAATTCGCGGCAACACGCGCCTCGAGTTCGTGTGTGGCCTGCGCGCCATCCGGCAGGCGCGGCAGGATTTCCGGACGCTGGCGGAAATCAGCAGGATCGTTTCGGCGCCGTTCGAGGAAACGCCGGCGCTGGTTCAGGCGCAAATGGACAAAGCCAGGACGCTCGAAAAAAATCTGGCGCGCGCCTTGACGGACCTGGCGCGGCGCGAAGGCCGCGAACTGTACGAGGCCACCGCGCCGGACCAATCCGGCCTCCGAAGGGCCACGCAGCGCGGCGCCATCGACGAAGCGATGCGGGCTCGCGCGCAGGCCTTCACCGGCGGCGCGAAGGCGGTCTTTCTGGCGATCAGCGAAAATCCGCCGGCGGTGCTGCTGGCGGCTTCGCCGGATTCCGGCGTCAACGCCGGCGAGCGGGTGAAAACGGCGGTGAGCGCCGCCGGCGGGCGCGGCGGAGGGAATGCCGCGATGGCGCAGGGAAGCGTGCCGTCCGCAAAGCTTGAATCCATAATCGCTGAGCTGTGCTGAACGGCTCGCGCTCCATGTCTTAAACCGGAAATCGCTCTGCTAATCTAAAAAACGAATGGCCGAAAATTTCCGTTTCTTCGAAGCCGGGCCCGATCCGTTCGGCCGCACCTGGCAAGTAGAGTTTCGCTGGCTTCAGACCGCGATCTCCATCCGCCACGCCGATACAGTCGACGTGAAATTCATCATTTGGACCCGCGATGAGCCCAAGCAGGAAAAGGTGATCGCGCTGCCGCATGCCCTGCTGCTCGCCCTCAGCGTGGAAGCCAAGCACGAGCTTACCGATGCCTGGTGCCTGAAACTGGCGGCGAGGCATTTAAAGTATATGATCGAATCGGGTGAGGACCTGGAAAAGACGCTGGTGACGCTGACCAAGGAAGATCTGGAGCGGGCCGCTGGAGTTCGCGTTCCGGCGTAACCTTCTTTCCGCCGCCGTCGTGGTACATAAAATAGTGGAGCGGCGGCGCGCGTTTTGGCAGCGCCCGGCGGGAGGAAGGGAGCAGATGGTCAATTGTCCAATGTGTGACGCGGTCATCGACGTCGATGAAGAAGAACTGGACGAAGGCGACTCTCTGATTTGTGAGGAGTGCGGCGCGAATCTGAGCGTCAGCGGGGTTTCTCCGCTGGAGCTTTCGGCCGAGGACGACGACGAAGACGAAGATGAAGATTTCGACGACGAGGATTTCGACGAGGACGAGGACGAGCTGGAAGACGAAGAAGAAGACGAGGAAGAGGATGAATGGAAGTAGCATCGCCGCCGGCGCTCTTTTGGCGGCGCTCATTTTCACCCCGCCCGCGGGGGCGGCGAAGAAATCCTATTCCGAGGTCGGAGGCACCGTATTTCGCGATCCCGGACTGGCGCTGCCGGGCGCCAAGGTGGAAATTTTCCTGGAAGGAACGGTCAAGAATAAAAAGCTTCAGGAGACCGAAAGCAACTATCGCGGCGAATTTCTTTTCCGGGTGCCTGGCGTAGGTTCCACTTATCTCGTCCGCGCGTCGCTTAAGGGATTCAGCCCGGCGGAAAAAGAGGCTACCGTTCATTCCGCAAATGAGCACGTGGACGTGAATCTGGTGCTGTCTCCGGTGAAAAAATGAAGTTCTTTCTCGGGCTCGCCATCGCGTTGCTGTGCGGATTCGCTCTGGCGGCGCAGGAAACTCCCAAACCGACCAAAAAGGAAAAACGCGAAGCCGCGACGGAGCGCATCGTCCAGGGGCGCGTCACCGATTCCGACGATAAGCCGGTGAACGGCGCCATCGTTCAGTTGAAGGATATGCGCAGCTTGCAGGTGCGGTCCTTCATTACGCAGAACAACGGCGAGTATCATTTTTCGGGGCTCAAGGTGGATAATGATTACCAGCTTAAAGGCGACTATAACGGCATGACTAGCGGATGGAAAACGCTGAGCATGTTCGATACGCGAAAAGAGCCGGTGATCAATCTTAAACTGGCGAAACCGGAGAAGAAGGAATGACTCGCATCGCTTTGACCGTTGTTTTCGCCGCGTCGTTATTCGCCCAATCGAAGCTCACGCCGCTCGATCAGTCCGGATTCGCGAAAATGATCGCGGCGCATCACGGCAAAGTGGTGCTGGTGGATTTTTGGGCGACCTGGTGCAAGCCGTGCCGCGCGCAGACGCCAATGCTCGCAACGCTCGCGGAAAAATTGCGGACGCGCGGATTCGAGCTGGTGACGGTTTCCACCGATGAGCTATCGAAGGAAGCGGCCGCGCTGAAGGTGCTCGCCGAAGATCGCGTGAGCGGTACGGCTTATATCAAGAAAGCCGCCGATGACGACAAGTTTTACGACTCGATCGACAAGGATTGGGGCGGCGCCGTCCCGGCCATGTTTCTCTACGACCGCAACGGCCGCAAGGTGAAATCATTCATCGGAGAAACGCCATTGAAGGACATTCAGGCGGCGATCGAAAAACTTCTTTGAAGCTCGGCTTATGGCTGCTCGCGGCGGCCACGCTGCCGGGGCAGTCTCTCATTATTAAAGACGCCGTGGTGATCGATGCCACCGGCGCCAGGCCGCGCCGCGCCAGCGTCGCAATCAACCGCGGGCGCATCGTCGCCATTGAGAAAAAGATTCATGCCCGGCGCGGCGACGAAGTCGTCCAGGCGAAGGGAAAATTCCTGATTCCCGGCCTTTGGGACATGCACATTCACCTCGGGCCGCCGGAGGTTTTCTTTCCGCTGCTGCTCGCCAACGGGATCACCGGCGTGCGCGAAATGTTCACGGGCATCCCCATGCCGGTGATCAACGCATGGCGGTCGCGCCCCGACGTTCCGCGAATCTTCGCGCCGGGATTTCTGGACGGCCCGCCGCTGGTGTGGTCCGGTCCGCCGCCGCCGGGGGCGATCGCGGTCGGGACAGCCGAGCAGGCGCGAATGGCGGTGCGGGCGCTCGCCGCGAGCCGCGTCGATTTTCTCAAAGTCTATACCAGCATCCCGCGCGAAGCCTATTTCGCGATCGCGGAGGAAGCACGCGCGCTCGGAATTCCCTTCGCCGGGCACGTTCCCGAAGAGGTGAGCGCGGCCGAAGCCTCCGATGCCGGACAACGCAGCCAGGAGCATCTGATCGGCATCCTCGAAGCGTGTTCGACCAACGAGGACGCTCTGCGGCGCGCGCGCGTAACCATGATGCTCGATCAGAACATTTCGGGCGAAGAGCGAATGCGGGAGCTCGCGTTTCCGAACCCCAAGGGGCTTTTCAATACCTACAGCGACTCAAAAGCCGCGGCGCTGTTTGAAAAATTCGTAAAGAACGGAACCTGGCAAACGCCGACGCTGGCTCTGCTCAGCGGCTTTGCGCGGATGCGCGACGCCGGTTTCCTCGACGATCCGCGGCGCAAGTATCTGCTTCGCGCCTGGCGCGAGCAATGGGATCCGAGCCGAAATTTTTTTCTGCACGATCTTTCCGCCGCCGATCTCGATGCGCTGAACGCGCGCATTCATGCCTTGCTCGACCGCTACGAAAAGCTGGTGGGCGATATGCATCGCGCCGGAGTCGAGTTTCTCGCGGGAACCGACGCCAACGGCGTAAATCCCGTTTATCCGGGCTTCGGTTTGCATGACGAGCTGGCGCTGCTGGTAAAATCCGGGCTATCGAATCTGGAGGCATTACAGGCCGCCACGCGGAACGCCTCGCGTTATTTCGGCAATCCCGATTTCGGCACCATCGAAGTGAATCAATCCGCCGATCTGGTCCTGCTTGACGCCGATCCGCTGCTGGATATTCGCAACACGGAAAAAATCGAAGCGGTGGTGCTGAGGGGCCGATATTATTCGCGCGAAAATCTGGATGCAATGCTGAAACGCGTCGAACAAATCGCCGCGCGCTAGAGAGGGGTCCGCGCAGGCTTCAGGCCCGCTCCGGCTTATCCCCGTCGATTCACCGTGGAAGCGACCCTCGCCGCCGTGGCCGGCGCGTTCCATCAAGGCTCGGCAGCGGCCGCATCAAGCAGCCTTCCGCTGCCCCAGAAGGAATATTGATAGGTGAACGGATTGGCTGGATTCCCTGTACTGATGCCGGTGTACGCCGCCGCGCTTGCGCTGCTGTATATAAGAACATCCTGCTTCCCGTCCCCGTTAAAGTCTCCGATCGAGATGTTATCAAGGCCCGGCGGCCAGAATAGCGAATAACTTGTAAAGCTTGCCGTGCCGCTGCCTACAAGCAAGTATGCCAACGCATTGCTCCGGTTATATAGCGCGACGTCGGCAAGGCCGTCTCCGTTGAAATCGAACATCCTCACGTTCGTAAAACCGGGTGTCCAAACGGTCGTGGTCAACGCAAAACCTGAGCCGGTGCTTAGGCCCACCGTCGAGGTTCCATTGGAGCTTGCATAAAGCAACAAGTCGGATTTACCGTCGCCGTCTATGTCACCGGCCTCGACAGCGTCGTACGCCGGTGACAACGCCACCGGCGAAAAGGAAAATCCGCCCGCGCCATCGCTGATGCCCAGAAACGCCGCCCCGGTAGCCGAGTTGTAATACACAACGTCGGCCTTGCCATCACCGCTGAAATCGGCCACCTGCATGTGTGTGAACCCGGGACTCACAAGGGTATATTTGTAGCGGAATGTGCCGTCGCCATTGCTGAGCGCGGTATAACTCGTACCATCCGTGGAGCGATAAATCAGAAAATCGGTCAACCCATCACCGTTCAAGTCTCCCGCCGCGACGCGATGAAATCCTGGTCCCCAGAACAGCGACACTCCGGTGAAGGTCCCTGTTCCGTTACTCAATAACGTGTATCCCAACGCGGTAGAACTATTGTAGACGATGAGGTCCGTCTTGCCGTCGCCGTTCATGTCGCCATAACGGATCGTGTCGAAGCCCGGAGTCGCAGGTGTATAGATATAGGTGAAGCCTCCAGAGCCAACGCTAAGTGCTGTGTAAGCGTTGCCGGTCGCCGGGTCATAAATGAATAGATCAACTTTGCCGTCCCCGTTGAAATCACAGGGAATCACTTGCGCTAGCGGCTGCGATTGAATCGACGCTAGCAGCGACTGTTTCAGTGGATTCGCCGGCGTCGAATCATAGTTAGAATCCAGCAGCGCATAACTATCTTCGCCATCGAGCGCCCAGTAAGTCCAACTGATTTCCGGGTAGCTGCGCAGAAACGTGATGAGACTCTGGAACCACTGGCCCTGGGAGCCCGCGGTGGTTCCGGTAATGTCGCTATTGTTGTTTGTAGTACCGAACTCGCCTACCCACAACGGCGCGATGTGGTTCAGACTGATATAGCCCCACCACTTTGTCCACAGCGAAACCAGGCTGGAATATGTGGTGCCGCTGTTGAACCAGCCTTGCGTGTATAAATTCGGACCATAATCGTGAGCTGAGTAGACTACTCGATTGGGGACGTTCAGCAGCACAGGGAAATTCTGTACTCCTTCAAGGTTTCCGCCCCACCAGGTACAGTCGCCGTTGTAGCAGTCGGTCCCTTCGACAAAGATTAAAAGATTGGGATTGACCCCCAGAATCGAATTTCCGGCGCGTTCGGCGGCTAGCCGCCAATCGTACGCCGTCGTTCCGCATCCCCAGCAAGATCCTCCGCTGGTCGCGTTATGCGGTTCGTTCCGAAGATCCATGCCGATGACCGCGGCATTGTTGTTATAACGCGCCGCCAAAGCTACCCAGTCGTTGATCCATGCATTCTCCGGGTAGGCGGACGTATACCACAGGCCGTTCGCTTCCGCGCTGCTGCCGGCTTCCGAACGGTGATTATCCAGAATGATGCGCAACCCAAGTTTGGCGGCGGCGGCAACGATCTTGTCAAGAATCTGAATCGAGTTTAAGCCGGCCAAATCTGTGTTGATCGAAGTGGTAGAAATGCGGGTCGGCACGATGGGCGACTCGATCATCTGATTCGAAAAGGGAATGCGGATCACGTTATAGCCATTGTTCTTTATGGTGTTGAGAATCGCATGATAGTCTTGCACCTGTAAACCGCCCACTACCAACCACGTGGTTTCGAATCCGTACCAGTTCACACCTGTTAATCGGACAGGATTGTTATCCGAGTCCCAGATCTGACTACCGGTGGTATGCAGATACCCCACGGCTCCGTGGAGGAACCCTAAGCTCGCCCAAAAGGCCACCAGCGAGATCGCGGCTCGCGCTGAACGCCCGAATATTCGATTGATCACCTGTCGCCTCATGTCGTTCAAGAATGTAAAAAGGCGAAAATCGCCCTTTTCTCCGAGAGCGGACCGAAACACGACCAATATCGCCAAAAATCCGTTGTCGAGCAGGCCTATACGGGCCGGCTTCGACGTGTCAAACGTAATGGACAAGTAGGCGTTATCCATCGGAGTCGCGAAGAAAGCCGATCGGAAAACGGGCACGAATCGCAGGTGCATGTCCCCACAATCTCGCCAAAACTATCGCTCCCGAACCATTGCGACGGCTGCGGAACTTTAGGCCAGCTTGTTTCATCACATTGTCTAATTGAATAAACGGCAGCCGCGCGGCAATGGGGTCATCAGCGGATTGCAGTCGATGTACGGACGATCCTCAGCAGTTCTCACGCGACCAGCCAGGTACGCAAGCTCTGCCGAGCCGGCGTTAGCAAGGCTAAGATCGCCCGCCGGTTGCAGATCGGGCGCCTAGTTCCGATGCGGCCCGGCCAAGCCGAGCGGCGCTCTTACGATTACAACCGCCAAACCGCGGGCGCGCTGCTCATGCGGCGGAGCAAAACTCCGGAAAATGCGGCGGCAACGTACTCCGCGCCGTCGCAGGCACCGCCGGCACAATCCGGCCAGCAAGACGCGGCCGTGAACGCGGCGAAATCACCGCCCGGCTCGCAACCCGAAGTAGCCGCGGCAAGGCGTCATTCATTCGGTGCTGCCAAAGATTCCGGCGAAGGCGCGGACAACGGTGCGCGGAAGAGCGCTGGCCGACGCCAGCGTGGCGGTGGACTCATCCGGCCGCGTTATCGACGCGAAGCTGGAACGCGGCTCGCGTAATTTTGGCGCGATCACGAAAACGGCGGTCCATGTCGAACCTCTCGCGCGGGGCGGAGACAAATAGGGGGCGCGCTTTTGATATTTTCCATAATTTCTATATAATAGAAATATGGAATCGACGCGGAGGAAGCCCGCCTCCCAACCGGACCGGACGGCGGCGTACGCGGATCTGTTCGCCGCGCTCGGCGCCGAACCGCGGCTGCGGATTTTGCGCGCGCTGCTCGCCGCGCATCCGGAAGGAATGGTGGCCGGCGAGATCCAGAGCGAACTCGATATCGCTCCCTCCACGCTGTCGCATCACCTGGAAAAGCTCAAGAACGAGGATCTCATCACCGTTCGGCGGGAGAGCACGTTTCTGCGCTACCGCGCCAACACGGACGTGCTCCAGGAGCTGCTCGGATTCCTATACGCCGAGTGCTGCACTCGCAACAAGGCGATCAAGCCCGCCAGATTACTCAAATCCGCGGTTAGAAAGGAAGATTGAATGGACATAAAGGACCAGGTACGCGAAAAATACGGGCAGGCGGCGCTTCGGGCGAAATCCGGGGGAAGCTCCTGCTGCGGCTCGGCGCCGGCTTCGGCCTGCTGTGGGGATCCGATCACGTCGAATCTCTACGATTCGACCGAGACGAGCGCTGTTCCCGAACAGGCGGTGCTGGCCTCGCTCGGCTGCGGAAATCCGACGGCTCTGGCCGGGCTGAATTCCGGTGAAACGGTTCTCGATCTGGGATCGGGCGGCGGCATTGATGTATTGCTTTCAGCGCGGCGCGTCGGACCATCCGGCAAAGCCTACGGGCTCGATATGACCGATGAGATGCTGGCGCTCGCGCGGGAAAACCAGCGCAAGGCGGGCGTCGAAAATGTC
>JAJPHS010000047.1 GCA_021325175.1 Terriglobia bacterium
GAAAAATCGATCAGCAGTTGGTAATCGGCGTAGGCCCAGTAAAACTCGAGCATGGTGAACTCGGGATTGTGCTGCGTCGAAATTCCTTCGTTGCGAAAATTCTTGTTGATTTCATAGACGCGCTCCATCCCGCCCACGATCAGCCGCTTCAGATACAGCTCCGGCGCGATGCGCAAGTAGAGGTCCATGTCAAGCGTGTTGTGATGCGTGACAAACGGGCGCGCGTTCGCCCCGCCGTAGACCGGCTGCATCATCGGCGTCTCCACTTCGACGAAGCCGCGAGCCTCCAGTTGCCGCCGCAGTGAGGCGATCAGCCTGGCCCGCGTCATGAAAATTTTCCGCGATTCCGGATTTGCGATCAGATCCAGATAACGCTGGCGGTAGCGAATCTCGACGTCTTCGAGCCCGTGCCATTTCTCCGGCAGATTCAGCAGAATTTTCGATAGGAACGTAAGCTTTTCGGCGTGCAGGCTCAGCTCCCCGGTGCGCGTGCGGAAAAGATAGCCCTCCACGCCGATGATATCGCCGATGTCCAGAATTTCATACAGCTTGTACTCGTTTTCCGAAACCGCGTCCTTGCGGACGTAGACTTGCAGCTTCTCTCCGGATTGCTGGAGGTGCATGAATCCGGCCTTGCCCATTCGCCGGATGGTCGCGATCCGGCCGGCCAGCCGCGTGCGCGGCTTGCCGGCTAATTCCTCCGCCGTTTTCGATCCATACTCGGCGAGAATTTGCGGAATGGTGTGGCTGAAATCGAACCGCTGCCCATAGGGCCGGAAGCCGAGCGCGGCGATTTCATCGATGCGGCGCAGCCGCTGCTTGAAAAGATCGTCTTCGAGGGACATGGATAATGGGAACCGGGATAATTCAGCTTACCGCGCCCGATCGCCGCCAATCCGCTACCGCTTCACGATCACTTCCCGCAGATGATCCCGCGTCAGGAAAAACTTCACCGACGCGAAATCCTGGAACAGCTTTTCCAGGCTCCGATTGTTAAAAAATTGCGCCGGTTTGCGCCGGCCGCGCGGAACCAAAAGGATCGTCTTGTGATCGGAGATGCGGTACGAATAGGTCGGAATCGTTTCGGCGCGCTCCTCGGCGTGAAAAAACGCCAGCAGTGAGGAGCCCGGCCGCAACACGCGATGCAGCTTCTTCACCACCGCCTCAAGTAGCGGCCCGTTCAGGAATTGCAGCGTATCCCACACCAGCGCGCCGTCGAAAGAATCCGGATCGAAGTTCAACGCCGATTGCAAAAAAGGCCCCGATTTGAGCGGATTGGCCTGATTTTCGTAAAAATCGCCACCGCCGAAGCATTGATCGAGCTGGTGCACGAAATCGTCCGAATAGAGGCGATGCCCGTAATTGATCAGAAACGTGATAGTCTGCTGGCTGGCTCCGGCGAAATCGAGAATCGAAAGACCGGGCCGTTCCTCAAGCGACGTACAGAACTGATCGAGGCCGTGACTGTGGCGCGTCTCCAACTATCTTTTATTATCACCGGCGCCGGCGGCGACCGGAGCGGCGTTGGAGACCGCGGCAGCGGCCTGCTGCGGCCTGGCTGCGGGCTTAGGCTCCTGGCGCGAAGCGTCGGCGCGAATAATATCGATGTTGCCCTTGAAATACGCGCCGTCTTCGATGACGATGCGCGCCGTGCGCAGATCGCCAACCAGCTTCGCCTCCCTGCGGATTTCGATCTTGTCGCTGGTTTCCACGTTGCCGTGGATGGTCCCCAACACCACCACTTCGCGCGCCTTGACGCCGGCCACCACCTTGCCGTTCGGCCCGATCGTCAGCCGGTGCTCCTGCAACTCGACGGTTCCTTCAACTTCACCGTCGATGGTCAGATCCTCGCGGCTGAAGATCTGCCCCTTGACAATCACGGATTTGCCGAGCACGGCCGATCCGCCCCGTTGCAGCTCATGATGCGGCTCACTGGCGCTGGCGCGAGTCGGAAGTGTAGACATGGGAATTCCCTCCTTGGCAAGCTCGGATGAGGTCGGCGGCGCCGAGGCCGGCTTGTTCTGTATAATTTCTTCTTCTTTGCGGCGGTTCCACATTGGGAGCGCCTCCTTCCCGTTCATAACCCCGTGTAAGAGGACCTGAAATCGGGCCGCACGTAACAAAACCGCGCGACCGTTCAACTATACTACTACGGCTCACATTGCCCGTACTACGGCACGGCCAGGCAAACCGCGTAACATAAAAGAACAATTGAAGATGCAGCCGCGCCGGGAAACGTTTCAGCCTTTTCCGCCGGCCAACGGCGGATTTCGCCGAGCCCTTCAGCTCTGCGCCGCGCCCATGTGTAACCCGCGGACTTATTTCAGCGGTTTTAATTTGATGTTCTTGAACTCGATGGGGTACTTCTGATACTGGAGCCGGATGTGGCCGCCGGTAAACCGCCCATCATGCGTATCCACCGTTTTGGCTCCGTTCAGCACGACCATCAGATGATCGCCCTCGGCTGTAATTTCGTAATGATTCCAGGCGTCCGCGATGAAATTATAGTCGCGATCGGTCCTGGCCGTGCCGACAATCGAGCCGGTATTATATCCCGCCGGCTGCGATTTCCAGATCTGCACCTCGTAGCCTTGAATCCCTTCCGGCGACCGGATGAAGACTCCGCTGTTGGTATCCTCGCCGGTCCGGAAATCGACCTGTAAAACAAAATTCCTGTATTCTGTTCTGGTCGAGAGATAACCCACCGGATCGCCGCACGGCGCCAGCACTCCATCGTGAACTTCCCAATGCGAAGCGCCGGGCGGCACTTCGATCGATTCGGAACAGGCTCGCGGATTCGATCCCACGGCCGGAGCGGCGCCCGGCTGCGGCGCCTTTTTCGCCTGCTTGCCCCGGCTCCCGGCGCTTGGCGGCGCGGGATTCGACGAATCCCAGCCGTCCAGCGTTTTGCCGTCGAACAGAAGAATCCAGCCCTCCGATCTTTCCCGAACCGTGAGCGTGTTGTCCGCCGCGGCAACAACGCCGGAGGCCGCCAACGCGCACGCCGCGAAAATCGCCGCTTTCATCATTGCGCCGATTGGACCATACCGCCGCAGCGAAGTCAATCCGCCGCGGCGCTTTCAGGGCATAATGGCAAGCACTGTTACGATAAACTTTTTGAAGTACGCTCGACAGGAGACCTCGATGAAACGTGTGTGGCTGTTCAGCCTTTCGATGGCGTTATTCGCGCAGAACCGCATGGATTTCCCGCTGGTCTCCGCCGAGCAGGGACATGCCGCGCTCGGATTGGCGCTGCGCAGGCTGGCCGTTTCAGGCACTTTCATGCAGACCGCGGCGCATCCCGACGACGAGCACAACGCGCTGTTCGCTCTGTTTACGCGCGGCATGGGATTACGCTCGATCGATGTGCAGACGACCCGCGGCGACGGCGGCCAGAACGAGATCGGACCGGAGCTGTTTCAGGATATGGCCGTGCTCCGAACCTCGGAGCTGCTCGCGGCGCATCGGCTGGACGGGGCCGAACAGTATTTCACGCGCGCCATCGATTACGGCTATTCCTTCGATCCTCAGGAAGTCATCAATAAATGGGGACGCGAGCAGATCGTCGGCGATTTCGTCCGCCTTATCCGCACCTTTCGCCCCGACGTCGTATTGACGATGAACATCCAGGGCCGCGGCGGCGACCGCGCCCACGAGGCCACGACCATTCTCACCCGCGAGGCGTACCAAGAGGCGGGCGACCCAACAAAATATCCCGAGCAGATTCACGAGGGACTGCGGCCGTGGCAGCCGAAGAAGCTTTATTTCACCGTGTTCATGGGCGGCGGGCGCGGAGGCCGCGCCCAGCAACCCGCGGGACCTCCTCCCGGAACCAAGCTGGCGCGTCCGGCAACCACGGCCTTCGATCCCCTGCTCGGCCGGACTTACGCCGAGATCGGCGCCGATGCGCGCAGCAGTCATAAATGCCAGGGCATGACCGGACTTCCGGCGCTTCCCGGAGCGAACGGGCGCGGCGGCGGAGGCTTCGGCGCGGCCTATCAACTGATGGAAACCATCCCCCCTTCGCAAAAAGATAAAAAAGATGAAAAGTCGCTGTTTGACGGCATCGATACACGGCTCGCTGCAATTGCGGATTTCGCGGGTCCCCATCCGCCGCCGGATCTGGTGAGCGCGCTGGCGGCGATCACCGCCGATGCCGGGAAGGCGCAGCGGGCGTTTGAGTCGGGAAACGACGCGAACGTGGCGGATCCGGTGGAGGCCGGCTTGACTGCTCTGCGCGCCCTCCGCGCCAACCTCGGGTCGCTCGGCTTGAGCGATCAGGCGCGTTATGAAATCGACTTCCGGTTGAAGATCAAGGAGCGCGATTGGGAAGACGCGGTGATCGCCGCGCACGGGCTCACGTTCGACGCCGTGGCCGACGACGGCCTGATCGTCGCCGGCCAGCCCATCAAGCTGACCATCCTGGCAGTGAATCGCGGCCCGTCGGAGGTGTCGATCGAGAGCGTGGGAATTTCCGGCTTCGACGACCCCGCTCCATGCCCGGCGGCTTCGATCAAAAAAGACGGCGTGTTCAACTGCGCATCGGAAGCGCGGGTTTCCAGGGACGCGCGCCTCACCACGCCTTATTTTCACGACGATTATTGGAAGCATCCGGCCAATCCAGCCATCGACGTTTTCGATCCGGATGTGGAGTTCGGCGCGCCCTTCCGGCCGTCGCCGTTCCGCGTGACTTTTCACGTCAAAGCCGGCAGCGTGGAGATCGCTCGCGATCGCCCCGTGGAGTTTCGCTACGTGCGTGACATTTACAACGGCGATAAGCGCATGGAGCTGAACGTCGAGCCCGCATTTTCGGTGCGGATCACGCCGCCGCTGGCCGTCATTCCCATCGCCGCGAAAGCGGTGACGCGCGAGGTCCACGTTTCCGTGACCAACGCGCAGAAGTCCGGCGCGCAGGCCACCGTGACTTTGCAGGTTCCGCCGGGATGGAAGGCCGCGCCGGCCAGCGTGCCGCTCAGTTTCGCTCATGAAGACGAATCGCTTTCGGCGCGATTCGAGATTACGGCTCCGGCGCAGGCCAAGGCCGGAGAATATACCTTGCGCGCGCAGGTGAGCTCGCCATCGACCGGCTCGCGGATCTTTTCCGACGGCGTGCAGGCGATCGAGTATCCACACGTCGCGCGGCGGCAGGTGATCAAGCCGGCCGAGGCGATGCTCAAAGTGATCGACGTCAAGACCGTTCCCAATCTGAGCGTCGGCTACATCGACGGCGTCGGGGATCAGGTGCCGCCCGCCATCGAGCAGCTTGGAGCCAAACTGAGCTTCATCGATTCCGATGAGCTGGCCTGGGGAGATTTATCGCATTACGACACCATCGTCACCGGCGTGCGCGCCTATGAACGCCGCGCGGATCTGCGCGCCTACAATCATCGCCTGCTGGAGTTCGCCACCCGCGGCGGAACCGTCATCGTCCAGTACAACAAGATGGAATTTAATCAGGCCGAGTACGGACCCTACCCCGCCAAGGTCAGCGGCGAGCGCGTGTCGGACGAGACGGCCCCGGTGAAAGTGCTGGTTCCGGACGATCCCGTTTTCAATTTCCCGAATAAGATCGGCCCGGCGTCGTGGGCCAACTGGGTGCAGGAGCGCGGGCTCTATTTTCTGGGCGAGAAAGACACCAAATACATCGACCTGATCGCCATGACCGATTCTTATAAAGATAATCCGGGAGAAAAGCTCGGATCGCTGGTGGAGGCGCGCCTGGGAAAGGGCCGCTGGATCTATGTGGGCCTTGCGTTGTGGCGCCAGCTCCCCGCCGGAACCGATGGAGCCTACCAGCTTTTTGCCAATCTCATCAGTCTCCCCAAAGCGCCCGGAGAAGCGGCGCGGGCGAAAAAACCGCTGCGGGCGGCGCGATAAGAGTTTTTTGCCCGCCGCATCCTCTTTCGAGTTATAGTAAGCACAATATTTTTGCGCCGCTTGCGCGCTCAAGGAGTTGCTCATGAAAATCTTCACTCTCCGGTTCCTGTTGTGTTCCGCCGCGGCGGGCCTCGGTCCCTGGGCCGTTCTGCCGGCCGCCGAAAAAGCCGAGCCGGTTCCCGTCCACAAGGCGAATTATGAGCTGGCAACGCGATGGACGGCGCCAAAAGTCGGCAAGCTGGTCTTCGATATGACGGTGACGCCGCACTGGCTCCAGGACGGCGATCGTTTCTGGTACAGCTACGAAACGCCCAAGGGCCGCCATTTTTATCTGGTCGATCCGGTGAAGAAAACCAAAACGCCGGTGTTCGATAACGCCAGAATGGCGGAAATGCTCACCGAAATCACGCGAAATCCCTACGACGCCGCGCATTTGCCGATTCGCACCATCAAATTCACGCACAACGACACGGTGGTCGAGTTCGAAGTTCGCGTCGATCAGGACGCCGATATCAACGGCAAGCAAACGGTGATCGGAGGCGAGCGGCAGGTCGAGCAAACCTCGAACGCGCCGGACGATCCGCAGCAGAGAAATCAAGGCACGGGCGCCGGACCGACGCGGCCGCGGATGCGGACTCTCTATTTCGAGTACGATCTCGCCGCGATGAAGCTGACCCTGCCGGCGCAGTACACGCCGGAGCCGGTAAAGCCGATGTGGGCATCGATCTCCCCGGACGAAAAAGTGGTCGTCTTCGCGCGCAAAAACGATCTGTACATGATGGACGCGGCCAGCTACGCGCTCGCGCTGAAAAAATCGGACGACCCCAATATTAAGGAAACGAGGCTGACCACGGACGGCGAGGATGGCTTCAGCTACGCCCGCCGCATCTCCGGCACGGAGATCGATCGCATCCGCCAGCAGGATCGCGAGAATCAGACCAATGAAATGGGAACGCTGCGCGATCAAAGCGGCCGCGTGCCGCCGATCACCATTCACTGGTCGCAGGACTCCTCGCGCTTCGCCGTGATCCGGCGCGATGAACGGAAAGTGGCGGAACTGTGGGTGATTCACACGCTCGAGAATCCGCGGCCGACACTGGAAAGCTATCGCTACGCCATGCCCGGCGAAGTAAACGTGCCGCAGTCGCATCTGGAGTTGTTCGAGGTGGCGTCGCCTTCGCGAAAAGAGATCAAAGCCGACCGCTTCAAGGATCAAACTTTGCAGATTTTCGACGCCCCCATCACCGCCCGCCAGCGCGAGCGCCATCGCACCGACGAGCAATGGGTATCGAACCGCCCGGATCTGCTCTATTTCCGCCGCATGAGCCGCGATCAGCACAAAGTGGATGTCTGCGTCGCCAATCCCGCGACCGGCGAGGTAAAAACGCTGATCGAGGAGCGGCTGAATACCTATGTCGAAACCAAACCGCTACGGCTGGCAAACGGCGGCGCCGATCTTTTGTTCTGGAGCGAACGTGACGGTTGGGGACACTGGTATCGCTACGACGCCAATGGCGCGCTGAAGAATCAGGTGACCAGGGGAGAATTCGTCAGCGAGGACATCGAAAACATCGACGACAGGACCGGCACGATGATCTTCGCCGCCGAGGGCCGCGAATCGAATGAGAATCCTTATTTCACGCACCTCTATAGCGTGAAGCTCGACGGCTCCGGCCTGAAGCTGCTCGACCCCGGCGAGGCTTCGCACTCCTTCGCCGTAGCCGACAACGGAAAATATTTCGTGGATACCTCCTCGACGGTCTCCACCGCGCCGCACTCGATTGTCGAGGATCGCGGCGGCGCGCTCGACCTCGATCTTGAAACCACCGACGTTTCGGCACTGCTCGAAGCGGGCTTCCAGATGCCAACGCCTTTCACCGTGAAAGCCGATGACGGGCTAACCGATCTTTACGGCGTCATGTACAAGCCGTTCGATTTCGACAGCGGCAAAAAATATCCGATCATCGCCTTCGTCTACCCCGGTCCGCAAACCGAGGAGGTCACGCAGACCTTTTCCCCCAAGAACGCCAACGTCGCGCTGGCGCAACTCGGATTCATCGTGATCGAAGTCGGCAATCGCGGCGGGAATCCGCATCGTTCCAAGTGGTATCACAACTACGGCTACGGCAATCTTCGCGATTACGGCTTGGCCGACAAGAAGGCCGCGATTCAGGAGCTCGCCCGCCGCTATCCCTGGATCGATATCGACCGCGTGGGCATCACCGGCCACTCCGGCGGAGGATTCATGTCGGCCGCCGCCATGCTTCAGTACCCGGATTTCTTCAAGGTCGCGGTCAGCGAGTCCGGAAATCACGACAACAACGTTTATAACCAGAACTGGAGCGAGAAGCATCACGGCATCAAGGAAATCGATCATCCCGACGGCAGCGTGACCTTCGACTATTCGATCGACAAGAATTCGGAGATCGCGAAAAACTTGAAAGGCCACCTGCTGATCACCACCGGCGACATGGACGACAACGTCCACATGGCGAACACCATGCGCCTGGCCGACGCGCTCATCAAGGCCAACAAGCGCTTCGATATGTTCGTGCTGCCCGGCGTGCGGCACAGCTACGCGCCGGTGCAGAATTATTTCTTCTGGGTCCGCGCCGATTATTTCTGCCGCTGGCTGCTGGGCGATTTCGATCAGCGCGTCGACATGACAGAAGTGGATCCGCCCGAGCAATCGCCCGGCGGCAGAGGACGGCGCGCGCAGTGACCGCCAGATCCTCTAAAAAACGACCGGGCAGCGGCGGCCCTGCAAACCGCGCATCCCTCCGTTCTCCACGCGGCGCCAATGGTGGATGTGGCCGCAGGAAAGACGACTCAGCCGGGCGAAAAAGGCGACCGCCTGCTCAATTCTCGATCCGAATCTCCAGCCGGTCTTCGTCCTCCTCCACCTCCACCTTCACCGCGGCGCCGGCCGTAATTTTTCCGCCGGCGACCATCGCCGCCAGTGGCTGCGTCAGGTGGCGCAGGATCGCTCGCTTCAATTCGCGCGCGCCGTATTCCGCGCTGGTGCCCGCGCGCAGCAGAAACTCGCGCGCTCCGTTCGTCACGAACAAATCAAACGCCCGGTCCTCCAGCCGGTTCTTGATGTGCCGCTCCAGTTCCTCGATCTGCTGATCGACGATCAAGCGCAGCGACACCGTCTCCAGCGGGCGATAGGTGATCACCGCGTCGATGCGGTTCACAAACTCCGGCGCGAACTTTCTCTTCACCGCGCCCATCCCGATCGTGGACAATTTCGCCGCCGCGCCCGCCGGCGGCACCATCGTCTCAAAGCCGAAATCCGGCGCCATTTGCTTTCTCATTTCGCGAGCGCCCAAATTGCTTGTCAGAAAAATCAGAGCGCGCTCAAAATTCACCGTGCTGTTGTCGCCCAGCCGCAGAACGGCCTTATCAAGCACCCCCAGCAGCAGGCGCGTCATGCTCGGCGCGGCTTTCTCAATCTCGTCGAACAGCACCAGAGCCAGGCCGCTCCGCTCGCTCGCTACCGCGCCCAGTTTTTGCTGGGTGAGCATCGGCGTCGTTTCGCGATGCCCCAGATATCCCGGCGGCGCGCCGATCAGTTTCGCCACTTCGTGCTCCATCTGAAATTCGCCGCAGTCGATTTTCAAAATGTTCCGCGGGCTTCCGTGCAGAACTTCGGCCAGAGCCTCGACCGTTCGGGTTTTGCCCGTCCCGGTCGGACCCAGCAGCAGAAACACGCCGGCCGGCCGCCCTTCCGGCGACAACTCCGCCTGAAACATCTGCACGTAGGGAACGATCTGCTCCAGCGCACGCAATTGTCCCACAACGCGCTCGCTCAATTGACGCAGCAACTCGTTCTGTTCCTGGAAATGACGGCGCTGCCGGGCGATGGTTGGCATTTGCCCCGATTGTAGGGACCCGCCCGCGCGCGCACCGCTTCTCCGGATCGCTAAGAAACTGATCGGAGGAGCATTATTTTACTTATGACGATAGGTGATGCGGCCCTTGGTCAGATCGTACGGGCTCAATTCCAGAGTGACGCGATCCCCGGCCAATACGCGAATGCGGTTGCGGCGCAGTTTGCCGGCCAGGTGCGCAAGCACCGTCCGCTCCTGATCAAGCTGCACGCTGAACAATCCGCTGGGAAACTTTTCAACTACGGTTCCAGTGACTTCAATACTGTCCTCTTTACTCATTCGCCTCCAGTAGAATTATAGCTCAGGGTTCCCCGCCACAAGCCCTCCTCCGGCCGCGCCCGCAGCGCGATCCGGAACGCCGGATAATACGCCCGGGCCCGCGCCGAACCGAGCCCGGCGCGCCGCGCCAGCTCCTCCAGTTCCGCCGGCCGGAACGCCGCTTCCACCGAGATCGGGCCGTCATGCACCGTCACCCGGTTCCATCCGAAAATCCACCGCGTCCACGGCAAAAAATAGTAGGGAACCGGATGCCGCGCCAGGTCGATCGCCAGCACGGACCGCCGGGCTAGGCGCCAAAACTCGCGAAGCAATTGCACAATCGCTTCGTTCGAAAAATGATGCAAAAACAGCGAGCAGAACACAAAATCGACCGATTTTGCGCCAAAAGGCAGCGAAAAAGCATCGCCTGCAACGCGCGCGCCCCGCGCCGGCAGATGCGATGGGATCCGGTCGAGCGAGATCACCCGCGCGCCCGGATACCACTCCTGAATTTTTTCGCCCATATCGCCCGAGGCCGCGCCGACATCTAGAAGCGAAAATGTTTCTTCCCGCGTTACGACCTCCGCCAGCAGCCGCCGCAGCGTCGAATATCCTCCCCAGCGCCGGTTGATCCGCGTCAGATCCCGCAAACTCGCTTGCGCCTCCTCCGGCGCGAGCGTATCGAGGATTTCCGGTTTGATCACGCGTCCGCCTCGCGCATGCATACTGTATTCTGGATTGTTTCTATGGATATTGTCACCACTCCCATCGGCTGGATCGAAGTGGTCTGCGGTCCGATGTTTTCCGGAAAGAGCGAGGAGCTGATCCGCCGCCTGCGCCGCGCCAAAATCGCGCGCAAGCGAGTGCAGGTCTTCAAACCCGCGCTGGACGACCGCTACTCGAGCGATGAAATCGTCTCGCACGGCGATCAGCGCATGAAATCGGAGGTGGTTTCGACGGCTCAGGAAATCATCGGCAAGATCGATTGGCGCACGCAGGTGGTGGGCATCGACGAATCGAATTTCTTCGGCGCGGATCTGGTGGACGTCGCTTGCCGCCTTGCCGATTCCGGAAAACAGGTGCTCATCGCAGGCCTGGACACTGATTATCTCGGCCGCCCCTTCGCCCCGATGCCGGAACTGCTGTGTCTGGCCGAATCGATTACGAAAACGCTGGCCATCTGCATGCGCTGCGGCAATCCGGCAAAACACACGCAGCGCCTTGTCGAATCGAGCGATCTGATCGTGGTCGGCGCCGCCGGAATGTACGAAGCCCGCTGCCGGAGGTGTTTTGAGGCGGGGGTGCCCAAACAGGAGGTCCTCGAATTCGCCAAGCCCGCCCACACGCGCTGAGATTTCGAACGGCGGTTTACGCCGCGTAACCTCTTTCGGCGAAGTTTTTGAAACCGGCAACTGGCGTGCTGGCATCTTTATGTTAGTTAACTGCTAGAATACGGATTGACAGAGGTCGCTTAACATGCTGTTTCCCCAGGAGAACCGAACGACGACAAATGCCGGAGCCAACGCTGCCGCGCCTGCACCGTCCGCTCCACAGCCGCAGCCGATCGTGGTTCAAGCGCCTTCTTCGGGAGTCAAGATCCCGATCTTGTTCGGCGCCGTGATTGCCCTGGTCGGCGCCTGCGTCTATCTGTTCTATCAAATGAACCAGATGCGCACGGAGCTGGCCGATACGCGCGATTCGCTTTCCGCGCAAATCTCCAAGCTCAGCGAAGAGTCGAGCGTCAGCGTTCAGACCAGCCGCCGCAACATCGAAACGCTCGAAAAGGAGCTAGCCAAGGCCCAGAAACAGGCAGCGCAGTTGAGCGGCGAAGCGAAAGCCGCCGCGCTGGCGCACGCCGATGAAGTCGCCGCCAAGCTCCAGCGCGCTCAGGAGGAGCAAAGCAAGCAGCTCGCCACCATGGGCACGGAAGTTTCCCAGGTGAAAAGCGACGCAACCGCGGCCAACACCAAAATCGGCGAAGTTTCGGGCGAGGTGACGAATGTCAAATCGGATGTCGCCAAGAATCGGGCCGATACCGAAAAGCTGATCGCCGATATGAAAAGCGCCCGCGGCGATCTGGGCGTGCAAAGCGGCCTGATCGCAACCAACGCCAAGGAACTCGCCGCGCTGCGCGAGCTGGGCGAGCGCAATTACACCGAGTTTAAGATCGCCAAAACCAAGCAGCCGCAGCGCGTCGGCGATCTGGCCATCCGCCTGGAAAAAGCCGATCCGAAGCACAACCGCTACACCATCCTGGTCACCGCCGACGACAAAACCGTCGAAAAGAAGGACAAGACGGTGAACGAGCCGGTCCAATTTTTGCTGGCCCGCGCGTCCCAGCCCTATGAGCTGGTGGTGAACGACATCAAGAAGGATATGATCATCGGCTACGTCGCCTCTCCTAAAGTGCAGCAGCCGCGCGGCAACAGCGCGAGCAGCGCTTCGGCAAAACCGTAACCGGAATTTTCTTCGCTTCAAATTTTTTTCTTGACGCGGCGTCCGGTCAGTGCTAAATTTTTAGCATGACCGGTCCGAAACTGAGCCGACGCGAGCGGCAGATCCTCGACATTCTCTACCAGCGCGGCAAAGCCTCCGCCGCGGAGGTGCTCGCCGCGATGGAGGATCCGCCGAGCTACTCCGCGGTCCGCGCCATGCTGCGCATCCTTGAGGAAAAAGGCCACGCGCGGCATGAAACCCTCGATTCCAAGTACATCTACTCGCCCGCCGTGCCGCGCGAAAAAGCCAAGCGATCGGCGGTGAAGCACATGCTCGAAACATTTTTCGCCGGTTCGCCGGAACAGGCGATGGCCGCTCTACTCGATTCGCGCCGTCTCACGCCGGAGGAGCTGGACCGCATGGCGCGGATGATCGAACAAGCCCGGAAGGAAGGTAAATAAGTGAACGCCGCCCTTGTCGCAATCGCGCTGAAGAGCATCGCGCTGCTCGCCGCCGCATGTCTGGTGTCACTCCTGATCCGCCGCGCCTCGGCCGCGGTTCAGCATCTCGTCTGGACCGCGGCGTTCGCCGGATTATTGGCGCTGCCGCTCCTCAATGCTTCCCTGCCCTCGCTGCACATCCGCAGCGCGGATCGAATGCTCGCGCCGGGCGCGACGTTCCGCGCCGACGCAATCGCCGGCGCCAGGCAACTCGCTCCCGTTCGATCCACCCCGTCAACGCCGGCAAAAACGTCGCGCGCCTGGCCGGATGCGTTGGCGATCCTCTGGCTGGCGGGCGCCTCGGTCGGCTGCGCTCGGCTGCTCCTGGCCTGCGCCGCCGTTGCCCGCGCGCGCGCCAACTCCGAGCCGGCCGATTCGCGCGAACTCGCATCGCTTGCCCGCGAACTGGGGATCGGTGCGCGCGTCCGCCTGTATCATTCGGGCATTGCATCCGCGCCGATGACCGCCGGGCTGTTTCGTCCGGCGATTTTTCTGCCCCTGGCCGCGCCGGAATGGAGTGCGGAAAAGCGGCGCTCGGTTTTATTGCACGAGCTCGCGCACATTCGCCGGGGCGACATCGCGACGCAAATTTTTGCGCGCTTCGCCGTTCATCTTTATTGGTGGAATCCGCTGGCCTGGTATGGCTGGCGCCAGTTCTTAACCACCCGCGAGCGAGCCGCCGACGATGCCGTCCTTGCCGCCGGCTCCTCGCCGGCTGAATACGCCTCTCATCTGCTCGAAATCGCGCGCTCCGCCAGGCCAGCGCCGGCGTTCGCGGCGATCGGGATGGCGCAGCCGTCGCAGCTCGAATCAAGGCTCGCCGCGATTCTCGATTCCGCGATTTCGCGAAAGCCGCCCGGCCGATTTTTACTGGTGGCGATTTTCACCGCGGGCGCGGGGCTGATCGCGCCGCTCGCCGCGATCGAGGCGCAGGACCCGACGCCGCCGTCCGACGTCGAAACCACGATTCGCCTGGCGAGCAGCCAGAATAATTTCGAGATGCTCGATCGCGCCGCGGACGCGTTTGTGAAAAATCGCCAATACGATCCGGCGCGCAAGCTGCTCGAAGCCTCGCTTGAGGTGCGCGGCAAGATCGCCGGAACGCACAGCGATGCCTACTCCGAAGGCTTGCTCAAACTCGGCGATCTGGAGTGGGATCACTACAAGGGCCGCAACGCAAGCGATGACTATGCGCGGGCCATCGCGCTCGGCGAAGGACCGCAAACCGCGCAGGCGCTTCTTCGTACCGGCATCTTCCATTTTCACGAACTGCCCACCGCGGAAAATTACATCCAACGCGCGATCTTGACCGGCAAGGGCGATGTGTACGCCGAATCGCTCGCCTGGATGGCGGAGGTGCGCGCCGCGCAAGGCGACAGCGCCGATGCCGAATCTCTCTTCCTGCGCGCGCAATCGGCGGTATCGAAAAACTCCGCCGCGGCGGCGCTCATCGAGGAAATGTACGCGGCGGCTTTGGCGAAACAGGACCGCGAAGGCGAAGCGCGCGCCATGCTCACAGCAGCATCGGACTATCGCCAGAAACACGTCGAATCGCTTTCGCCCGGCGCTGCGAATATTGAGGCAAAATCGCTCCAAAACAGCGGCGTTCACCCTCCGACAGTGATCCAAAAGGTGAATCCGGAATACAGCCAGGAAGCTCGCGCGTTGAAGATCGCCGGAACGGTTGTTCTTGGCGTAATCGTCGGCGCCGATGGTACGGCCGCCGAGGTAACGCTCAAACGCAGCCTCGGCTTCGGCCTGGATGAGCAGGCTTGCGCCGCGATTTCTCAATGGAAATTCAATCCGGCGACGCAGGACGGCGCGCCCGTCCCGGTGAAAGCGACCATCGAAGTCAACTTCCGGCTGATGTAAAGATTTTCGAAACGTCTCGGTTTCGCGGCGACACGCGAATCTGTTTGCCTGTTGCCGGAATCTAAGCAAATGTGATAGGCAAAAAGCAGGAGATTCAGGTTTCGCCTGACCTGCACCCCATGCAAAATTCAAATCGCCGGCCCCAGGGCGGCTTTGTGGAAAGATGGGTTGTCGGAAAAATTTTTGAAACGATCGGACGCGCGCCGGTTACGATCGCCGTCGGCGGCCGCCAATATCCGCCGCCCGGCGTCGAGCCGTTATTCCGCGTTTCGATCCGCGATTTTTCCACGCTGCTGGAATTACTGCGCGATCCGGAAATCGGATTCGGGGAGGCATATTCGGAGGGCCGCGTCGAAGTCGATGGCGATCTGGTGCAGTTTCTGGTGACCGTTTATGAAACGATAAAAGGTCCGCGGTGGTATTCGCGCGCCGCCTCGCGCTGGATGGAGTGGTGGCAGAACAATACGCCGCGGCGATCGCGCGAAAATATCCATCACCATTACGATCTGGGCAACGATTTTTATAAGCTCTGGCTCGATCGCCAGCTTGTCTACACCTGCGCCTATTTTCCGCGCGAAGAGATGACGCTGGAACAGGCGCAGATCGCCAAAATGGATCATATCTGCCGCAAAATGGAGCTTCGCGCCGGGGAAAGCGTGGTGGAGGCGGGGTGTGGATGGGGCGCGCTGGCGCTCCACATGGCGCGCAATTACGGCGTCCGGGTGAAGGCCTTCAACATTTCGCATGAGCAAATCGAATATGCCCGCCGCAGAGCGCGCCAGGAAAATCTCACCGGGTTCGTCGAATTTATCGAGGACGATTATCGCAATATTTCCGGTAAGTTCGACGTATTCGTTTCGGTCGGCATGTTGGAGCACGTAGGCGAACAACATTACCGCGAATTCGGCGAGGCGATCCACCGCTCGATCGGGGATGCGGGACGGGGACTTCTTCACTTCATCGGACGCAGCTACAAGACGCAGTTCAGCCGCTGGATCCGAAAGCGAATTTTCCCCGGGGCCTACGCGCCCGCGCTGCGCGAGGCGATCGAAGTTTTCGAGCCGCACGGCTACTCCGTGCTCGACGTCGAAAATTTACGCCGCCACTACATCCGGACCATTGAGCACTGGCTGGATCGTTTTGAACGCGCCCGCGGCGAGGTTCGCCGCATGTATGAGGAGCGTTTCGAGCGCGCCTGGCGTCTGTATCTGGCCGGATCGATCGCGGGATTTGAAACCAGCACTCTCCAGCTTTTTCAAATCGTCTTCGCCGGAACCAAGTGCCGCCCGCTGGCCCTGACGCGCGACCATCTCTATCGAGAGCCATGCGTTCCCGCGATGTCCTGATCGTCGGCGGCGGACCGGCGGGATCGGCGTGCGCCTGGAGGCTGCAGCGCGCCGGGATCAGGGCGACAATTCTCGACAAAAATGTTTTTCCGCGCGATAAAATTTGCGGCGGCTGGATCACGCCGCGCGTCCTTTCGGTTCTGGAGATCGATCCGGAATCCTATGCTGGCGTGCTTCAGCCGATTCTGGCCTTTCGCACCAGCGTGATCGGGGCCCAGGCTTGCGAAATCGATTACGGAAAGCCGGTCAGCTACGGCGTGCGCCGCCGCGAGTTCGATCATTTTCTGTTGCAGCGAGCCGGGGCCGAAGTTATGGAGGGCTCCGCGCTGGAAACGCTGGAGCGCCGCGATGGCCGCTGGATCGCCAACGGCAGCATTGAAGCGCGTTTTCTCATCGGCGCTGGAGGACATTTCTGTCCGGCGACCAGGCTGCTGGGCGCCAAAGCCGCGAGCGAAAGCGCCGTCGTCGCGCAGGAAGTCGAGTTTGAAATGACGCCCGGGCAAGCGGCCGCTTGCCGGATTCGCGCCGATACGCCCGAACTTTTTTTCTGCCGCGATCTCCGCGGATACGGCTGGTGTTTTCGCAAGCGCGACGTGTTGAACATTGGCCTGGGCCGCGCCGATCCGCACCGGCTTTCTTCGCACGTCCGCGATTTTTTCGAATTTCTTCGCGCGCGAATCGGGTTCGACCCGCCCGCGCCGCGCGGCCACGCCTATCTGCTTTATGGCAGCTCCCCCCGGCGAGTTTCCGGAGATGGCTGGCTGCTCGCCGGCGATGCGGCGGGCTTGGCCTATCCGCTGAGCGGCGAAGGAATTTTGCCGGCGATCGAGTCCGGAGTGATGGCCGCCGACGCAATCGCCTCAGGCGATCCATCGAAGTATCCGGCCATGCTCGCATCGCGTTTTCGCACCCCTCCGACGCTGCTCGAACGCGCCGGCGCGCGGCTTCCGCAATCGGTTCTTTCCCGGATCGCGCCGGGGCTGCTCCGATCGCCGGGATTTTCCCGCGACGTGGTGCTCAACCGCTGGTTTCTCCACTGCGCGTAAAGCGAACGGCTTTTATTCGTGCAGCACGCACACGTCGGGCAGGTTGCGGTAGTCTTCGGCGTAATCAAGACCGTAGCCGACGACGAATTTATCGGGAATCTCGAAACCGGTGTAATGCACTTCGACCGGGCGCTGCCGGCGCTCCGGCTTATCGAGCAGAGTCGCGATGCGCAGCGATTTCGGTTTGCGCTGCGCCAGAACTTTCATTAAATAACTCAGCGTGACGCCGCTATCGACGATGTCTTCGATCACGATGACGTTGTGGCCTTCGATCGATACGTCCAGGTCTTTGGTGAGGCGCACCTCGCCGGAGCTGGATTTGCCGCGGCCGTAGCTGGAAATGCCGATGAATTCAATGCGCGCCGGAGTTTCCATGGCTCGCGCGAGGTCGGCCAGAAAGAAGCAGGCGCCTTTGAGAATCGCGATCAGATAGACCGGGCCGGGCGCGTAATCGCGGTCAATCGCGACGGCGATTTCGGCAATGCGCGCGCGAATTTGCCCGGCGCTGATGAGAACTTCGAGAGCGGGCCGCGGGGACACTTCGACGATTTTATCAGCCCGCCCGCCTGTAGTACGATACGAACAGGAGGATTCAACCTGGGCCGGGCTGAAAAGCTGCGAACAAGCGAAAACGCCGCTGAATCGTCCTGGCAGATTGCTGTTCAAGCCGCCGAATCCAAACAATCGCGCAACCTGGTGGTTCTGGATGTTCGCGCGTGCACATCCTTCACGGACTATTTCGTGATTTGCAGCGGGGCGAACTCGCGCCAGATCCAGGCCATCGCCGATGAGGTCGAGCAAAGGTTGAAGAATCAGGGCGAATATCCTACCAGCATTGAGGGTTACGAAAACGCCGAATGGGTCCTGGTGGATTACGGGGATTTCGTGGTCCACATTTTTTCAGAAAAGGCGCGCACCTACTACGACCTGGAACGCCTCTGGCGCGACGCCAGAGTTGTGGACCTTTAGCGCGCCGGCGCGCGATCCCTAGCCGATCGGCAGGATGCAAACATCGAAATCTGTGATATACTGACAGAAGTTTGATCTCCAAAGATTGGGAGGCACCATGAAGAAAGTATTGATTCTGTTGGCACTCGCGGCCGCTTCGACGTTTGCTGCCGAAATCTCCGGCTTCATAGCCGATTCGAGCTGCGGCGCGAAACACGCGGCGGGCACGGCTGCCGACGCGAAATGCGCGCAGGGATGCATCAAGAAGGGTGGCGAAGCCGTACTGGTAACGAAGGACGGCAAGGTCTATAAGATCGATTCCGAATCGCAGGCCAAGGCAAAGGAGTTTGCCGGCAAGACGGTCAGCGTGAACGGCTCGGTGAATGGCGATACGCTGAGCATCGAGTCGATTCAATAATTCTGTTCTCAATCCTGGGCGGCTTGTCGAGGACCTCTACAAGCCGCGCCAGATTTTCTTCATCCCGGCTCAGATCCCGCGAGCCGCTTTCCCTCCTAATGAAGATACTTCCTTTGCTGCTCGCCGCGAGGGCTGCTTTCGCCGCCGGGCCGATCACGGATACGCACGTTTATGATCTCGCCGCCAATGGCGCCCTCACCATCAAGAACGCGGCCGGGGACGTTTCGATCCAAGCCTGGGATCAGCCGCGCGTGGAGCTGACCGTGATCAAGAGCGCCGACAATGCGAAGCTGCTCGATCGAATCCAGGTGAAAGCCGAGGGCGGCGCGAGCGCGTTGACGATCGTATCGTCCTATCCAAAGTATCGGCGTATCGAGCGGCCGTTTCGCTGGAACCTGAATTTCAATCTCGAATACCGGATTAAGGCTCCGGGCACGACCAAACTGGCGATTGACGAGTATGCGGGCCAGTTGAACGTGATCGGGATGAGCGGTGATATTCGCGCGAGCGATCGCAACGGCGACATTTTTCTGCTGATGCCGGAAGGAGCCTACTGCCTGCGGGCTAAGACAAACATTGGGCAGATTGTTTCCGATTTTACGGGCCGCCAGGCGCAGAATTGGCTGCTGTTCGGCCATCAGTTCACCAGTTCGGCGGAGACCGGCAGCCGGTTGGATTTGAAAGCCGGCATCGGCACGGTAACCGTTCTCAAGATGCGTAAGCCGGATTTACAAACACCTTGAACCCGCGTCGAAAGCAGAGTGACACTAGCCGCGTGCTCTGCGGCGGCGTTTCTCCTCGACGACGGGCGCGGGCGGAGCGGTTTCCGAGGCGGCGGGCTTTTTCGCCATCGCCAGACTGTTCTTAAGAGCTTCCAAAATATCGACGACCTTGGCCTGCTGCGGCTCCGGCGTGGCGACCACGGCTTTGCCTTCCTTCTTGGCTTCGATCATCTTCAGCAGATTGTCACGATAATCATCGTGATATTTTTCCGGCTCGAAATCGGCGGAAAGCGCTTCGATCAGGCTGGTGGCGAGCGCGAGCTCTTTTTCCTTCACCAGGCTGAGATCGGTGCGAAATTCGTCCACTTTGCGGATTTCGTGGCTATAGTACATGGTGTGCAGCAGAACGCCGTTTTGGCCGGGGCGCAGAATGACGATGTGCTCGCGGTTGTGCATCGCGATCTTCGCCACGCCGACATAGCCGGTTTTTTTCAACGCATCGAACAGTAAGGCGTAGGGTTTTTCGCCAGCCTCTTCGGGAGCCATGTAATAGGAGGTTTCGAAATAGATCGGATCCACCTGATCGGCTTTGACAAATTCGAGGATCTCCATCACTTTCGCCGTGGCGGGTGCGACTTTCTTGATCTCCTCGTCTTCGATGACGACGTAGTGGTCCTTTTCGTACTCAAATCCCTTGACGATTTCGCTGCGCGGGATGGGCTTATCCTCGGCTTGGCAGTAGATGACCTGCTTAATGCGGGAGCCGTCGGTTTTGTGCAGTTGATTGAAGCTGATGCTTTCGCTCCGCGCGGCGCTGTAGAGCCGGATGGGGAAGGAGACAAGGCCGAAGGTGAGATGGCCTTTCCAGACAGTAGACGCCATAGTATGACTATAGCTCAAACGTTTGAGCCCCGATTTGTTGTTGCGGTTTCACGCCGGGACACAGCATATCGTTCCCCGATCCCAGACCGGGCGCGCTGCGAATACGCTACGGTGTTGTTAGGTTGTCTCTGGAAAAATACAAAGAAAAACGCCGCTTCGACAAAACACCGGAGCCAGCCGCTTCGATTCCCGCCGAGCCCGCGCATGCGCTGCGCTATTGCGTCCAGCGCCATCACGCCACCCGGCTGCACTACGATCTGCGCCTGGAATCCGGCGGCGCGCTGAAATCCTGGGCCGTGCCCAAGGGGCCGACGCTTGATCCGGCGGAGAAACGGCTGGCCATGATGGTGGAGGATCATCCCATCGATTACGGCGGATTCGAGGGCGTCATTCCCAAAGGCAATTACGGGGCCGGCAGCGTGATGCTGTGGGATCGCGGAACCTACGAAATCCTCGGCGATGCGACCGCCGAGGAGCAGATCGCCCGCGGCGATTTCAAATTTCGCATCCACGGCGAAAAAATTAACGGCGAGTTTGTGCTGGCCAAAATCAAGCGCAGCGAAAAAGGAAACGAGTGGCTGCTGATCAAGAAAAAAGACGCCTTCGCGCAGCCGGGCTGGGATCCGGAGGACCACGCGCGCAGCGTGCTTTCCGGCCGCACGCAGGAGGAGATCGCGCGCGAACTGCCGACCATGGCTGTTGCCGAATCCAAACGCGGCGCCGATCCGATGCCTCGTAATATTTCGCCGATGCTGGCCGAAATCGGGCGCGGAACGCCGCCGTCGAGCGAGGAATGGTTGTTTGAAATCAAGTGGGACGGCGTGCGGGCGATCTGTTATATCGACACCGGCTCGCTCCAGATATTTTCGCGCCGCGGAAACGCGATCGATAAGCAGTATCCCGAGTTGTCGGTGCTGCCGCATCACGTCCGCGCGTCGACGGCGATTCTGGACGGCGAAATCGCGGCGCTCGACCCGCGCGGCGCGCCGAGCTTCGAATTGCTGCAAAAACGAATCACCGTCGCCGACGCGGCCGCGATTGCGGCGATGGCCCGCAAGGACCCGGTCGTGTTCTTCGCCTTCGACCTGCTGTATCTCAACGGCCGCGATCTGCGCGGCGTTCCGCTGGAGGAACGAAAGCGGCTGCTCAAGGAAATTTTGACGCCCGATAAAGTGGTTCGCTATTCGGAGCATTTCGTGGGCAATGGAGCGGAGCTGCTCGAAGCGGCGCGCGCGCAGGGACTGGAAGGAATCGTCGGCAAGCGGCGCAAAAGTTTCTATACATCGCGGCGCAGCCCGGATTGGGTGAAATGGAAAATCACGGAATCCGGTGAATTCGTGATCTGCGGATTCACCAAAGGCGAACGCGAGCTGTTCGGAGCGCTGGTCCTGGGCCTCTATGACCGCGGCAAATTGACGTGGGCCGGAAACGCCGGCGCCGGTTTCGATCAGAAAACGATGCGCGAGATTCACGCGTTGCTGGCGCCGCTTGAAACCGCAGAGCGGCCATTCGAGCCGGACAGGAATCTTCCGCGTCAGGTGGCCTGGGTGCGGCCGGAGTTGGTGTGCGAAGTGAAATTCTCGAATTGGACCGAGGAGGGGCGGCTGCGCGCTCCGGTGTTTGCGGGGCTGCGGCCCGACGTCGATCCCCGGGAGTGCGTGCGCGAATCGGCCGCGACCGAGCGCGCGCCGCTGCTCGATCCGGCGGCGAAGGAAACCATCCTCACCATTGACGGCCATCGGCTGAAGTTCACCAACCTCGACAAGGTTTACTGGCCGAAGGATGGATACAGGAAACGCGACCTGCTGAACTACTACGACGCCATCGCGCCGCTGATTTTGCCGTACCTCAGGGATCGGCCGCTCTCCCTGCGCCGCTATCCGGAGGGAATCGCGGGCGAAGCGTTCTTTCAAAAAAACACTCCGGATACGTTTCCCAAGTGGCTGCGAACCGAAGTGGCGCCGGACGGAATCAAGTACGTGATCGCCGGCGATCGCGCAACGTTGCTGTTCCTGACGAATCTGGGATGCATCGATCAGAATCCATGGATGAGCCGCGTGGGATCTTACGAATATCCGGATTTTGTGCTGATCGATTTGGATCCGGTGGAGTGCGGGTTTGAAAAAATTGTCGAGGCCGCGCTGCTGATTCGATCGAAACTGGAGATAGCCGGTCTGGAGGGATACCCCAAAACGACAGGCGGCGACGGGATGCACATTTATGTCCCGCTGGAGCCGCGCTACAGCTACGAACAGGTGCGCGAGTTCGCGCGTCTGCTTTCCGAGCTGGCGCTGATGGACCGTCCGGAGCTGTTCGCCACCGCGCGATCCGTATCGAAGCGGGAAAAAAATCGGGTGTATTTCGATTGGGCGCAGATCGCCGAGACCAAAACAATTTCGGCCCCTTATGTTGCGCGGGCCTATGAAGGCGCGCCGGTGGCGACGCCGCTTTCCTGGCGCGAAGTGACTCCGAAGCTGCGGCCGGAACAGTTCCATTTGGGTAACGCCGTGGCGCGTTTCGATCGGGTGGGCGATCTGTTCGAGGGCGTTTTGCGCAAGCCGCAGCGATTGGAAACAGCGATCGAAAAATTGGCCGGGGCGTTTCACGACGAACACCGGTGAAGCGTTCCATTCGACCTTTCGAGTAACGTGCTTTACCCCGGCATGACCGGCCGGGGCTATTCGCGTTGCGGCGAGGCGTCGCATCCGAAACGCGCCGGCGAACGCCGCGCGTCCCCGGGGAGTCTCTACCTTTCAGGGACCACGCATGCTTTCGATGCCATGGAAGAAAATCGCCGCCGCGACCGCGCTGTTGATTCTGCTGGCGTTCGCCGCGATGTTGGCGGTGCGGGCGGCGCGGGTCTTCGTTCTCATTTACGCCTCGATCGTAATCGCGGTTTTCCTGCGCGGATGCGCTTTGTGGCTGAACCGCCACGCTCGCGTTTTGCCCGGGCTGGGCGTGGCGATTACGATTCTCGCGATTCTGGCGCTGTTCGGCGGAAGCGCCTGGTGGCTGGAACCGCGGGTCACCAGCGAATTCTCGCAGTTTCAGGTGAGCATTCCGCGCGCGCTCCAGCAACTCACCGGGCAGGGGCAGCTCAGATCGCTGGTGGGAAAAGCGGGCGGCGCCCTGCTCAACGATATGAAGCCTCTGCAACATCTTTCCGAATGGGCGGTGGATCTGGTGGTGATGGTTTTCATGAGCATCTATCTCGCCGCGCAGCCGGGACTTTACCGCAAAGGCATTCTGCTGCTGGTCCCGCCGGCCGCGCGGGAGAGAACCGCCGAAATTCTCGGACGCCTCAATCACGTCTTGTGGCGATGGTTCATCGGACGGATTGTCGGCATGATCACGATCGGCCTTCTGGTGTTCATCGCCATGAAGGCCATCGGATTCCCGCTGGCGTTCGGGCTGGGCCTGATTGCCGGGCTGTTCGAGTTCGTTCCCTATCTCGGCGCGATCGTATCGTCGGTGCCGGCGGTGCTGCTCGCGCTGGCGCAGGGAACAGGCCGGGTGTGGTTGGTCGTTGCGTTATATCTGATCGTCCACGGAATCGATGGCTACATCGTGCTGCCGCTGGTGGAGCGGCGCGCCGTGCACATCGCGCCGGCGCTGACCATTGCGGTGCAGTTCGCGATGTTCATGATCGCAGGATTGCTCGGCGTATTGATCGCCGATCCGCTGACCGCGTCCGTGCTGATTCTGCTGCAAACGTTTTACATCACCAATCCCAAGCAGGCGGAATCGGTGCAGCAGCGCACGTGAACAGATGGCATCTCTAATCGATCGCGGCCATGCGGCGATCGCCGATGGCTTCGGCGACTTCGATCGCCATTTGATAGCGGCCGAACGGCGCGCTCAATTGCACTCCCGCGACCAGCGGACGAACGCGCCGCACCATTTCCCGCGCGATGGCGATGCCTTCGGCGCGCGCCGCGTCGGCGCCTTCGGCCCGGCGCATTCGTTCCATGTACTCCTCGGGAACTGGTACGCGCAGCTCGTTGACCATGAATTCAGCGTTGCGATAGCTGGTCAGCGGCCAGATGCCGGCGATCACCGGCAGATGGTGCTCCTCGGTGGCCTTCAAAAACACTTCGAGCAGGTCCAGATCGAACACCGGCTGCGTCACCACGTACTCGGCTCCGGCCTTGACCTTCCATTCGAAGCGGCGCAGCTCTTCATCCAGGTTCAACGCGCCGGGATTCGCGCCGACGCCGATCAGCAGCGCAGTCTGCGAACCGATCGGATTGCCGCCCAGATCGAGCCCGTGATTCAGATTGTTGACGATGTTGGTGAGTCCGATGGCGTCGACGTCGAAGACCGCCGTGGCGTCGGGATAGGCGCCCATACGCGGCGGATCGCCGGTGATGCAGATCAAGTTGCGAATGCCGGCGGCATGCGCGCCGAGCAGCTCGCTCTGGATGCTCAAAATATTCCGATCGCGGCAGCAGAAATGCATTACCGCTTCAATTCCGGCCTGTTGCTGGATCAACTGGCACGTGACCTGAGCGCTCAGGCGCGCGCTGGCGCGGGGACCATCCGGAACGTTGATGCAATCGATGCCCGCGGCCTTGCAGAGCTTCGCGCCTTCGATCTCCTTGGCCGCATCGACGCCGCGCGGCGGCAGGATTTCGACGAAAGCCACAAAATGCCCGGCGGCGAGTTTCGCTCCCAGCGAACTTTTTTGGGCGGCCGGAACTTTTTCCATGGCCTTCGGACGCGCCGTGGGAGGCTCGATCACCACGCTATGAGGCGTTTCGACGTGCTGCAAGCTGCGCGCTTCGGCTCGCATCGCCTTGATATGTTCCGGAGTGGTGCCGCAGCAGCCGCCGATGATCCGCACGCCGGCGAGCAGGAACCGGCGGGCGTACTGCGCCATGTACTCGGGCGAGCACAAATATAAGTTCCGGCCTTCCACCGTGGTCGGCAGGCCGGCGTTCGGCATCGCGCTGAGCGGCAGCCTGGTGTAGCCGGCTATTTTTTCGATGGTCTCGAGCATCACCTTCGGACCCGACGAGCAGTTCAGGCCGATCACGTCCACCGGCAGCTCATTCAACCGCTGCGTATAGTCGGCGACCGCGGTGCCGTCGCGCAGCCTGCCGTCGTCTTCAATGCTCAATTGCGCCACGATCACCAGATCGTTGCCGGCGGCCTCGCGCGCGGCGAGAATCGCCTCGCGAACTTCGTTCGAATCGCGAAAAGTTTCAAGAATCAGAAGATCGACGCCGGCTTCGATCAGCGCTTCCACCTGCTCGCGAAACAGCGCGCGAGCCTCTTCGAAGCTGGTGGGGCCCAGCGGCTCCAGTCGAATGCCCAGCGGTCCAACGGCGCCGGCCACGAAGGCGAGATCGCGCGCGGCCTCCCGCGCGATCCGCACCCCGGCCTGATTGATCAGCCGTACCTTCTCCGAAAATCCGAATGCGCCCAGGCGCTTGCGATTCGCGCCGAAGGTATTGGTTTCGAGAATCTCCGCGCCGGCCTTGACGTATTCCTGATGAACGTCGCGGACCAGCGCGGGCAGCGACAGATTCAACTCGTCATAGCAGCGGTTGATGAACACGCCCTTGGCGTAAAGCGACGTGCCCATGGCGCCGTCGGCGACCATGACGCGCTTTCCCAGGGTTTCTTTAAACTCGGCGGCTCGGGTTTGGGGTGCGATAATCGGCATCTTCTGGTCGAAAATTTCCTTCAGTCGAACCTCGATCGCTGGATTTTCGGCGCGAAGAACGCCTTCGGCACTTCCCTGCCCGATGCGGCATGATTCACCCGCCGCGCCTCGGTCCCCTCATCGACGCCTTCGCGGCGCGGGTAATCCTCCGCGATGAGGTCCTCTCCGGCCATATATTTATACAATAGCGCCCGCGGCGTTTGGGACGCGAACGAACTTACTTGGCTTCGGCCGCGGGAGCCGAAGCAGCCGCCGCCCCGGCGGGCTTTGCCGGACCGTACATCACCGGCTGCGGGTCCAGCGCCTTGGCGTCGTCGCGCGTGTCGAAGTCGATGAAACAGAACATCAGAAAGATGCCCAGAAACAGAAATCCCGAGCAGGCGATCACCGCGTTCACCGCTTTCTCATAGCGCAGGTGCATGAAGAACAAAGCCACAAGCGACGCCTTGATGGAGGCGATCAGCAACGCGATGACCACGTTTCCCGATCCGAAATCGATATAAGACGCGGCCACCGTGAGAATGGTCAAAATCAGCAGCGCCAGCAGCGTTTTGACGTACACGCCGGAACCGCCGTGCTCATGAGTATGTTCGTGAGTGCTCATTTGATCAGGTAAAAAAGCGGGAACAGATAGATCCATATCAGATCGACCAGATGCCAGTACAGGCCGACTAAATCAACCGGCGTGTAGTACTTCGAGGAAAATTCGCCGCGGTGCGCGCGGATCGCGATCCAGGCCAGCAGAAAAATCCCGACCAGAATGTGGAATCCGTGCAGGCCGGTCATCATGAAGTAGAACGCGAAGAACGTCCCGTAGCCATGGCTCACGTTGCCGGCGGCGTCGCGAACCGTATCGCCCGGCTGCGCCTGATACCAGCGCGGCGGCAGCAGATGCTCCTCGAACTTGTGCGAATACTCGAAATACTTGACGCAAAGAAAAATGCAGGCGCAGATGATGGTCAGGATCAGATACATCACCAGCTTCTTTTTGTCATTGCGCTGCGCCGACAAAACGCCCATGACCATGGTGAAGCTTGAAATCAGCAGCACCACTGTGTTCAGCGCGCCGAGAGGACGCTGCAAGTGCTCGTGCGCTTCCAGGAACTCCTGCGGATAGCGCGCCTGCATCATCCCAAACCCGACGAACAGGCCTCCGAACAGCAGAACTTCGGTGACCAGGAACAGCCACATACCGATCTTGCTGGTATCGAACTGCTGCTCCATGGTCGCGAAGTGATGCTGATGGTGCGAATCGCCCCCGTGCCCGTGTTGATCGTGAAAATCGACAGTGGAAGTGCTCATCAGTGCGCCACCGGTTCAGGACGATAGTCGTACGGCGCCCGCTCGAGCACCGGCTGATCTTCAAAATTATGCTCGATCGGCGGAGACGACGTCTTCCATTCCAGCGTCGTGCCGCCCCAGGGATTATCCGGCGCGTCGTACGGCTTTCGCAGCGAGGCGAGCAGATTGATCGCCGTGATCATCATGCCCAGCCCGATCACCCAGCTCCCGTACGTCGAAAACGCGTGCAGCGGCTGGTATTGATCCAGGTAATTGTAGTAGCGCCGCGGCATTCCCTTGCTGCCCAGGAAGAATTGCGTGAGGAACGTCATGTTGAAGCCGATAAACACCAGCACGCAGCCGAGCGCGGCCCATTTTTCCGTGTACATCCGCCCGGTCATCTTCGGCCACCAGTAATGCA
>JAJPHS010000043.1 GCA_021325175.1 Terriglobia bacterium
AATGATTTTCACGGCGCGCTGTATGAATATCTTCAGAACAACGATCTCAACGCCAACACCTGGGACAACAACCGCGCACATCTGGCGAAGGCGATTATTCACGACAATCGCTTCGGCGGACGATTGGGCGGGCCGATTCAGAAGAATAAGACGTTCTTCTTTGCCAACTACGAAGGCCGGCGCTTTTCCACAATCGCGCAAGTAACGCGGACCGTTCCCACCGCGACGCTGCGGCAGGGCATCGTGCAGTTCGTGGGTCCGAACGGCACCGAGCAGTTCAATTTGAAGACGGCGCAGGTTTGCGGCAATGGCGCAACGGCTTGCGATCCCCGCGGATTAGGCCTGAATCCGTCGGTGGCGGCGCAATGGGCGGACATGCCGCTACCGAACCTGGCGGGCGGCGACGGCCTGAACACGATGAGCTACTTCGCCAATCTCCCCACGCCGACGCAGACCAATTACGGCGTGATTCGCCTGGACCATGTTTTCAACGAGAAACTGACTTTAAATCTGAGCACAACTTACTGGTACAACCAGGTTGTCGCCTCGGGCGATATTTCGATTCTCAACGGGAATGCGATGTCGGTCGAAACCACGCCCCAGCGCACCATTTTTCCGACGGCGCAACTCACCTGGCAGATTTCGCCCACGCTGCTGAATATCACCCGTCTCGGCTGGGTGCGCGATACCAGCCAAACCAATGCCACTTCTCCGACGAAGGCGGCCGGCATTTTGAATATTCCGGGCACGCAAACCGCCGATGGCCCGGTTGCCCTGGATATCGGCAGCGGCGTGAGTTCGTTTATCGATTCGCCGATCGATATGGACACGCAACGGGCCCGCTTCCAGGCTCAGTGGCAGCAGGACCGGCAGTTGAGCGACGATCTGACGAAGATCATCGGCAAGCACCAGATCCAGTTTGGTATGCAGATCAACGATCTGCCGTTCACCCACGCTCGCGCGGATAAAGTCATAGGCTCGCTCACATCGCTGGTTGCGCTGGTGGATGGCGATCAGACGTTCCTGACGATTCCCAGCGTGAACCGTCCTCCGACGTGCAGCGGAACGCTGGGCAGCAACTGCATTCCGGCGAGCCAATTGACAAATTGGGACCGATACTACGCCTCGACGCTGGGCATGGTGGATAACGTCGGCATTCTTGCGGTGCGCAACGCGAACTTGCAGCCGCAGCCGCTCGGCACCTTCCTGCGCGATGTGACCAATCAGTGGGCGACGTACTTTTACTTGCAGGATTCCTGGCGGATCCGGCCGTCTCTGACCTTATACTACGGATTGAATTATGGCTGGAACACCTCGCCAACGGAGGAGCACAACCTGCAAACGATTCAGATTTATGCTTCGAACGGCCAGGAGGTAACCGGTCCAGCATTTATGAGCGCCAGGCTGGCGGCGGCGCAGCAGGGCCAAATTTATAACCCCACGTTCGGTTTCGACCCGGTGGGTGTGCTGAACAAGCCGGTGTTTAACGTGGACTGGGGCGATGTGGCGCCGCGCGCCTCCCTGGCGTGGAATCCTTCGTTATCGCACGGGATCCTGGGCAGCCTTCTGGGGGATAAAAAGACCGTCATCCGCGGCGGATTCGCCATGATTTACGATCGCAGCAACACGGTGCAGAGCGTGGAGATTCCGATGCTCGGAATCGGCTTCGATCAGAACATCAACGTGCCTATTCCCGCCTGCAACATGACGGGTCCAGGCGGGGCCGGCTGCAATTCGAGCGGGGGCGTGCTTGCCAATCCCGGACTAGCGGCGTTCCGCGTGGGCATCGACGGCACGCTGCCACTGCCGACGCCATCGGCGGTCACCGCGCCTGTCATTCCCGCGCCGGGGCAGGAAACGCTATCCTTCCAGGTCGATCCCAACATGAAGATTGGCCGCAGCTACAACTTCGATCTGAGCATCCAGCGCGAGCTTCCGGGCAACATGGTTCTGGAGGTTGCCTATGTGGGCCGCGCCGGCCGGCGCCTGCCGCAGGGGGTCAACCTGAATTCCTTCCCGTACATGCTGAAAGATCCGGTTTCTGGACAGACATTCGCCCAGGCTTACGACGCGGTCGCAAACGCGCTGCGGCAGGGCCAAACGGCCGGCGCGCAGCCGTGGTTCGAGGATTATTTCCCGGGATTAGCGACGGCCAGCGGCGCGGCGAGCGCGACGGCCTACATCATAAATGCGAATAAATCGCTGATTAGCGGCGGCAACGTAGGCAATCTTGCGCTGAATCTGGACGCCTACCGCCGCAGCCTCGGCTTGCAAGCCTTCGATAGCGATCAGGCGCAGGTGCAGCATCTGAGGACCTACATCGGCTACTCCAACTACCAGGCGGGCATCATCACCCTGACCAAGCGGATGTCGCATGGATTTACGATCATGGGAAATTACACCTTCGCCAAGGCGCTGGATGACGGCCTTTCCAACCAGAACAACGCCGGATTTTATTCGAACAGCTTCGTTCCGAGCGTTAATTACGGGCCTTCGTCCTATGACCGGCGCAGCGTCGTTAATGCGACTTTCCAGTACAATCTGCCAGCCGGGCAGGGGCATTTGCTGCACGGAAACGCGGTGGTGAACGGCATTTTGGGCGGATGGTACACGTCCGGGATCTTTTCGGCGTGGACCGGTCTGCCGCTGCACGTCGCGGAAGGCACCAACATCTGGGGCGGCGCGACCAGCGCCATCAGCGCCACCGATTACATGATTCCGACGGGCCCGATTCCTGCAACCGGTTTGAATCATCACGTTCCCAATAACACGACCTGCGCAAACAGCTTCTTCAGCGGCACGGTGGGCGCGAATGTGGGCGGCTCCAGCGGTACGAATATGGATCTGTTCGCGAATCCGGGCGCGGCTTACTGCGATTTCCGCTACGTCCAGCTTTCAACCGACGGGCGCACAGGCAGCGCGAACCCGTTCTATGGCCTGCCGTTCTGGAACATTGATATGCGATTCGGCAAGGACACCACGATCAAAGAAAGCTGGAAACTGGGTTTCTCGGCGGACTTCTTCAATATTTTCAACCACGAGAACTTCGCCAACCCGGCGCTATCCTTCAGCAGTCCGGCGACGTTCGGCGTGATCACTTCAACGTATACTCCGCCGAATCGCACCAACAGCGCGCGCTGGATCGAAATGGGGCTGCGGCTGGACTTCTAGGGCGGCGGCTCGCGCGGTACAATCAGGGGTCGGGCACGTTTGCGCCCGGCCCCTTTCTTTTTGTAGATGAGATCCGAAGAAAAATTGTGGGGCAGGTTTGCCGCCGCTTGCGCAACACTCGCGGCGCCCGCCAGGGGAGGCGATGAACATCTCCGTTAAGGGCGAATACGCCTTGCAAGCGATTTTCGATCTGGCCTCGCAGCCGCAGGGTGAGCCGGTGAAGATCGCCGACATCGCGCGGCGGCAAAAAATCCCGCAGAAATTCCTGGAACTGATTCTGGCCAGCTTGAAGCAGGGCGGCTTCGTCGAATCCAGGCGCGGCGCCGAGGGTGGTTACCGGCTGGCGCGCCCGGCGGATCGAATCATGATCGGAGAAGTTCTGAAGTTCGTCGAGAACGGCAAGCGGTCGCGCCGCCCTCCGGCGACCGCTTTTAGCGATCTGTGGCAGCGCGTGGACGAGTCCGTCTCGGCCATTCTCGATCACACCAGTTTCGCCGAGCTGGTCCGGCGCTGGCAGGAATCGCAGACGAACTATATTCCCAACTGGCAAATCTGATCCGTCTCCATGATCTACGACGACAACTCCTATAGCATCGGACGCACGCCGCTGGTTCGTCTGAACAAAGTTACCGACGGTGCGCGCGCCACAGTGCTGGCGAAAATCGAAGGCCGCAATCCCGCTTATTCGGTGAAGTGCCGCATCGGCGCGAGTATGATCTGGGACGCGGAACGACGCGGCGTTTTAAAACCCGGCAAGGAACTGATCGAGCCGACCAGCGGCAACACCGGCATCGCGCTGGCGTTCGTCGCCGCGGCGCGCGGTTATGGCTGCACGCTGCTCATGCCGGAGACGATGTCGATCGAGCGGCGCAAGGTTTTAAAGGCCCTGGGAGCCAAGCTTATTTTGACCGACGGCGCTTTAGGAATGGGGGCGTCGATCCAGCGGGCCGAGGAGATGGTGCTGAGCGATCCGGACCGCTACGTTCTGCTTCAGCAATTTCAAAATCCGGCCAATCCGGATATTCATTTTCAAACTACCGGACCCGAAATCTGGAACGATACCGGCGGCAACGTGGACGCGCTGGTAGCGGGCATCGGCACGGGCGGCACGATCACCGGAATTTCGCGCTACTTCAAGCTGGAGCGCAACAAGAAAATCCTTTCCGTGGGCGTTGAGCCGATGGGCAGTCCGGTGATCACGCAAACGCTGCGCGGGGAAACGCCGCAGCCTGGACCGCACGGGATTCAGGGAATCGGCGCCGGATTTATTCCGGCAACGCTCGATCTGACGATGGTGGATCGGGTCGAGTTGGCCGAGGATGAGGATTCGATCGAAATGGCGCGGCGCCTTGCGAGCGAAGAAGGAATTTTGAGCGGCATTTCCTGCGGCGCGGCGGTCTCGGCCGCGATTCGCCTGGCCAAGGAACGGGAGATGAGCGGAAAAACGATCGTTGTCATTCTGCCGGATTCCGGAGAACGCTATTTGACTTCGGCTCTGTTCGATATTTGAAAAAGAAAAAGCGGGCGCTTTCGTATGGGTGAAAAGGGGTGAGAGCGCCCGCCGTCGTAACGGGGATTTAGTTACCTGTAAAAACGCAAAAACATGCGCAAAAGTTACGCCCCGCCGAAAAAAAAATAAAAGACATAATTAAGGGTGAGAAGTTCGCGCCGAAATTGACTTAAAACTATGCCGATCGGCCATATCAGGAATGTAAAATCGCGCGGCAATGGTCGATTGCTGGATGCGGCGGCTGAGTTCCTGAGCAAGCACGCCGAAGCTCTTGTCATCGCGCCCACCCATTTGGCAGGGGAAGGGTTGGCACATCGCGCTGTTGATCGAGGATCTCTGGGTGTACACCGGCTCACGCTGCTCCAGCTGGCGGCGGATCTGGCGCGGCCGGAAATGGCCCGGCTCGGAGTGGCGCCGCTGACTGCGCTTGGAAGCGAAGCTTTGGCGGCCCGAGTGGCGGCCGATTGTTTGAAGAAACACAGAATCTCGTATTTCGCGCCGGTAAGCGCACGGCCGGGGTTCGCGCGAGCACTGGCTCACACGCTGGACGAATTGCGCATGAATCGGACCGGCCGCGCCGCGCTCGCCGAATCGGGGGCACCGGGCGCGGATCTTGCGATTTTGCTGGCGCGCTATGAACAGGAAATGCAGGCCGGCGCGCTGGCCGACATGGCTCGTATTTTCGATCTGGCGATTTGCGCCGCGCGCGGGCCACACCGCTGGTTGGGACTTCCGCTGGTATTGCTGGACGTGCCGCTCGGGTCCGCAATCGAGCGCGAGTTGTTTGAAGCGGTCGCCGGGCGCGCGCCGGAGGTGATTCGATGTGAAATTGCGGAGGAAGCCGGCGATCCGCCGCCGGTTTCGGAGCTGGAACATTTACGCGCATATTTGTTTGAAACCTTTCCGCCTCCTGCCTCGCGCACGGGAGCCTTCGATCTTTTTTCCGCGCCGGGCGAAGGGCTGGAAGCCGTTGAGATCGCTCGCCGGATCGCGCGGCTGGCGCGTGGCGGGCGACGATTCGATGAGGTCGCGATCCTGTTGCGCGATCCGCCGCGTTATCAGCCGATGATCGAGGAAGCGCTGCGGCGTGCGTCCATCCCGGCCTATTTCAGCCGCGGCACGGCCCGGCCGGACGCGGGCGGACGCGCGTTTCTGGCGCTGCTGGCGTGCGCGCTGGAAAAATGTTCGGCGTCCCGCTTCGCGGAATATCTTTCGCTGGGGCAGATGCCCGCGGCGGACGCCGGGCGCTCTTCAGACTGGATCGGCGCCGACGACGAGATGCTGCCCGCGCATGACGAGGCGATCGAAGCCGAGCCGGAGACGGATGAATCGAAAGTGGCGCGCGCGCCGTCGGCCTGGGAGAAGCTGCTGGTGGACGCGGCGGTGATCGGCGGGCGCGATCGCTGGCAGCGGCGCCTGAGCGGGCTCGATCGCGAACTGGAGTTGCGCATTCAAGCGCTGGAGCGCGAAGACGATCCGCTCCGCGAGCATCTGGCGCGGAGACTGGAACAGCTTCGCCAGCTCGAATCCTTCGCGCTGCCGCTGATCGGAATTTTGGACGCTCTGCCGGAAACCGCGCTCTGGAAAGAATGGATCGAAAAGCTATCGAACCTGGCGCGCATCGCGCTGCGGCGGCCGGAGCCGGTGATGGCGCTGCTTGCCGAGTTCGAGCCGATGGGTGAAATCGGGCCCGCCCCGCTTGAAGAGGTGGCCGAAGTGCTTTCCGAGCGCCTGCGATTTTTGCGTCGCGAACCTCCGCGGAGGCCCTATGGTCACGTGTTTGTCGGATCGATTGACGAGGCGCGCGGGCGCGAATTTCCGTTTGTGTTCCTGCCCGGGTTGGCGGAAGGAATTTTTCCGCGGCGCGCGCTGGAAGATCCGCTGTTGCTGGACGAATTTCGCCGGACGATCGATCCGTCGCTGGCGCGGCGCGACGGCCGCGTGCAGGAAGAGCGGATGCGGTTGCGCATCGCCGTCGCGGCGGCGCGCGAGGGGCTGGTCGCGTCCTATCCGAGAATGGACGTCGCCGAGGGGCGGCCGCGCGTCCCCTCGTTTTACGCGCTGGAGCTGCCGCGCGCCATCGATGGGCGTCTGCCGGAGCTGAAATCGTTCGAGCAGCAGGCGCGCGAAGGCTCGCAGGCGCGATTGAACTGGCCCGCTCCGCACGGTTTGAAGGACGCCATCGACGACGCGGAATATGATCTGGTCACGCTTCGGCAGGCCCGGTCCGCGCGGCATCTGATGGAAGTGAATCCTCATTTGGCCCGATCGCTGCGGGCGCGCTGGCTGCGATGGAAGGACAAATGGACGAAAGCCGACGGGTTGATTACGGCCGACGACGCGGCGCGGGCCGCGCTGGCGTCGCACCGGCTGCGGGCGCGCCCCTGGTCGCCATCGTCGCTTCAGCAGTTCGCGGTGTGTCCATATAGATTCGCGCTGCACGGGATTTTCGCGCTGCGCCCGCGCGAGGAATCCGCGCCAATCGAACAGATGGATCCTTTAACGCGCGGAGCACTGTTTCATCAGGTGCAGTTCGCGCTGCTCGCCGAATTGAAAAAGAGAGGATGGCTGCCGATCAACGCAGCACGCCTTCCGGAGGCGCTCGAGCTCGCCGAGGTGGTCCTCGATGGGATCGAAAAGCGCTATCGCGAGGATCTCGCGCCCGCGATCGAGCGCGTTTGGCGCAGCGAAATCGACGATCTGCGCACCGATCTGCGGGGCTGGCTGCGCCATGTTTCGATGCAGGATTCCGATTGGGAGCCGATTCACTTCGAGCTGGCGTTCGGGCTGGCGGGCGATGCCGATCGCGATGCGGCGAGCACGCCCGAGGAAGCCGATCTGCCCGAGTGCGGCGTACGCCTGCGCGGCTCGATCGATTTGGTCGAGCGGCAAACGGCGACGAATAAGGTTCGCGTCACCGATCACAAAACCGGCAAGGTCCCCGAGACCACGCCGCACCTGGTTGGCGGCGGCAAATATTTGCAGCCGCTGCTCTACGGCCTGGCGGCGGAGAAGCTGCTGGGGCAGGCGGTCGAGTGCGGGCGGCTGCTGTACGCCACGCATCAAGGCGGCTATTATCCGATTGAAATCAAGCTCGATCATCGCGCGCGCTTATTTTTAACCAAGTTGCTGGCCAACATCGACGCGTCGATCGCAGAGGGATTTCTTCCGCCGGCGCCGCAAAAGGACGCCTGCAAAATGTGCGATTACCGGCCGGTTTGCGGGCCTTATGAGGAATTGCGAGTCGCGCGTTATAAGGATCGGCGCGATGAACGGCTGGACGCGCTGGTGGAGATTCGAGGGATGGCGTGATTCCAGCGGCAAAGTACGGCGCCGACGATGATGCGCGCCATCGCATCCGCACTTCGCTCGATGAGAGCCTGATCGTGGAGGCGTCGGCGGGAACGGGGAAAACGACCGAGCTGGTGCATCGAATTGTCGCCGTGCTCGAACATGGGCGGGCAAGGATCGACAGCATCGCCGCGGTGACCTTCACGCACAAAGCCGCGGGAGAATTGAAACTGCGGTTGCGCGAGGAACTGGACAAAGCTCGCCTGCGCGCGCCGGCGCTCGAAGACGCACTGGGACGTTTGGAGGAGGCCGCCATCGGCACCATCCATTCGTTTTGTGCGCAGATTCTTCGCGAGCGTCCGGTCGAAGCGGGGGTCGATCCGTCGTTTGAAGAGCTGAATGAGCAGGAAAGCGCGCGCATTTACAACCGGGCATTTCGCGCGTGGCTGGAGCAGCGGCTGAAGATTGAATCGCCGGCTCTGCGCCGCGCTTTTGCCCGGCTGGCCTGGCGCGATTCCTGGGACGATTCGCCGCCGATTGAGCAGTTGCAATGGGCCGGAAAAAAGCTGATCGATTGGAGGGATTATCCGCGGCCGTGGCGGCGCGATCCATTCGCACGCGAGGAAGAAATCGACACGCTGGTTCGCATGCTGCGCGAGCTGATCGTGATGTCGGCAGGGCCGCGCCGCGTTACGGATGCCCTTTATAAAACGCTGCTGCCGGCGCGCGCGCTCGGCGAATGGATCGAACGCAACGAGCAGTCCCGCCCGCGCGATTACGATGCATTGGAGGCGAGGCTGCTCAAGCTCGGCCGCGAGATGCGCGATTTAAAAAAGGGATCGGGAGCTTACGCCGACGGCGTTTCGCGCGAAGAGGTGGTGGCGCGCCGCGACGAGCTTCTGCGCTGGATTCACGAGTTCCGGTGGCGCGCGGACGCGGACCTGGCGGCGGCGCTGCGCGAGGAGATGAGCGGCATCGTCCATGAATATACGGAGCGAAAGGACCGCGCCGGCAAGCTCGATTTCGTCGATCTTCTGACGCGCGTGCGCGACCTGCTGCGCGAGCGGCGCGAAGTTCGTGAATACCTGCAAAACCGGTTCACGCATATTTTCGTCGACGAGTTTCAGGACACCGATCCGTTGCAGGCGGAGATTCTGTTTCTGCTAGCCGCGGACGAGCCTTCGGAATGCAACTGGAAGAACATCCAGCCAACGCCGGGAAAACTTTTTCTGGTGGGCGATCCGAAGCAATCGATTTATAAATTCCGCCGCGCCGATATCGTGCTTTACCGGGAGGTTCGCGACGGGCTCATCGCGCGGGGAGCGGGTCTGGTGCGGCTGACCAAGAGTTTTCGCGCGCTGCGGAACATTCAACGGTTCGTGAACGCCGCCTTTGAAAGCCAAATGACCGGCGGCCCGGAGCAGGGCCACGCCGATTGGGCGCCGCTCGGCGAACACCGTCCGGATAACGGCGCACACCCGAGCGTGATTGTCCTTCCGGTTCCGCGGCCGTATAAAACGCGCATTGCCAAGGAGGCGATCAACCGCTCGCTGCCCGATGCGATCGCCGCTTTCATCGATTGGCTGGTGAATCACAGCGGATGGAATTTTCGCGCGCGCGATATTGCGGTGCTATTTCGCCGGCGCACGCAGTCGGGTTCGGATCTGACGCGCGAATATGCGCGCGCGCTGGAGGCTCGCAATATCGATCATTTGCTGGCCGGATCGAAGTCGTTTCACCATCGCGAGGAAGTGGAAACGCTGCGGGCTGCGCTGACCGCCATCGAGTGGCCGGAGGATGAGCTTAACGTTTTCGCGACGCTCAAAGGATCGCTATTCGCGATCGCCGACGAAACGCTGCTCGCCTACCGGCACAAACATAAACGCCTTCATCCCTTTCATCGTCCGGAGGACGATTGCTTCGCTCCGGTGCTGGAAGCGCTGGCGATCCTGGCGGATCTGCATCGCGCGCGAAATGCGCGGCCCTTCGCGGCAACGGTGAACGCGCTGCTTGAAGCGGCGCGCGCGCATGCCGGTTTTCTGCTGCGGCCCGGCGGCAATCAGATCCTGGCCAATGTCGCGCGCGTTGCGGATCTGGCTCGCACGTTCGAAATTTCCGGCGGGATCTCCTTTCGCGGATTCGTGGAAGAACTGGCGGCGCAGGCGGAAAAAGAAGACGCCGCCGAAGCTCCGGTGCTGGAAGAGGATTCCGACGGAGTTCGCCTGATGACCGTTCACGGCGCAAAAGGACTCGAATTTCCGGTGGTGATTCTCGCGGATCTGACGGCGAACCTCGCCGCGCGCGAGCCCGATCAGTTTGTCGATGGCGCGCGGCGGCTGTGCGCGACGCGGCTGCTGCGGTGCGCGCCGCGCGAGCTCCTCGATAACGAGCCGTGCGAGGCCGAGCGCGAGCGCGCCGAAGGAATCCGCGTCGCCTATGTGGCGGCGACGCGCGCCAAAGATTTGCTGGTGGTCCCCGCGCTCGGCGACGGTCCTCCCGAGTTCGATCATTGGCTCAGCCCGTTGAACAAAGCGATTTATCCCTCGCGCGCGAACTGGCGGCGCTCAACGCAGGATCCGCGCTGCCCCCGTTTCGGAGCCAAGAGCGTGGTGGAGCGGCCGCTCGAATACGACGGCGCCGAGGAGTTCTCCGTCAGGCCCGGCTTGGTTCAACCCGAGAACGGCGATCATCAGGTGATCTGGTGGGATCCTTGCGTTTTGAACTTGAACGTCGATCCGGCGCTCGGATTACGGCAAAAAGAACTGCTTGCGGAGGATGGCGGCGCGAGTCTGGCTGCTTATCAGCGATGGCGCGACGATCGCGCGAAAACGCTGGAACGCGGCGCAAGGCCGCAATTCGAGATTTTGCTTGCGAGCCAGGCAGCCGCGGCGCCGCCGGGCGATCCGATGCCCGTTGCCATCGAGTTTGCGGGGAAAGTCGAAGGCCGGCCCGCCGGACGCCGTTTCGGCACGCTGGTTCACGCGGTGCTGCGGGACGTGCCGCTGGACGCCGATGCCGCCTGGATCGAGCGTCTGGCGCAATCGGCCGCCCGTTCGATCGGGGCGGCCGCGGAGGAAACCGAAGCGGCGTGTGAAGCGGTGAAAGCGGCGCTGGCGCATCCGCTGCTGGCGCGCGCGCGGGCCGCGGCGCGAGTTCATCGCGAATATCCGGTGATCCTGAAGATCGATTCCGGGCGGCTGGTGGATGGCGTCATCGATCTCGCGTTCATTGAAGACAATTCCTGGATTGTGGTCGATTTCAAGACCAGCGCGGATCTTTCCGGTGGCCGCGCGTTGTACGAACGGCAGGTGCAGTGGTACGCCTACGCGCTCGCGACGCTGACGCAAATGCGCGCGAGCGCGGTATTGCTCGGAATCTGACGCTATTTCTGACGACGCGCCACAATGGGATCGAGATGCGAGGCGCGGAACGCCGGAATCCAGCACGCCGCCGCCGCGATTGCGAAGAACACGGCAACTTTCGACAGAAAGGTCGCGGGATCGGTGGGCTTCACCGCCACAAGCATCACGCGCGTCAGTCCGGCCGCGGCGACGATTCCCAGGCCGATCCCGCGCTTAAGGCGAGGCCGTGTCCCACGATGAGCTTGAAAATTCTAAGCGGCTCGGCGCCGAGCGCCATCCTGACGCCGATTTCCGCGGTCCGCGCGATAGCGGCGCGGATCTGTGGCGCATATTGTCCAGGGTCGCCCGGGACGAAACGGCGCGCCAGGAAAAATCGGCTGGCCGATCACGTTGGGATGCCCGCCGAAACGCTTCTGCCAATATTCGTAGCTCAGGATCACCATCGCCGGCAGCGGAGCGATGCGCGGCTGGTTCGGATCGGCATTGGGATCCGGCGGAGGCTGCGGCTGCGAATCGCCGTCGCTGAAATCGCGCCCGGCGACGATCTTGCCTCCCATCCGTCGACAGAAATTCGAGGTCACCTGCGCGACGCGAACCTGCTCCGGCGTTCCATCCTCCCGCCGCAGCGGTGATGCGGTTTGTCAAATCCGCCGCGAAATCCTCGAAGGTTTTTTGGGCGCCGTTGCGCAGATCCATGAAATTTTCGTTCGACACGGCCAGCTCTTTTCCGAGCATGCCGGCTTAGACTTGCAGTGTTCGATTGGTTCCGGCTTTATGCCGTAGGTCGCTGCTCGTCCTCGAAATCGGGGGGGGAATCAGCCACTTGCGCTTACGCGCCATCTTTTGAAGGTATAACTTCGCAGGAAAAGTTACGCAGTCGAAGCCGCGAACTTCATCGGAGATCGCCGCGCGTCTTCTATTCGGAAATCGATAAGCTTGGAAGAGTGCTCTTTATCACTGAAGATCAAGTTCGCGAACATCTCACGATGCCCGCCGCCATCCGGCTGATGCGGGAAACCTTCGAGCAGATCCGCTCAGGAGCGGCGCTCAACCAGCCGCGGCGGCGCCTGATTCTGCCCACGGGCACGGTTTTGCACAGCATGGCCGGAGCGTGGGGAAAATACCTGGGAACGAAAGTTTACGCGACCAACCCCCGCCACGGCGCGTATTTTTTCTTTCTCCTGTTCGACGCCGAAACCGCGCTTCCGCTGGCTTATATGGAAGCGAACCACCTGGGGCAGATTCGGACCGGAGCTGCCAGCGGATATGCGACGAGCATTCTTGCGGCGTCCGATGCGGACAGCCTCGCGATCATCGGGACCGGATTTCAGGCGCGCACGCAGCTCGCTGCGATTCGCGAGGTCCGGGAAGTGCGCGATGTGCGCGTCTGGAGCCGCAATGAAGCGAATCGTTACAGCTTCGCCGTGGAAACCAACACGCGCGCCGCCGCCACCGCCGAAGAGGCCGTTCGCGGCGCATCCATCGTCGTCACCGCGACCTGGTCCAAAGAACCTGTGCTCCGCTCCGAATGGATCTCGCCGGGCACGCACATCAATGCTATCGGGTCCAATCAGGCGCAGCGGCGCGAGCTTCCGCCGGAGCTGATCGCGCGCGCCGATCTGATCGCCTGCGATTCGATCGAGGTCGCCAAGATCGAATCGGGCGACCTGCTTCTCGCCAACGTCGATTGGTCCGACCCGCGAATCGTGGATCTGGCGCAAGTCGAATCGCGCCCGCCAGGCAATCCGATCACGATTTTTAAATCGAATGGGTTAGGCGTCGAAGACGTCGCCGCGGCGGCGTACGTTTATGAGAAACTCGCCTGACCGGCGCCACTGGTAGACTGACGGCCTTTATTAACTTTTGTAAAATGGAAACGTTGCGGGAACCGATGTGAGTGCGCCCACCGAAGTTACGCAATTGCTGAGGGACTGGCGCAACGGCGACAAAGCCGCGCTGGATCGGATGACGCCGATTCTCTACGAGGAGTTACGCCGCCTGGCGCGCCACTTTCTTTCATCGGAACGCCCCGACCACACGCTACAACCGACCGCTCTGGTCCATGAAGCCTATCTTCGGCTGGTCGATCAGCACGCGGTCGACTGGCAGAACCGCGCTCATTTCCTGGGCGTTGCCGCCAGCATGATGCGCCGCGTCCTGATCAATCATGCTCGCGCCAATCAGGCCGCCAAACGCGAGGGCTTTAGCAAGGCGATCGGGCTCGAGGATGCGCTGGGCGTGTTTACCAATCCGCGGGTGGATGTCCTGGAGCTGAACAGTGCTCTTCAACAGCTCACCGAACTCGATCCGCAGCAGGGCCGCGTCGTCGAGCTCCGCTATTTCGGCGGACTCACGATCGAGGAAACCGCGGAAGTGATGGGAATTTCGCCGGCCACCGTGAAACGTGAATGGGGAACGGCGAAACTCTGGCTGCTCAAAAAAATTGAAGGCCCCGCTTTGCAGTGAAGGACACAAAGTGACTGCCGCGCGGTGGAGTGAAATTAAATCGATTCTCAGCGCCGTTCTCGAACAGCCGGAGCAGGATCGCGCCGTCACGCTCGACCGGCTCTGTGGTTCCGATGGCGACCTCCGCCGTGAAGTCGAATCCCTGCTCTCGTTCGAACAGCGAGCCAGCGACGCTCTCAACTCGTGGGCGGTTCCCGGCGCGGTGCTGCGGCCGGAGCTGGATCCGCCGCCCGAGTCCATCGGACCCTATAAAATCCTGCGTGAGATCGGACGCGGCGGAATGGGCGTCGTCTATCTCGGCGAGCGCGCCGATGGCGAGTATCGCAAACAGGTCGCGATCAAGCTGATCACCAGCGGGCGTGGTGACGAAGCCATGATCCGACGTTTTCGCCGGGAGCGCCAGATCCTGGCGCATCTCGAGCATAACGGCATTGCGCGTCTTCTCGATGGCGGCGCTACTGCCGAAGGCCAGCCGTACTTCGTGATGGAGTACATCGAGGGCCTTCCGCTGCTCCAATACTGCGAGGCCAACGCGCTGCCGGTCGCCGGCCGGCTTCGTCTATTTCTTGAAATCTGCGACGCCGTCGCGCACGCCCATCAGCGCCTGATTGTCCATCGCGATCTGAAACCCGGCAACATTCTGGTCAGCGGTGGTCATCCCAAGCTGCTGGATTTTGGAGTGGCGCGCGTCCTCGATGCGGAGATAAGCGAAGAGATCACGCAGGCAGGGCTTCCCATCATCACGCCGGCCTATGCAAGTCCGGAGCAGATCCGCGGCGGCGCCTACTCGGTTTCCGTCGACGTTTACTCGCTGGGCGTGATCTTTTTCGAGCTGCTGGCGGGCAAGCGTCCTTATGAAGTACCCACCGGCTCGATGACGGAGATGGTTCGCGTGATCTGCGAGCAGCAGCCGCGCCGCCTCACGGAAGCGGTCGATGAGCGCGCGCGGCGCCGCCTTCGCGGCGATCTCGAAAATATCGCGGCCAAGGCCATTGAAAAAGATCCGCGGCGCCGCTATTCGAGCGTCGATGAGTTTGCCGCGGATATTCGCCGCCACCTGGAGGGCATTCCCGTCCGCGCGCGCCGCGCCACGCTGGCCTATCGAACCGGAAAGTTTCTGGCTCGCCATCGGCTCGCGGTTCCGGCCGGACTCGCCGCCGCCGTCCTGATTTTTGCTTTCGCGGGAACCACCTGGTGGGAAGCCCGGCGCGCCGAACGCCGCTTTCAGGATGTCCGGAATCTGGCGCATTCGGTAATGTTCGAACTGCATGATTCCATCGCGAGCCTGCCGGGCGCCACCGCCGCGCGCGAGCTTCTGGTGGCTCGCGCGCTCGAATATCTGGAGCGCCTGGCGAGAGAATCCGAAAGCGATCCCAGCCTCGGACGCGAGGTCGCGCACGGCTATGAGCGCATCGGCGTCGTGCAGGGCGCAGTCTACGAGTCGAATCTCGGCAACTACGCGGCCGCGCTCGACAGCCTCAAGAAATCGGATGCGATTCTCGAACGCCTCCTCGCCAGGGACCCGCAAAACGATTCGCTTCGGCACGACCGTTTTCGTGTCTTGAATCGGCTTTCGAGCGCTTACGGAGCCGCGGGCGACCATACCCGCGCCTCGGAGTCGGCCGCGCGCTCTCTGGCGCTCGCCGAAGCGAGCTATCGCGCTCATCCGCTCGAGTTATCCGCGCTCTCCGATCTTGTTGCCGCAGTTTCCCGTTATGGGGACATGCTCGCCGATGAAGAAAAGTATGAGGAAATGGTCCCGGTCCGCGAACGCGCGCTGCAACTCACCGAGCAGCTCGCCTCGGCCGATCCGAACACCCCTGACATTCAAAGAAGTCTCGCGCTCGCCCACAAGAAGCTCGCGGCGCTTTATGGGAAGTTAGCTTCGCTCTCCCATGACGCGGAACGCCTGGAAAAAAGCCGCGGCGAATATGAGCGCGCGCTCGCAATCGACCAGGAGAGGAACCGCAAGGATCCCAACGAAGCGCAAATGGATCTCTCGTTCGATTACAGCGATCTGGGATGGGTGCTCGCGCGGCAGGGTCAGAATCGCGTGGCGCTGGACGCGAACTTCAAAGCGCTCGCGATCCGCGTGGATCGGTCCAATAAGGACCCGAACGATGTTCGCGCGGCGCGATTTGTAGCCTCCAGCCAGGAGCGCATCGCGGCGACGTATGGCCGGCTCGGCGATCTCAGCAATTCCGTAAAATGGGCGCGTCTCGCCATCGCTCAATGGAGGAAAGTGGCCGATCTGGACCGCGGCTGGTCCACCAACGTTGAACTCGCCGATACTCATGCCGAGCTCGCTGAAACCTACGAATCCTTCGCCCGCAAACATCGAAGTCTATACGCGAGCGCTGGAGCCGAGTTCGATCAGGCTCGCGCGCTTTACTCGGCCTTGCGGGATAAGGGCGTTCTGCCAAAAGCATTGCACCCGAAGATCGCAGAGTATGCTGCTGCCGCACAACGCTGCCGTCAGGCTCAGCGCGCCAACTGAAACGTTGTAGCTGGAGGGAAGCGCAGTTTGTGCGGCAATTTGTGCATAGCCGGTACTAAATAGCCGGTCCGCCTACATTGGAGTCACGTCTCACAAACAAACCTACATACCTTTGTTTGCCCTACTTACCTTCTTTAATCTTCATAAGACTTGCCAAATTCGTGAGTTGGTCCAGCAATTGCATTTACTGCGGCCGATGTCCCAAAAGAAGGTTCTGATTACGGGCGGGGCTGGCTTTATCGGCTCACACGTCACCCAGGAACTCCTTTCTCGCGGTTACGAAGTACGCATTCTCGACAATCTGGCGGCGCAAGTGCACGGTCCGGAGCGGCGCCGTCCCGACTATCTCTCTAAAGACGCGGAACTGATCGTCGCCGATATTCGCAACGCCTCCGCCGTGCGCCGCGCGCTGGAAAGCGTCGAAATCGTGGTGCATATGGTCGCCGCGGTCGGCGTCGGCCAAAGTATGTACGAAATCGCTGATTACACCAGCGTCAATAATCTCGGTACCGCCGTGTTACTTGAGGAGCTGACCCGAAAACCGGTGTCCCGGCTTGTGGTCGCCTCCAGCATGAGTATCTATGGAGAAGGTCTGTACCGTCGAGTGAATGGAACGATTTTCGCGAACGCCGAGCGGACGCTCGAACAACTTCGCGCTGGAGACTGGGAGCCGCGCGATGAAAACGGCAATCCGCTCCATCCCATTGCGACGCCGGAAACGAAACATCCATGTCTTAGCTCGATCTATGCACTTTCCAAGTGGGACCAGGAGCGAATGTGTCTGATGATTGGACGGATTTACAAAATTCCGACGGTGGCTCTGCGCTTTTTTAATGTCTATGGTCCCCACCAGGCTTTGTCCAATCCATATACCGGAGTTCTGGCGATATTTTCCTCCCGACTTTTGAGTGGTAAGCATCCTCTGATTAACGAGGACGGAAAACAGTGCCGGGACTTCGTGAATGTCGGGGATGTGGCTCGTGCTTGCCGGCTTGCCGTGGAAACCGACGCAACCGGCGAGGTTTTCAATGTTGCCAGCGGCCAGCGAGTCAGTATTCTTGAAGTCGCCCAGCGCATCGCGAAAATTCTCGGCAAGGAGCGATTACAGCCGCAAATTACCGGGCGCTATCGTGCCGGTGACATTCGCCATTGTTTCGCCGATATCTCGCGCAGCAAGCAAAAGCTTGGCTTTAAGGCTGAAGTGACTTTTGAAAACGGGCTGACCCGTTTCGCGGAGTGGCTTGAGTCACAGGTTATTTGCGATCGCGTCGACGATTCCGTGCACGAGTTAGAAGCTCGCGGGCTCATGGTTTAGGCTCCAAATGCGCTACGCGCTTGTAAATCCGGCCTGGACATTCGATGGCAGTATTTACTTCGGATGCCGCGAGCCTCACCTGCCGCTTGAATTCGGCTATTCGAAAGCATTGCTCGAAGCTCAGGGTCATGAAGTATTGATGATCGACGGCCAGATGGCGCAGCTCACCAACTTAGAAATAAGAGAAACTTTGCATACCTTTCATCCTGACTTTACAGTGGTAACGACCACTCCGAGTTATCTGTTCTGGCGTTGCGCGCCGCCTGAGGTTACGGTTCCAAAGCGGCTGGTTCGCGAAATTCACGATGTGGCCGAAAATATCGTCATTGTGGGGCCACACGGATCGACTACTCCCGTCGCGGTTCTCGCGAAACTCCAAGCGGACGTTGTCGTAATGGGTGAATGCGAAGAAACGTTGCCAAAGTTGGCGAGGTCGTGGTCAGAGATTGATGCCATAACGTATTTCGATAGAGGCCGCATTCGCAAGGGTGCTGGGCACGCATCTGATATGAGCGCGCTGCCCGCGCTGGAATGGCCCGAAGCCGTCATTCACGCGCATTCTCATCATCACCATCGTTTCGACACTCCGTTCTTCGGTTTCGGCGCGGAGATGGAAGCCTCCCGTGGCTGCCCCTATCACTGCACTTTCTGCGCGAAGGATAACTTTCGGAATCGTTACCGAAAGCGTCCGCTTTCGATCATTCTTGCTGAGTTGGATCGCGTCATCGCGCAGGGTGTTACTTATGTCTATTTTATCGACGAAATCTTTCTTCCCGACGGCGCGTTATTGGAAGCACTCGCATCGCGTGATGTAAAGATTGGCATACAGACGCGAATTGATCTGTGGAATCATCGCATGATCGACCTGTTGGCGCGCGCGGGTTGTGTCTCGATCGAGGCCGGCATCGAGAGTCTGACTTCCCAGGGCAGGAACTTGCTGGAAAAAAGATGCAAACTGGAGACGGATGAGCTATCGGAGCGTCTGATTTACGCGAAGAAGCAAATCGCCTTCGTACAGGCTAACTTAATTAAGACTCCGATGGATGATGATCGGACGATCGCAGAGTGGCGGGAACAGATGCGGCGGGCCGGAGTATGGGCGAATGATCCGGTGCCGATGTTTCCTTATCCCGGGTCCCCTGACTACACGCTTCGCTGGGGCTTGCCCGACGATCGCGCCTGGGAACGCGCCCACGAGTACTATCTCGCTCAATACGCGCAATTCAGCGAGATTCAGGAATCGCGCCCGCTGCCGCTTTCGGAATTGGAGCACACCGGATGATTCGCCGCGTATTGATGACCGCCGACGCTGCGGGCGGCGTATGGAACTACGCTCTCGAGCTCGCGCACGGTTTTGCCGAACGCGGCGTGGAGACAACGCTTGTCGTTTTCGGTCCCGAACCGCCGCCGGCTCCCGGCATTGACGTTCGACACCGGTCTTACAAGCTCGAATGGATGGAAGACCCGTGGGATGATGTCTATCGTTCGGGTGACTGGCTTCTGGAACTCGAAAGCGAAATTGGGCCCGACGTCATTCATCTCAACGGCTACGCTTATGGGGACGTGCCGTTTTTTGCGCCGAAGCTCGTCGTCGCGCATTCCTGCGTTGTGTCCTGGTGGCGCGCGGTGCATGGCTGCGCCGCGCCGCCGGCCTGGGATGAATATCGGCGGCGCGTGACTCGCGGACTTCGCCAGGCGGATCTGATCGTCGCGGTTTCCCGGGCGATGCGAAATGAGCTTGCCTGCCACGACGATTGTGCGGTGCAGGTGATTCCCAACGGCCGCGATCCCCGCCGCTTCCGTTGCGCGCCGAAGGAAAATTTCATCTTCGCGTCGGGGCGCCTATGGGATCAGGCAAAAAATATTCAATTGCTCGATCGCATCGCGCCGTCGCTTCCCTGGCCCATCTATGCCGCCGGCGATGGCGGAAAATTTTCGAATCTCGCGGCGCTGGGCGGATTGAGCGGCGAAGAAATAGCCGAATGGTTTGCGCGAGCCGCAATTTACGCCCATCCCGCGCGTTATGAGCCGTTCGGATTGTCCGTGCTCGAAGCAGCGCTCTCCGGATGCGCTCTGGTTCTTGGCGATATTCCCAGCCTGCGCGAAAACTGGGATGGCGCGGCGCTCTTTGCCCCTCCCGACAGCCCCGGCGAGTTTGCCGGACGCTTGCAGGTTCTCGTCGAATCGGAATTGTTGCGAAAACAATTTCAGGAATCCGCCAGGAAGCGCGCCAAATTTTTCCACGCTTCGAAAATGGTAAACGCTTATCTGGACGCTTATGGATGGCTGCGAAGCCAATCCTCGGCGACCTTCAAATCCTTCACCAATCCGCGGTATTCGCGATCGCGGTCCGAGTCTTGGTTGAATCAGTGAAATCTCTGCCTCAAAGCCATGGCCGGCACGCCCAAATTTCGGTAGCATCCGGTTTTTTGTGAATGCGCCTTTTCCCCCGCGTCTCGAATTTGAAGTGCTTCACCGCGTTGGTGATATAAACCCTCACCGGCGTCGAGGCCGGATTCCTCAAACGCGCGAGTGAGTATCCGCCCCGCCGGGCCCACGAACGGCTTACCCTGCTGGTCCTCGTAATCTCCCGGCTGCTCTCCGACAGCCACGACGGCGGCGTGCGTCGGGCCTTCGCCAAACACCGTCTGCGTCGCATTCTTATATAGATCGCATCTTTCGCAATCGCGCGCCGCTTGCTTGAGCTCCAGCAGTGAATGCGTGCGCGGCACGGTGAGCATGGGCTACACGGCCTTCTGCAATTCATCGAGAAGCTTCTTGAGACGCCTGCGCCGCTGCGCGTCGGCCACGCAATTCAGGGTGTTTGCGGCAAGCCGCAGATTCAGGACATATTCCTCGCGCATCTCGCCGAGCAAGTTGGACCGCGCGGCTTCCAGATGCTCGCGCAGCAGTTCGCACTGCGTCTCTTGCGGATCGCTCAATTCGTCAAGAGCTCCATCCAGACGTGATAAGGTTTGCATCTCCACCCTTGAAGTGAGATTCCATCGTGCCGGTTCTGCTTCATAAATCTAAATCTCCGCCGTGATTCAGCTCGCGAAGCCTTGCCCCCCACGGCTCTACTTCAAGCACGCTCACGGAAGCCGGGCCGATCTCGATTCGCAGCGACAAATCCAGCGGAATCCCGATGTAATGGCAGAGCGCGGCGCGAATCACATCCGCATGACTCACGATCGCCACCGCGCGGCCCGGAAAGTCGCGCGCGGCGCGTTCAAGAAACGTGACAACTCGGGCCTGCACTTCAATCATCATCTCGCCGCCCGGAATGCGAGTCCCGCTGCGGAACGAATTGTACCGGCTCCACTCGGGATCGCCCGCCAGCTCTTTAACCGGCCGGTTTTCCCAATCGCCGGGATTCACCTCGATCAAAGCTTGTTCGGGCGTGATGCGCAGATCGTGCGCGGCCGCAATGATTTCGGCGGTCTGCATGGTTCGCCGCAGCGGGCTCGAAAAGATCGCGGCGATTTCGACGCGCTGCAATCGCCGTGCGAGAGCCGCCGCCTGTTGCTCGCCTTGTTCGCTCAGCGCGAGTCCGGCGCGCAGTCCGATTCGATCCTGCGCCAGCGCCTGAGCATGTCGAATCAACAGGGCGAGCATATTTCATGATCGTCTATCGCGATCATCACCGCACCGTTCCGACGCGGGAGCTTCTGGCCGGAATCGTGCGAAAAATCGCCTTGTCCGATCACGATTCGATTCGCGAAGGCTTGATTGAATTTGGCCAGCTCGAATGTGGAATCGCCGACGCGCTCCTGCCCGATGATGAGCGGCTCGCGGACCTCCGCCGGATCGCGCTGCGCCTCGGCCGGCTCTTTTATCGCTCCTTCAAGCGGCGTCCCTCGCGCGCTCGCGAGGAGCAGGCCCAATTCAATCGCCTGTCTTACGTAAAAATTCCCGAGACAATCGAGCTTCGCACCCCGGAAGGCTACGCCTTTTACGGACTCTATCCGGAAAGCTATATTGCCGCCACCGAAACGTTTTTCTCGGAGGTTCATTGCGCCGATGCCGTGGTGATCGGGATTCGCAGCATCGGGACGAGCTTGAGCGCCGTGATTGCGGGAACTCTCGCCGAAGCGGGCGTAAATGTGGAATGCTACACCGTGCGGCCGCACGGTCACCCGTTCGACCGCGCCTGCGACCTTCCGCCGATTCGTACCGGCGCGGCCGCGTATCTGGTGGGCGATGAGGGCCCCGGCCTGAGCGGCTCATCGTTCGCCTCTGTCGCGCGCGCGTTGGCCGACGTCGGCGTCCCCGATTCGAATATTTTTCTGTTTCCCTCCTGGGCGCCGGACCCGGATCAGTTCGTCTCGGATACGGCCCGCGACCGCTGGAGGCGCCACCGCGCATTCCCCCCGCCATCGGACCCGCAAGTTGCCGGCTGCGGCTTCGAAGGCTGGCACGATCTTTCCGCCGCAACATGGCGCAAAGTGCTCTTTTGCACCGAATCGGAATATCCCGCCATCCAACCGCAGCACGAACGCCGCAAGTTCCTGAGCCGAACAGCTCCGAGAATCTTCGCCAAGTTCGCCGGCTTCGGCGCGCGCGGGCGGGCGGCTTTCGAGCGTTTGCAATGCTTGCACGACGCCGGATTCGTACCTGCTCCCCTGGATCTGGCGCACGGATTTCTGTTCAGCCGGTTTGCGCCGGGCGCTCCCGTTTCGCGCTCTTCGCCGGATCTGATTTGCGTAATGCTCCGCTACCTGGCCCACATCGCGCGAGAATTCCCTGCTTCCGCGGATCCTCACGATCTAATTCACATGACCAGCACGAACGTCAGCGAAGCGCTCGGTTGCGCCTGGACTCCCGAGCGCGATCTGACCGAGCCTCTCGGCGGCGCGCGAGCATGTCTGCTCGATGCGCGGATGCTGCCGCATGAATGGATCGAGACCGCGCGCGGCTTCCTCAAAACCGACGCCGCCGATCACGCCGACGATCATTTTTTCCCGGGACCGCGGGATATTGCCTGGGATTTGGCGGCCATCGCGGTCGAATTTTCCCTGCCCGATTCCGCGGAGCTTCTCGACCGATTCGTATCGCTCACCGGCGATCGCGATGTTCACGCGCGATTCCCGTTTTATCTCCTGGCGTACTCGGCCTTTCGGTTCGGTTACTGCGAGCTGGCGAAAAGCTCGGTGGACGCGGCTGAGCAGCGGCGATTCGCCCGCGCGGCCCGCCGCTATCGCGCCCTTATCGATCAATGCCTTCGCCGTTACACTCGCGCCCGCGCGCGCGCTAACCGCGTCCAGGTTTTTGGAGGCTGACATGCGATACCGGGTGATGTTCATGGAACGGACGGGCGGCAGCGGCGAGCCCAGCGAAAATCCACCGGAGTACCTCATCCCGGAGCTCCAGGACGGAGTGGTAAGAGATGCTGTTTTCATCGAGCGCGACAAGCCCGCCGCGATGCACAACGAGGAACGGCTGGAAGAAGACGACGATTTTCTAAGCGTTGGTTCCGAGGTTTGGGAATACGACATCGCCGACGGCCGCGAGTCGGAGTTCGTCGACGCGCTCGCCAATTCGCAAATGGTGCTCGATTACGCAGTCGTGGACGAATCGCCCGAGCCGGAATAAAGCGTTATCGCAGCGGCTTGTAGGCCACACAGTCGATTTCGACGCGTATATCCGCCACGAAACCGCAAATCACCGTCGTGCGAGCCGGCCGGTTCTCGCCGAAAAATTCCGCGTAGACGGCATTCATCGCCGGGAACTCCGCGCCTTCCTTCAGGAACACGGAGCACTTCACCACGTCCTGCATCGCCGCACCGCAGCTTTCAAGGATTCTTTTGATATTCGACAAAACCAGCCGCGTCTGATGGGAAATGTCACCGGGCGAAAGCTTATCGGTCGTGGGGTCGACAGGCCCCTGCCCGCTCACGTAAATGAAATCGCCCGCCCGCACCGCCGGAGAATACGGACCGCGCGGTGTCGGCGCGGTCGCGGGAAAAATCCGCTCGATCATAGTTACAGATCCGTTTTCTTTCGCCGCGGCCGGCGCGACGCGCCCGTTCCCGCCTTCGGAGCTCGCTTGCGCGAGGGCGCTTTCTTCGGCTTGGGCGGAGGCGGATTCGGCTCGAAGATCGTCGGCTGTCCCTCCACGTAAGGCTGCGGCTCATCCTCTTCGACCTCTTCGGCTACCGGCGAGGGTTCCGGCGCGGGCGGTTCGGCAGGCGGATAAAACTCCGCGCCGAGATACACCAGCATGCCCTGCTCCTCGGTCGGCTCCAGCCGCACCACCGTTTTGTCCTGCGCGTAGTTCAGAAACTCTGAAAACTGCTGGAAGCCGTACGCGCTCGGATCGAAGTTGGGCTGCTCGGCGCGGAACCACTGCTCCAGATCCTCCACCGGGCAGCCGTTCTCGATCTCTAACCTGTGATTTTCGAGCACGTCGCGCAGCGGCGGCAGCAGATCCTCGGGCTTGAGATTCGGCCGCTCCGGCTGCGACGTGCCCCTCCGCTCAATGATGTATCGCCCGCCGGTTCCGCTGACGTTCACCAGATCGGCGCGCTTGAGCTTCTCGACAAAGTCCGAAAAACTCGACGCTCCGTACGCGCGTTCGTTAAACGCCGGGTCGAGCTGTAGCATCGTGGATTTCAACAACCCCAGCTGCGGCTGCACGGCGCGCCTTTCAAGCACCTGGAGCGCGCGCTCCACCAGCGGCATCGCCTGATTCAATTCCAGCGGAGCCGGCCTTTGCCGCCGGTCCCCGCGATCCGGCCGGTCGCGCCGCTGCTGCTGCCGCGGCTCGTTGGACGCAGGCGCAGCCGTGCTTGCCGGCGCATCGGCCATCAGCGATTCGAAGCTGATAAATTCATGGCAATTCTGCTGAAGGATGGTGGAAGTGAACGCTTTTCCTCCCACGACGAATACCGTCTTGCCGTATTCCTTCAACTTGTTCACCAGTGGAATAAAATCGCTGTCGCCGCTGACGATGGCAAACGCATTCACGTGCGTGTGCGTGAACGCCATTTCCAACGCGTCGAGCGCGAGATTGATATCCGCGCCATTTTTATCTCCGCGAGGCGAGGGAATCCGTTGTACCATCTGCACCGCGTTTTCCGCCATCTGCCGCGTCGCGCCGTCCTGGCGGCCCCAGTTCGCGTAGGCGAACTTGGCGACGATGTCGCCCCGTTCCTTCAGCGCGTCCAGCGCCAGGGAAACATCGAACTCCCGGCGCAGCGTCGATTTCAGTCCGATCTCGATGTTGTCGTAATCGACGAACACCGCGATATTCAGTTTGTCTTGCATTCTTCCTTCTCTAAAAGTGGAGCGGCCGCTTAAGCGGTTTGCTTCACTGAGCTGCGGATGAATTCCACAATTTCCTCGAGCGATGCGCCGGGCTGATACACTGCCGCCACGCCGATCCGCTTTAATTGTTCGGCATCCTCATCCGGAACGATGCCGCCGACGACGACCACTACGTCATCCATCTTTTTTTCTTTGAGGAGTTCCATCACTCTGGGAACGATAGCGTTGTGCGCGCCGGAAAGGATCGACAATCCAATCACCTGCACGTCCTCCTGAAGCGCCGCGTTAACGATCATCTCCGGAGTCTGCCGCAGGCCGGTGTAAATAACCTCCATACCCGCGTCCCGCAGCGCGCGAGCGATAACCTTCGCGCCGCGATCGTGTCCGTCGAGCCCGGGTTTTGCCACCAGCACCCGGATTTTCTGATCCATATTTTAAGAAGAGCCTTTCCGCCATCTTAACTCAAGCGTGGTGGAACGACTCTTTATTAAGTATAACGCCAAT